>JASHQY010000027.1 GCA_030038885.1 Thermoplasmata archaeon | reverse complement strand
TGCCGCGGCTCGCGGCGCTCGCCGGCGGGGTCGGCGTGCTCCTCGTGGTCCTGGGGCTCCTCTCCGCGGCCCGGCCGCCGACCGATCTCTACCGCGACTCGTTCGCGGGCTACGACCCTCCGTTCGACGTCGTCGCGGGGCTGCTCCTGCTCGCGCTGAGCTTCCGCATCCGCGAGCGCAGCTCGGTCGCCTGGCTCTTCTCCCTCCTCGCGCCCGGCCTCACGATCTCGATCGCGGTCGTGAGCCCGAACGTGTTCTCGGTCGCCGCCGCGGTCGCCGCGACCCTGGTCGTCGCGGCGATCTACCCGTACCGCCTGGGGTTCTACCGGGGCTCCGCGACCGGGCCCGAAGCGACGCAGCTCCTGGTCGTCGTCGCCGCGCTGATCACCGTCCTGTTCGGGACGGTCGGCGCGCGGTGGCTCGCGGGCCAGTTCAGCCCGCCGCTCAACGGGCGGAACTGGGTCGACGCGGTCTACTTCACGATCGCGACGGTCTCCACGAACGGCACGAGCTACCAGCCGATCACCGACAACGCACGCTGGTTCACGATCCTCCTGATCCTGTTCGGGGTGGGAACGTTCTTAACGGCGGTCGTGGTCCTCTTCCTGCCGTTCCTCGAGCGACGGCTGGAGCGGATCGCCCGGCGGCTGGAGCGCGCGCAGATGGAGGACCTCACGGACCACGTGATCATCTGCGGGGCGTCTCCCGAGGGCCGCGCGACCGCGGACGCGCTGCGGGGCCAGTCGGTCGGCGCGATCCTCTTGTCGACCGACGCCGCCGTGGTCGAGCGGCTGCAGAAGGAGGGCTACCGCGTCCACCGCGGGGACCCCGCGTCGGAGGACGACCTGCGCGAGGTCGGGATCGGGCGGGCCCGGGCGCTCGTCGCCGCGGGCGACACCGACGGGGAGAACCTCCTGACGGTCATCACCGCGCGCGGGCTCCAGCCGCGCCTTCGGATCGTCGCGGTCGGCAGCGCCCCGGCGAGCCTCACGAAGCTGCGCAAGGCCGGGGCCGACGAGGCGATCAGCGTCGTGACGGTCGCCGCGCAGCTCGTCAGCCACGCCGCGCTCGAGGGTCGCCCCGCCGCGGACCCGCCGGCCCGACCGACCTCCGCGTGAGCGGTCCCGGGCCGAACGCTCGGCACCCCGGGGGCCGGACGAAGAAGTAAGGAAGAGGTTGGTCCGCCGGAACTCGCGGCGTTCCCTACGGGCACGTGCCGACCGCCGAGCACTCCTGCGAGAGCTGCGACACGCTGTTCAGCGTGATCGTCGCGGTCGCGGGCGAGCCGAGGTCGTACTCGATCGTGAACGTCAGCGCCCCGGTCGGGCTCGTGGCCTGGGTCTCGACGTACACGATCTGCGTCGTCACGGTCGGGGTCGCGCCGGTCGAGACCGTGAACGCGATCTCGAGCTCGGTCGCGGCGGCCGCGCCGGTCGACTCCGTGAACTTCCAGTACTGCGCGACGTCGTTCGCGACCGCGGTGTTGACGGCGTAGGTCGCCGCGGCGCCGGCGAGGACCGTCGGCGCGGTCGCGGTCGTCGAGAGGGCGGCGGGCAGGGGGGTCTGGACGACCGCCACGCCCGCGCTCGCCTCGTTCCACCACGCGATCGAGTTCGTCGCATGGTAGACGCCGCCGCCGTTGATCGACGATCCCTGCGAGACCGTGAACGACGAGGCGAGGCCGAACCCTGCGACGACCGCGAGCAACGCGAACGCCGTGGCCACGTAGACTGTTCTCCTGGGGAAGCGCTTACCCGGTGTAGTGCCGACCATTGCTGGTCTACCTCGCGTCAAGGTGCCCGGACGGGGTATTTCAACCTGCTGTCGCCCGGGAAACGGACTCGCTCCGAGAGGAACCATCGCAAGGACTAAGAGCCCGTGCAATGCGCGTTGATACGCATACTTCCATCGTGGTCGGAGCGTGCGGTCCGGGCCCAAGGCACGACGGTCACGCGCAGTCGCCGATCGCGGGGCACGCGACGACGGTCGCGGACATCGTCTCGATGTCGAGGGCGGTCGGCGCGAACGCTCCCGCATCCCAGTAGAAGACGAACTCGAGGGTCAGGAAGGGCGCGCGGACCGCGGTCTCGAGGTACACGGTGACCGTCGTCGCCGGATCGGCGAGGCCGTCGACGAACGTGAGCGCGAGCTCGGTGCGGGCCGGGGTCGCGGGGGTCTCGGCGAACGTCCAGATCACGCTCGGCTGCCCCGAGACCGCGGGATCGATCGCGTAGGACGCGGCCTCGAGCCCGAGGACGGTCGGAGCGCCGACGGTCGTCGAGGCCCGCCCCGGAACGGCCGCCGGGACCGTGCCGAGCGCGGTCTCGACCCATTCCCAGTACGTCAGGGGATGCTCGGTCACGTACGCGCCGGCCCCGGTCTCGACCGGGCCGTTCGTGACCTGGGTCCCCACGGCTCCGACCAGCCCCACCGCGAGCGAGCCGACCGCGATCACCGCGAGGAAGCCGAGGAGGCCCAGGCGGCCCGGCCGTCGTACGGCCGGGTTCACGGGCAGGCCCCCACCGCCGAGCACGCTTGGCTGATCTCCGATTCCGCGCCGAACGTGACGCCCGTGGCCACCCCCGCGTCCCAGTAGAGGTCGAACGTGTCGGCGACGCCGGGCGCGGTCGCCGGACTCTCGAGATAGGCCGTTCCCGAGACCGTGTGCGTCGTGCCGGCCAACGTGTACGCGACCGAATAGACCATCTCGATCTCGAGGTTCGTCCCGATCCCGATCGACTCGGTGAACACCCATTCCACCGCGACGTCCCGGGCGGTCGCGGCGTCCAGCCGGTACGCCGCGGACGCGGCCGCGAGGCGCGTCGGGGCGGCGGCCGTGGTGCTGAGCTCGGGCAACGCTCCGAACGGCGTCGCGGTCGAGAGCACGGCGGTCTGCTGCCAGTGGGTCAGGAACGCCGATCCGCTCTGCACGCCGTTCGCCGATCCGCTGGTCGATTGGATCACGAAGGCGGCGGAGACGAGCCCCACGACCGCGACGACCGTCAACGTGAGCACGACGGCGCTGAGCCGGCGCGACCACGCGCTACGGGACCGGGGGGCCCCGGGGCTCGACGCGGAGAGCGCACGGGTCGAGGGAGGTCTCATGGTCGGGGATCCGGCACGGGATGCTCCCCGGAGCCTTGCGAGGAGGAGGGTATTGAACCCGCCGGTCGAACGCCCGGTCGCGGTCGAGATCGTCGGATCGTCGTGCGGTCTTCGGACCGGGTCCGGATCCACCGTCCCCTTCGCGCGGGCCGGCCCGGGCACCGGGGCGATCCCGCGGGGCACCAGATTATAAATGGGGCGCCGGTTCGACCTCCCGCCATGGCGACCGCGCGCTCGGCGATGCCCGCCGTCCCCGGCGGCGACGCCTCGAAGGCGCCGCTCGACGTCGCGCCGCCTCCGGTGCTCGCCCGGGTCGAGGCGCTCGTTCGGGCGAATCGCACCGCCGAGGCGATCACCCTCGCCTACCAGAGCGCCGAGGCGGACGTGCGGCGCGCGTTCGGCCTCAAGCTCCCCCGACAGTGGACCCACCGGGAGCTGATCGAGCGCTACCTGCGCCGCGACATGGGCTACCTCGTGACCCTCCTGCCGCGGCTGTACGCGCTCTACGAGCCGGTGCGCTACGGGCGACCGGGCGGCGAGGTCTCCGGCGGGGAGGTCCTGAAGATCCTTCGCGCGATCTACGAGGAGCCGTCGCTGCGTCGGCTCTCGTGGACGATCGGGGCCGATTCGACCCTGACCTCGCGTCCCGCGACCGGCGCGACCGCCCCCCCGCCGAAGGCCGGCGCGGGTGGGGCGTAGGGGGGTCCTCGCCGATGGACCTTCCGCCGGCCCTCCGCGCGATCTTCACGGACCCGTCGTACGAGATCCCGCTCGTGATCGCGGTCGTGCTCGCGATCGTCATCGGCTGGTGGACCCTGCGTCGCACCGCGCCCCTGCCGACGTTCGGGACGACCTCCGCCCCCGAGACGTGGCGGCTCCAGCTGGACGCCCTGGTCTACGCGAACCTGAGCGAGGGACGTTACTCCGCGGCGGTCGACGCGCTCGGCCGCTGCCTTGCGGTCACGGTCCGGGACCGGTTCCAGGTGCATCTCAGCGAGCCGAGCGAGCTCGACGACCCCGAGGCGAACCGGCTCCTGCCTCCCCCGATGACGCTGCGCACCCTCGTGCGGGAGATCAACCGGGCGTACACCGCCGCCGCGTGGGCCGAGCAGACGGGCTGGCTCGCCCGACGATGGTCCTGGCTCCGCTCCCGGCAGGAGCGGAAGGCGGCCCGGAACTTCGCGGCGCTCAGCACCCGGGTCGTGCGCGCGCTCGGCGCGCTGGAGCTCGAATGAGCGCGGGATCTCCGACCGCTCCGCCGGGAGCTGCGCCCGCGACCGCCTCCCCCCGGGGGCCCGCCCCGGCCGCGCCGACCCCGACTCCGCCCGACGGGCCCGTCGAGATGCTGCGCCGGGTCACCGACGCGATCGGCCGGCAGATCGTGGGGTACGAGGAGGTCGTGCGGGCGCTGTCGATCGCGCTGGTCGCCGAGGGCCACATCCTCCTGGAAGGCGTGCCGGGCCTCGCGAAGACCCAGCTCGTGCGCACGTTCGCGCAGACGCTCCAGCTGAGCTACCGACGGATCCAGTTCACGCCGGACATGCTGCCGTCCGACATCCTCGGCGCGACGATCCTCCGGCCGCGGGACCAGGAGTTCGAGTTCCGTCCCGGGCCGATCTTCGCGAACGTCGTCCTCGCGGACGAGATCAACCGCGCCCCGCCGAAGGTGCAGTCCGCGCTGCTCGAGGCGATGCAGGAGCGCCAGGTGACGCTCGACGGGGTCAGCCACCCCCTCCCGGTGCCGTTCCTCGTGATCGCGACGCAGAACCCGCTCGAGCACGAGGGGACGTACCCGCTGCCCGAGGCCGAGCTCGACCGGTTCCTCTTCCGCTGGATCCTCGACTACCCGAGCGCGGAGCACGAGCTCGAGATCCTCCGGACCCGAACGCCGGTGGCCGACGCGGAGGCCGTCCGCGCGGTCCTCTCGCCCGCCGACCTCGACCGGCTCCGGACCCTCCACCGCGACGTCTTCGTCCACGAGGACCTGTACCGTTACCTCGCGAGCGTCGTGCGCCAGACGCGCGCCGACAAGGGGTTCCTGCTCGGGGCGTCCCCGCGCGCGGCGGTGCAGTTCCTGATGGCGATCAAGGCCGCGGCGCTCCTCGACGGGCGGTCGTACGTGATCCCCGACGACGTCCGCCGGCTCGCGTTCGCCGTGTTCAACCACCGGGTGATCGTCCGGCCCGAGGTCATCAGCCGGACCGGGGCCGCCGGCGGCGTGACGAGCGCGGTCGGTCCGGTGATCACCCTCCTCGCGCAGGAGCTCGACGCGATCGACGTGCCCCGCTGACCGGCCGAGGACGGTGGACCCCAAGATGGCCCTCTCCCGACTGACGCTGACGCCCCGCGGCGCGTTCGCGCTGGTCGGCGCGCTCGTCGTGCTCGTCATCGCGTTCTATTCGTCGAACATCCTCGTCTTCCTCGTCGCCGCGTTCCTCCTCGGCCTCGTCCTCGCGTCGCTCCTCGCGTTCGTGGTCGCGACCCGCGGGTTCGCTCCCGAAGCGTTCGAGGTCGCGCGCATCGAGTGCAGCTCGCTCGTCAAGGTCGCCGGCGCCGGGCTCGTGTCGGTCCGGCTGACCTCGCGGCTCGCGACCGGATTCTACGTCGAGGTCCACGACCCGCACTCCGAGCGGCTCCGGGTCCTCGAGGGGAGCGAGCACCTGGTCTCGTGGTGGCCCGCCCGGGCGACGATCGCGCTCGCGTACGTCGTCTCCCCCGACCTCCGGGGGCTCCTCGAGGTCGGGCCGACGATCGTGGTCGCGCACGACCCCCTCGGCCTCGCGTTCAAGCGCGCGACGATGGACGACCCGTGGACGATCGAGGCGCTCGTCCAGCCTCCCTCGGTCGAGGTCGGGCACCCGGTCCGGCTGCCGAGCATGGTCGTCGGGCAGACGTCCCTGTCGGCGCGGGGCGCCGGCTCGGACTTCCGCGGACTGCGCCCGTACCAGCCGACCGACGAGCTCCGCCACGTCGCGTGGAGCCGCTCGGGCCAGGGGACGCTCTACGTGCGCGAGTACGAGCGCGAGAGCCAGCAGGACACGATCGTGCTGGTCGACGTCGGGCGGGAGATGGCGATCGGCGCGGGCTACGAGAGCGCGCTCGAGACGTCGGTCGCGGCCGCCGCCCGCGCGCTCCGGGTCGCGTTCGATGAGGGCGGCCGGGGCGGCGTCGTGCTGTTCGCCGACACCGTCGTCCAGTCGGTCCCGCCCGGCCGGGGCGCGGGCCCCGAGTTCGAGGCGTTCCGCGCGCTCACCGGCGCCCGGGCGACCGCCCGAGTGTCCTCGCTCGCCGGCGCGCTGCGGACCCTCCTGCCGCAGCTCTCGCGCGCGACGACCCTGCTCGCGTTCTCCCTGCCCGGCGACGACCCGACGAAGCTCCTCGAGATCGCGGGGGGCCTGCGCGCCGGCGGCCACCGGCTCTACGCGCTGCTGCCCGACGTCGAGGGCATGTACCCGGAGCTGCCCGCGCCGACCCAGCAGGAGGCGTTCCGGGCGATCCTCGCCCCGGCGGTCCGGCGGACGCACGCGGTCGCGACCGCCCTCGGGAGCGCCGGGGCCTCGGTCGCGCAGTTCGGGCGGGACGGGGCGGTCGACGCGCTGATCCGTCTCTACGCGCGGGACCGGCGGGGGGTCGCATGATCGAGCGTCCGATCGGGTTCGTCGCGCTCTCGCTCCCGTTCGTCGCGGTCGTCGTCGAGGCGCTCACGAAGTTCCCGGGCGACAGCGGGATCGCGATCGCGATCTCGGCAGCGCTCTGCCTCGCGATCGCCGCGACGTCGGTCGAGCTCGCGGCTCCGTTCGAGCTCGCGAGCGTCCTGCCGTTCGCGGTCCTCCTCGCGGTCGGGTTCGGGGCGTGGGCGGACCCGTCGCTCGTCGGGCCGTGGGGACCCGAGATCGTCGCGGGGGCGCTCTTCGGGGTCCCGTGGCTCTTCGCGGGCTACGTCGCGCGCGCCGAGGAGGCGCTCGGGGCGCGGCTGGTCGTCTTCGGCGTCGCGGTGACCTGGGGGCTCCTCCTGCTCGCGGACGCCCCGGTCCCGACGCTCGGGGGGTACGGGGCGAGCGAGCACTTCGTCGGCCGTTTCTTCGCGCTCGCGTCCCAGCAGTTCTCCGTCTTCGGAGGCCTCGTTCCCGGCGGTGCCGCACCGACCCTGCCGCTCAACGCGACGTTCGACGCGGCCTACGCCGCGCTCACGGCGGTCGCGCTCGGCGGCCTCCTGCTCGTCGCGGTCCGGCCCCAGACCGGCGATCGCGTCCCCCTGCCGGTCGCGGTCCGCGCGTTCCGCGAGGCGGACGTCCCCCGGGAGGCGGTCGCCGCGTACGGGTTCACCCCCGGCCAGCTCGAGGTCCTCCGCGACCGCTCGACCGGGGAGTCGCCGTTCCTCACGTGGCCGCCCGGGCTCGAGCCGATCTTCTACGGCGCCGGCACCGCGGCCGCGTTCCTCGCCGCGGCGTACTTCGCGTCGATCTGGGCGGTGCTCGGCCTGACGGTCGGGATCGCGATCGCGGTGCTGGCCTTCGTCCGCTTCACGGAGCGCCCGCTCGCGGTCGCGACGGCCCGGCGGCCGCGCCGCCGACCGGCCGTGCCGACGACGGTCGGGGCGGAGATCGACCCGGGCGTTCCCCCGGCGACCCCCGGGGAGGCCGCGGCGGGGACGGCCGCTCCGGAACCGAGCCCCGGCCCGTAGGCGCGGCCTCATCCGGCGCGCGGCGGCGGGCGCGCGGTGCGCGCCGCCCGCGCGGCGTCCCGCAGCTCGCGCTCGCGGGACGCGGGGTTCCGCAGCATCGTGAGGTAGACGAGCGCCCCGAGGAGGCAGACGATCGGCAGCACGGCGAGCGACCACACCGCGGTCGGCGCGACCGGGAGGATGTCGAGGCCGGTGTACCTCGGCGGCGGGATCGGGACGAGGTAGACCGTGAAGTCGTTCGACGGGCTGCCGTAGACGATCGCGAACGTGCCGTTCGCCGGAAGGTACCCCGGCGCGACGACCGACCAGATCGTGGTCCCCTGGGGGATCCCCGAGAAGTTCGCCCACCCGGTCGAGAGCGAGCCGCCGGCCTTCGGCGGGAACGGGAGCCCGGTGCTGAGGTTGACCCCCGAGAACCGGAGCGCGAACTGCGCGCCGCCGACCGGCGGATTGCCGCGGGCGGCGCTGAGCGTGAGGATCTCGAGGTTCGAGAACCCGATCAGCTGGAGGTAGATCGTGCGTCCGATCGCGACGCCCGGCGGGGCGGAGAGCAGCGGCACTGAGTCGTTCGGCAGGAACCCGGCCGCCGAGACGCGGATCGAGTAGTTCCCCACCGGCGGCGAGAACTCGACGCTCCCCTCGACGTCGGTGACGAACACCTGGTCGTACGGGCCGGTGGGGAGGCTCGTCGTGTTCTGGACCAGGACCGACGCGTTGCGGACCTGGAAGCCGGGGCTGTTCCCCCGCTGGCCGAGGACCTCGATCGAGATCGTCGGATACGGCCGGGCGTCGAGCGTGAGGACGACCAGCGCGCTGCCGGTCTCGGTCACGTTGAGGAGCGCGGACGCGTTGAAGTAGGCATAGACCGACGCGCCGATGTGCTCGAGGCCGACCGTCGCGAGCGTCGTGTTGAAGTACCCACCGGTCCCGGTCGTCCCGACCCCGGTGCCGCCGACCGTGACCTCGGCGCCCGCGAGCGCGAGGTCGGTGCCGTTCGGCTCGGAGCCCAGCGTCCGGACCGTGAGCGCGAACAGCGGCACGATCGTGAGGTTCACGACCGTGAGGATCCCCGGCCGCAGGTCGACGGTCTCCCCCGCGCCGTGGTAGCCGGCGTGCGTCGCCTGGATGAGGTACGTCGCCGACGGCACGTTCGAGAACGCGCAGAGGCCGCTCGCGTCGGTCGTGCAGGGTGACCCGGGGTAGAGGCGCGAGTCGTACGACAGCGTCACGCGGGTCCCGCCGACCGGGAAGTCGGTCTGGTTGTCGACGATCACGTCCACGCTCGCGGGAGCGAGCGGCGTCAGGGGGACGACGATCTGGGAGGTCGCGCCCGGCGGCATCCAGAACGTCTCGTTGCCGGTGGCGTACCCGGCCTGGGCGACGGTCAGGGTCGTGACCTCGGCCGGTAGCTCGGTCGCGCTCGCGAAGCCGGTCTGGTTGGTGGTGAGCACCCCGCCCGAGCTGACCGCGACGCTCGCGTTCGCGATCCCCGCGCCCGAGGTCGCGTTCGTCACCTCGACCGAGAGGTTCGCGACCTCGGCGAGCCGCCAGACGTCCGAGAACGCGCCGGTGCCGTCCGTCCCGCCGGCGAGGACCAGCGTCGCGTTCCCGGCGACCGCGAAGTAGTCCGCCGCCGCCGCGTACCGGGCGGCGGGCGGCGCCGAGATGACCGCGCCGGTCCAGGTGGCGGAGGCGGGCTCGAAGTAGAGGGTCGAGTCGGTGGCGCTGGTCCCGTTCGTCCCCCCGTAGAGGAGGTCGAGGCCCTGGGTCGGGTCGTCGACCCAGACCGCGTTCATCCGGGGCGACGGGCTCACCCCCGAGGGGGCAAGGCTCGTCCAGGTCCGCGCGGTCGGGGAGAACGCCCAGATCGCCGAGGAGCAGGGGTAGCATCCGCCGAACAGGAGGAACTCGCCGAGCGTCGGCTGCCAGAGGATCGAGGCGCCGTGGAGCGCGCCCGGACCGCCCGCGCCCGCGACGGCCGTCCACGCGTCGGTCGAGAGGTTCAGCATCCACGTGTCGGAGTACGTGATCTCGCCGGTCCCGGCGACGTTCGGGGCCCACCCGCCGAACAGGAGTGCGATCCCGTCGCCGACCGCGAACCCGGGGTCCTCGCGCGGTGCGGGGGCGACCGCCGCCGAGACGTTCGTCCACGAGTCGCTGCCGAACGCATAGGTCCAGGTCGCGTTCGACACGGCACCGGTGGCGAGGTCGACCTGCCCGCCGAAGAGGACCGCGGAATCGGCGCTCGCGTCGGTCGCGAAGCCGAAGTCGGAGCGGGCCGACGGGGAGTTCGCGGGAGCCTCCAGGGTCCACGAGTTCGCCGGTTCGCTGTAGCGGTACGTCTGGCCGCTGAGTCCGCTCGCCGCATCGCCCCCGAAGAGGACGCCCTCCGCCGCGCTCGAGAGGACCGCAAAGCCGGCCCCCGCGAGCCCGACCGGAAGGGAGGGGTTGAGTACCGTCCAATCCATGCTGTCGGAGAGAGGGATTCCCGACGCCTCGGGGGAGGCCCCGGTCGCGGCCGAGAGCGCGCCTCGAAGCGGGGCGGTCGGGGGCGTAGAGGACACCGCCCCCACCGGCGCGCCGATCGGGGTCACCGGCGCCCCGAGCAGCACGGCGAGCAGCACCACCGGGACCAGGGCGATCCCGGCGTACCTCCGCCGGGCATGGGCCCGGCGAGGGACGGGCGGGCGGACTCCGGCTCCGGCCCGAGATCCCGCGCTCACTTCGACCGTCCTCCGTCCCGCCCCGCTGCCCACCCTCCTCCAGTACCGATAGGGAGGATGACCTTGATGGGGGGTGCCTCGTTCCGGGGATCGGACGGCGCCCGCTCTCCCAGCGTGGGAGCGAAGCCGGCGCCGGACCGAGACCCACCGAGGACGTTTCCCCCGCCGACACGACCCCGAGCGGGAGCGCGCGGGCCCGGCCGCCGGTCCGATCGGTGCGCCGACCCCGAAACCCTCGAGCGCGACCGATCCCACGTCCGAAACCGGCGCCCCCGGCCTTCCCCGCCGACCCGGTGGGTTCCCGAGCGACGGTTCCGCACGGAGGAGCGAAGCTCATAAGCCACGCTCCGCTGCCCGAATCGAGACCGGAACCCCCCGTTTGCCCAGGCCGATTGGGGCGCCCGAGATCGACATGAGCGACCCCACCACGAGTCCTCCAACGACGAGCGGAACCGCGACGACCTTCGACGACCTTCCCCTCGACGCCTCGCTGCGGCGCGGCGTCCAGGAGATGGGCTACTCCGAGCCCACCCCGATCCAGCGGGGGACGATCCCGCACGCGGTCGAGGGACGCGACCTCATCGGGACCGCCCAGACCGGGACCGGGAAGACCGCCGCGTTCCTCCTGCCGATCCTCGAACGCCTCCTGACCCGGCCGCGCGGCCGGATCTACGCGCTCGTGCTGACGCCGACCCGCGAGCTCGCGCTCCAGGCCGAGGGCTTCCTGCGCCGCCTCGGCCGGCACACGCGACTGCGGGGGGCGGCCGTCTACGGCGGGGTCGGGATGATCGAGCAGGAGCGGGCGCTGCGCGGCGGGGCCGAGATCATCGTCGCGACGCCCGGCCGCCTGCTCGACCATCTCGAGCGCGGCTACGTCGACTTCCGCTCGGTCGAGGTCCTCGTCCTGGACGAGGCCGACCGGATGCTCGACATGGGATTCCTTCCGGACGTCCGCCGCGTGCTCGCGCACGTCCCGCGGGTCCGGCAGACGATGCTGTTCTCCGCGACGATGCCGCCCGAGGTCGTGCGGCTCTCGCACGAGTTCCTCCACGATCCGCACATCATCCGGGCCGACGCCCCGACGGTCGCGGCGGTCGGGGTCTCCCACCATGCGATCGCGGTCCCGTCGGAGCGCAAGACCGACGTGCTCGTCGCGCTCCTGCGCCGCCCGGAGCGCTCGAGCGTCCTCGTGTTCGTCCGGACCAAGCACCGCGCGGACCGGATCGCGCGCCAGCTCGAGCACGCCGGCATCGGGGTCTCGGTGATCCACGGCAACCGCAGCCAGGCGCAGCGGATCCGGGCCCTCGAGGGGTTCCGCCAGGGCCGCTACCGCGTGATGGTCGCGACCGACATCGCCGCCCGCGGGGTCGACGTCGAGGGCGTCAGCGACGTCGTGAACTTCGACGTGCCGAACGAGCCCGAGACCTACGTCCACCGGGTCGGACGGACCGCCCGGGCGCAGCGGCGCGGCGCCGCGATCTCGCTGATCTCCCGCGACGAGGCCCACGACTTCCAGCGGATCGAGCACCTCCTCGGGTTCGAGGTGCCGCGCGACCTCGCCGGCGAGCTCCCCGAGGGGCTCGCCCGGTTCGTCGAGGAGCCGGCGCGCCCGCCGTCCCGCCCATGGTCGCGCGCACCGTCCGCCCCGAGAGGGACCGCGTCC
>JASHQY010000026.1 GCA_030038885.1 Thermoplasmata archaeon | reverse complement strand
CATCTCCAAGCGATCCTAGCGACGTGGTACTGACCTCTGCGATAGTCGCTCCACCTCGAAGAACTGCGATTCGGCGAGTCCATTGTCGTAAGATGATGCCGGGGAGATCGGTAGTACTCCAATACGTCCAGAGGGCACGACGACGTACCTTTCTCACGGCCATCCGGCCTCGAACCTTCGACATCGGTCTCAGCGGCGGCTCGTCGCATGGCGGTCAGACCCGGAATCGATCAACGCGGGCTCGTACCCGATACCTCTATGCTCGGCGTTGCCCTGGGGGCCTTGGAGGCCACGTATGGCGTCGCCGTACGGCCGGACTCGCTCCAGAGCCCATCGCTGGTCCGCCGTGAGCTTGGTGGCCATTGCGGCCGGTGTGATCCTGGGCGTCACGATTGCTGGGGTGAATGCCTACCTCGCCTCGCGGCCGTGTACTCCCGCGGGTTTGCCCACATCACCCGGGAGCCCGATGTGCCCGGTGGCGCCGCCACCCACCCCGACCACATTCCTCGCCGCAGGAACGGCCTTCTCCATCCCTGCGGCACAGTCCGAGTCCTTTGAGATCCAACCCAGCGCAGCCTCCCTGGCCGTCCTGAACGGTTCGTTCCTCGCCTCCGCGGGTGCCGTCATTCTCGTGATGACTCCGGGCGCGTTCGCCAACTACAGTCAGTCGCCCTCGACGTTTCCGTGCGGGGGCACGGGCCTCTGCTTCGCGACCGGGAACCGCTCCGCCGGTGAGGTCGGCTTCACGATTCCGTTGTATGCGGAGTCCGATGGCGGGGCTGCGGCAGCTCCGTGGTACCTGGTGATGCAGAACCCGAATGTCGTATCCGCGACCCGGGTCACTTGGACGACCAACCTGGTGGCGACGTACATCGACGTGTCCCTGTGAACCGCACCCCGGTCAATGGTCACCGCAACTCCCGCCACCAGAAGGGCCGATCGCTCCCGGTCCGGAGTCCACGCTCGCGGGCGACGCGACCTCGCCTCGATCGACATTCACCCGCCCGGTACCCCTGCCCGTCGACGGGATCGGACCGGTCCGCCGGTCCAAGGTCTCGATGGCGCCCGGTGGAGGCGCCCCGGGTCGTTCTCCAGGTTCGCTAGGGTACCGGTCCGCTCCGGTCGCGGAGCCCGAGAGCATCGACCACTGGCCTGCGCGCGCGCTCTCGCGGAGGGGGGCCCGGGGAATAGAGGCCGCCCTGCGAGGGCGGCTCGGAAGCTCTCGAGACGCCGGGAGCCCGGCCCCGGGTGAGCTCGTCACTGGAAGGCTCGCGTGAACCACCACTCGTTGCCCCACGAATCCCGGACCCCACCGCGCCGGCCATCCTCCGCATCGATCGGCGCCCGCACGCTCGTGGCGCCGGCCGCGATCGCCCGTGCGTACGCCGCATCCGCGTCGGGAACGTACAGGTGCAGCATCGCCGGGAACGTCGGGCGACCGTGCGGGGCTTCCGCGATCATCACGAGGGAGTCGGCGACCCGCATGTCGAGGTGGTTGACCTTCCCGTGCTGATCGAGCACCCGGAGACCCGGCGTCCCTCCGATCCCGTCCTGGACGAACTGGCCGAGGCCGGCGGCGTCCTGCACGAGGAGGTAGGGCGCGAGCTTCGGGGTGGTTACGGGCTCCATGCGGAACCGAAGCCGGAGGCGGGGAAAAGGGTCCCCCGGGGGGCGTGGAAGGGGGGCACGGGCCGATACAACCAATAGAGCCACGGTGCCGTCGATCGGGGCGACGAGCTCCTTCCTCTTCCGGAGCAGGAGCGATCGCATCGCCGCGTCGAGCGACGCCGCGTGAATCGCGCTACGGAACCGTTCGAGCTCGGCGAGGGTTGATCGAGACCCTCGCACGGGGGTCTCGGCGGTCACCATCGGTGTAGGCATACTGCATGCCGCGTAGGACCCTCTTGAGAAGGCTGGACGATGACCCGTGGGTGGCCTCCGAAGATGGGCACCGCCTCTCGTAACCCGCGATTCGTTTTGAGCACCGCACGACTCGGATGCTCCGTCGGGAGATGGTGCCGGGGTCATCGCGGGGCTCGGCTTCCCGCCGCTCGACCCCAGGTGTCCTCCTCCCGGGTCCACCCCGGTCCGACCTCTCAGGTCACGGGTGTCCACCCTGGGCAGACCCGGTGGAGACACCTACCGACCGATAGTGAGCACGACTCTCGGCCCGCCATCGTCTTTGGACCATACGGCCTCGATCTCTGACAAGGGAACGGGTTGCGCTGCCACCTCCCAGTGCTGGTCCGCGGCGGCCTGGAGGAGCCGTCCCAACATCGAGACCAGCCGCGCGATCGAGACGCTCCCCGTCCCGCTGCCCATGAGCGAGATCCCTGAGGAGCGCAGGACCGCGCTCGGCAACGTGATCGTACCGCCCGCGACCGATCCGATGGAGACGTAGCGCAGCGGGCGACCCTCCGGGCCGTGCCGGGCGGCCGCGACCAGGAGTCGTTCTGCGCTCGGACCCCAGAGATAGTCGAGGACCACGTCCACGCCCTGGCCGAACTCCGCGGCGAGGTTCTTCTCGAAGCTCTCGGCCTCCAGATCGAGGGGGAGCACGGTGTC
>JASHQY010000025.1 GCA_030038885.1 Thermoplasmata archaeon | reverse complement strand
ACGACCTCCTCGACGTCGTCCGGCAGGAGGTCGAGGACGTGGTAGAGCATCGGCCGCCCCGCGACCGGGATCAGCTGCTTCGGGACGGCGTAGGTGACCGGTCGGAGCCTCGTGCCGAAGCCCCCGACCAGCACGATCGCCTTCATGTGGCGGAGGGGGCGACGGGTCGGGAGGATATGCCCCTTTGCCGGCCACCGAAAGAGCGGCACCGGACCACGCCGCGGGTTCGACCTCGAGCAGCGTCCTCTCTGGTGCGACGCCGAGGGACCTCCCTTCGGTGGAGGCCACCGCGCCGGCGCTGGGGTCGCTGCTCCCGGGAGACCCCGGGTGGGCCGGGGGATCCGCGGGTCGGTGCCGCGGGGTCGCGGGGAGTGCTAGATCAGCGACGGCGGTTCGCCGTGCTCGACCGCGTGGGCGTAATCGCGCTGCACGAGCCGCTTGAGCAGCGCGGCCGGGCTGCCCCAGATCGGGACGGCGCGCACCGCACCGGCCGCCTGCCCGAGACCGAGCGCGACGACGACCCCCCGCTCCCGATACTCGAATGGGACGAGGGGCCGGTCGGTCCACCGTGCGACGAGGTTGCGCGCGGCGGTCCGGGCCTCCGCGAGCGCGGCCTGGGCCGTCGCCGGAACGAAGGCGCCGGTATTCGGGTCCTTGAGCTCGACCACATCACCGACCGCGAAGACCCCGGGGTGACCGGGCACCTCGAGCGTCGGCGCGGCCGCGATCCGACCGCCCTTCCCGTGCGGCACGGGCAGCTCGCGCACCTGCGGGGGCGCCTCGAGACCGGCGCACCACACGGCGGCGTCGCACGCGAGGACCGATCCGTCCTCAAGCGCGACCCGGCCCGGATCCACCCGAGTGACGTTCAGCCCGGACACGATCGTGACGCCGGCGCGGGCGAGGACCCGACGCGCCCGCTCGACGATCGGCGCCGCGAAGCCGGAGAGGAACGGGAGCGCCCCGGTCAGGAGATAGACGTCCGGGGGCCGGGCGCGGGGGTCGGCGATCGCCCGCCAATCCGTGGTCGCGATCTCGGCCGCGAGCTCGGTGCCGGTCGATCCTCCTCCGACCACGACGATCCGCGCCCGACGCTCCCCCGGCAGCGTGGCCGACGCCCGCTCGATCTCGCGGATCGCGGCCGCGAGCTTCTTCGCGCCCGACAACCGGTAGACCTGGTGGGTGAGCTCCGCGGCGCCGGGAACGCCGTAGTACGCCGCGACGCTGCCGAGGCAGATCGCGAGCGCGCGGTAGCGCACGGTGCCGGAGTCCAGCGCGAGCGAGCTCCCCGCGAGGTCGATCGACCGGACCGTCCCCTGGCGGAACTCGACCGAGGTGCCCTCGAGGACCCCGGCGAGCGGGACCGCCCAGCGATCGGTCGTGTCCCCGGTGGACGCCAGCTCGCCGACCTCGTAGAGCTGGGTCCGCAGCACGTGCACCGGATTGCGATCGATCAGCACGACCGGGATCCGCCCCCGCGAGCGCCGGTGCACCTCCTGGGCGAGCGAGAGGCCGGCGTATCCGGCGCCCAGGACCACCGCCGGGAGCGGTCCCGCCGGGTCCGCGGGGCGCGCGGCGGCCATGGTTCCCGCGTTCCCCGGGCGCCCTTAGGGTTGGCGGACCCGGGCGCGTTCGGGGCCGGCAATCCTCATCTGGGCACCGGCGGTTCGCCGGCCATGACCCCGCGTTCGATCCTCGTCGCGTTCGATGGCTCTCCCGAAGCGGTCGCCGCGCTGCGCGACGCCGCCGACCTGGCCCGGCGCACGCAGGCCCACCTGACGATCGTGGGCGTGGTGTCGCTCGTCTCCCCGCGGTTCGGGATCTCGATGCCGACCGGAGACACGGTCGAACGGATCCTCACCGAGGCGCGCCGGTCGCTCGAGGCCGAGCGCGCGCGACTGGCGGTCGCCGGGCTTCCCGAGACCGAAGCCCACCTGCTCGAGGGCGAGCCGGTCTCGGCCGTCGTCGAGTTCGTCAAGGAGCACGCGGTCGACCTGGTCGTGGTCGGATCCCGGGGCCTCGACGCGCTCGGCCGATTCTTCCTCGGCAGCGTGTCCGACGGGATCCTCCACTACGCGGGATGCTCCGTGCTGGTCGTCAAGCCACCGAAGGCGACCGATCGGCGCTGAGCCGGCCGGGCCCTCCGGGGACACGCCCGCGCGCTCGGGGACCAGTCCCCCAGCGCCTCAGGTCGGCACCGGGATCGCGAGCCGGTTCGGCCGGGGATGGCGCGCGATCTGCGCGGCCGCGAGGAGTCCCCAGATCAGGATCGGGAAGACGATCAGGCGCTCGACGAACCCCGGGTCCCAGGTCGTGTTGGTGCTCTGGGTCGGCACGTAGTAGGCGAGCGATACGAGGTCGATCAGACCGAGCGTCACCGAGAGCCATCGGAACCAGTGCCAGTTCGTCCGTGGCCTCATGCCCGCCGCCAGCACGAGCAGTGCGACGCCCCCCGGACCGAAGACCGTGAGCGACGCGATCCCGTGGACGGTCGGGTTCACGTTCTCCGGGAACAGGCCGACGAAGATCGCCCCGAGACTCGCGAGGAGGAGCAGGATCAGGCCCGCCGGCCGGGACCCGCCCGCCGGAAATCCCTCCCACGCGAGAAGGATCCCGGCGAACGCGAGGATTCCCAGGACGACGATCGAGACGTTGAACACGACGTGCCAGGGCGAGGTCGCGGTGTTGCCGAGGTCGCTGATGTAGTTGGCCGCGTCCGAATACCCCGGGTAGCCGTACTGGACGACGGCCATCGCCGCCGAGAACTGCACGATCCCGAGCGCGATCAGACCCGCCCCGGTCCGCACGGTCTGGGACCGGATCGAAGCGACCGATGCCACGGGGTACCTCACGCCCGGACACGTCTTGGGCGAGATGGTTCTTTCGGCGCGGACCGTCGGGCGTCGCCGAGGGACCGACACCCCCAAGTCGTCCGGGAGCTCCCGGGCCCGCATGCAGTTCCGCACGTTCGACGAGCTGACCCCCTCGATGGACGCGGGCCGGCTGCTCGTCCACCTCTCCTCCCTCGGCGGCGCGACCGACCGGCGGGCGGTCGACGTCTGGCGCCGACGCTCCGACCTCTTCGCCGAGTACGTCGGGATCTTCGCGGTCGAGCACGGGCAGGTGCTCGGACAGACGCTCGTCAAGCGGCTCGCCTACCGGTTCCCCGACGGGGAGGAGCGGATCGGTGCGATCGCCTCGGTCGGTACCCGGCCCGACCGCGCCCGTCGGGGGATCGCGCGACGCATCCTCGAAGAGGTCCACCGGAGGGAGCGGGAGGCCGGGATCCGCTACACGGCGCTGTGGACGAACCCTTCGTGGGGCGCCCACCGGCTCTACGAACGCCTCGGGTACGCGGACACCTACGCGTTCCCGTGGGCGGTGCTCCCTCCCTCGCACCGGCCCGCGGCCTCCCGCATCGCCGGGGTCACCCCCGCGCGCTCGCGCGACCTGGCCCCGCTCGACCGGCTCCACGACCGCCTTGCCGAAGACCGGCTCGGCTTCTGTCGCCACCCCCGCGGGTTCCTGCCGATCGCGGCCGCCACCCGCGAGGTGGACCCGAAGTCCGAACTGCTCGTGCTTCGCCGGAACGGCCGGATCGCCGGGTACGCGCACCTCGTCCCAACCCGGGTCCGGACGCTCTGCGGGGAGATCGTCGCCGCGTACCGGCGGGACCGGGCGCGGCTCGTGCGCGCGATCGAGGCCCGGGCCGCGGGCACGACGGTCGCGTTCCAGCACACTCCCGTCTCCGACGATCCCGCGCTGTTCCGCGCGCGCGGCTACGCGGTGCTCGACGCCGGGTGGTACACCCTGATGACCGCCGCGCTCCGGGGTCCGTGGGACGCTCGGACCGCCCGGGCGACGTTCCGCCCGGACGACCCGAGGTTCCTGTGCTGCGCCGGGGACCGGTTCTGAACCCCGGCGGCAACGGGCAAGCGAACGACAGTCGGCCGCCCGCCGCCGACGGGGGCGGGGTCCCGCCAATTTTATATGCTTTCAGTAAATTTCGTTTTCGGAACTAAATGACCGCGCGCGTCGTGCCCGCCCCGAGGCTCCTCGAGCCCCCCCAGGAGCGGCTGTGGAACGCCTTGACCGGGGCCGCTCGGAGGTGGATCCGGCTCTCCCGCGAGGAGGCTCGGGCGCTGGGACTCAGCCTTCCGCAGCTCTCGCTCCTCGGAGCGCTGCGCACGCGGGGACCGCTCCCGGTCTCCCAGTGGGTCGAGATGATCGGGTCGACCCCCTCCGCCGCGACCGGACTGCTCGACCGGCTCGAGTCCGAGGGGTACGTCGCGCGCGCCCGGGGGGGCCGGGACCGCCGACAGGTCCTGATCTCCCTGACCCCCCGGGGCCGGAGGCTCGCGGAGCGCATGGAGAGCCAGCTCCGTCATCGTTGGCGCGTCTACAGCGAGGGGGTTCCCCCGGCCCAACTCGAAGCCGCCGCGACGGTCCTCGAGCAGATCGTCGGTCGGATGGACCCCGCGGATCCGTGTGCCTCGTCGCACGGTCCCGGCGCGCCGACGGCCCGCCCGGGACCCGCGCGACGCGCGAGCGCTCCCCTCCGCGCCGCCCGGTTCCGGCGACCCGGGGCGAGCTAGGAGGCGGAACGCGTCGATGGAGACCCCGCCTCCCGCCGAACCCGCGTCCTCGGCGTCCCCGCCGGCGCCGGTCCCGAAGACGCTTGCGACGTTCGACGCGTCCTACGCGAACCGCGTGATGATCCTGCTGGCGGCGATCGTCGTGGTCGTCCTCTACATCGAGGGGATGCTGATCCCCTCGCTCCCGACGATCCAGTCCGACTTCGGGATCGACACGGCCCAGGCGAGCCTGATCATCTCCGCGTACGCCGCGTCCGGGGTCGCGCTCTCTCCGGTGATGGGGAAGCTCGGCGACATCTACGGGAAGCGCAAGGTGCTGATCGGCGTGATGCTCGGCTACGCCGCGTCCGTCTCGGTCACCGGCTTCTCCCCCACGTTCGCGTTCATGGTCGCCGCCCGGACCGTCCAGGGGATCGGCCTCACGATCCTGCCGCTCGGGATGGCCCTGATGCGGGAGGAGTTCCCCCGGGAGCTCGTGCCGCGCGCCCAGGGGCTGCTCAGCGCGATGTTCGGGATCGGATTCGCCGTCAGCCTTCCGCTGGGTTCGCTCGTCTCGCAGGACTTCGGCTGGCGGACGACCTACCACTCGGCGATCCCGTTCGTGATCGCCGTCGCCCTCCTCCTCATCCTGTGGGTCCGGGAGTCCGCGTACCGTCGCCCGGAGGCCCGGGTCGACTACGTCGGCGCGGCGCTGCTCGGCGGAGGCCTCGCGGGGGTCGTGACCGCGCTCTCGCAGGGCCAGGTCTGGGGCTGGACCTCGGGGCTCACGCTGGGCTTCCTCGTCGCGGGGCTCGTCCTGTTCGTCCCGTTCGCGATCTACGAGCTCTGGTGGAAGCGGCAGGCCCGCGAGCCGATCATCGACGGCCGACTGCTCCGGGAGCGGAACGTGATGGTCACGAACCTCGTGCTCACGGTCGTGGGCCTCGGAATGTACCTCGCGCTCTTCGCCCTGATCTACCAGTTCGAGTACCCGGCGGCCTCGGGCGGGTTCTCCGGCGGCATCCTGGACGCCGGGATCTGGATCACCCCGCTCGCCGGCAGCATGACCGCGGTCGCGGTGCTCGCGAGCGTGATCGTGTCGCGGGTGGGCGTGAAGCCGCTCGCCCTCGCCGGGGCGGTCGTGACCGCGCTCGGCTTCTACCTGATCTCGATCGGCACGACGCTCCCCGAGATGCTGGTCTTCGAGCTCGTGGTCGGCGCCGGCATCGCGCTCCTGAACGCGTCGATCATCAACCTCCTGATCCTGACCGTCGACCCCAAGGACATGGGCCAGGCGACCGCGATGAACAACGTGTTCCGCAACGTCGGAGGGAGCGTCGGGGCGCCGATCGCGGGCGCGCTCCTCGCGACCTACGTGTTCGTCGCGGGACCGCTCGCCGGGGTCGCGACGCACGTCGCGTTCCAGAACGCGTACTGGATCGCGGGGGGCATCACGCTGATCGGCGGGCTCTTCGTGATCTTCGGCCAGGAGGTCCTCGGACCGTCCCGGCACGCGAAGTTCGCGAACCTGCCGCAGATGCCCCGCGCGATCCGCCGCCCGCGCGCGTCGCGGGATCCGTTGCCCCCCACGGTGCCGGACGAGTCCCGCCCCGCCACCGCCCCGGCCCTAGGACCGGACTGACGAGGACCCCGACGTTCCACCCGTCGCCCGAAGCCGAGGGAGGGAATCGAACCCCCAGGAAACGGATCTGCAGTCCGTCGCATTAACCATTCTGCCACCTCGGCCCGGCGGGGGGCAGGGGGACGCACCTTAAAGGCGTCGGGGCGCGGGCCGCTAGATCGGCCGGAGCCCACGGCCCACCCGGAGGAGACCCGTGCGGACCCCGAGGCGGACCCGACCGGTCCACGGCATCGACCGCCCGTCGCCGACCGTCCGCCGCGTGCGGATCGCCTCGAGCAGGTCGTCCACGGTCGTCGCGGACGCGTCGAACTCGGTGTAGCACCGGCCGAGGTCGCGCAGCTGGTGGGCGTCGCTCCCGCCCGTCGTGCCGAGCCGGCGCCGCGCCGCGACCTCCTCCGCCCGGAGGTTCGCGACCTCCGAGGTGTGCCCGTTCCGGGCCTCGATCGCGGGGGCGGGGACCGTCTCGGCGAGCGCGCGCCCGATCCCGTGCGACCACCGGAAGGGGTGCGCCGGCACCGCCTCGCCCCCGTGGGCGCGCACCCAGTCGGCCGTCTCCGCCACCCCGCGGTGCGGCGGGGGCGCCTCGGAGACCCCGAACGCGAGCAGATGCCCGTCCGCCGTCGAGACCTCGACCCCGGGGAGGAGAAGGTACGCGGAGTACCTCGTCCGGAGGTCCGCGAGCTCGGCGTGGCCCCGCACGGTGTTGTGGTCGGTCAGGGCGAACCCCCGCAGCCCCTGGTAGGCGAGGCGGCCGATGATCGTCTCGATCGCGAGGTGGGAATCCGGCGAGTGGATCGAGTGCACGTGGAGGTCCAGCCGCACGACCTCGCTCATCGGACGCGGGCTCCGAGCGGAACCTCCTCCGACGGGCGGACCGCGAGATCGTCCCCGAACGACAGCACCTCGCCGGTGGTCGCGTCCGGTCCCGCCAGGCGCACGACCCCGACCGTCCCCGGCGACCAGCGGCCCGGGACCTCCACCGTGCGGTCGCCCAGGTCGAAGCGGGCGGCCGCGCCGGGGGCGGTCGGCAACGCTCGCCCGACGCGCAGGGGAGTGGCGGCGAACTCGTCGTACGAGATCGTGCGATCGGCCTCGGTCGTGCCGCCGACGAACGCGCCGGGCGCGACCCCGTCCGGCGGGGTGAGGAGGATCGCGCGGTCGCCGACGTCGGCGGCGAGCACCATCCCCTGGGAGGTCCGCTTCCGGATCGTGCGGGGAGCGAGGTTCGAGACGATCACGACCCGCCGGCCCGGGAGGGACTCCGCGGGGTACGAGGCCCGGAGCCCCGCGACGATCGAGCGGGGCTTCGGCTCGCCGACGTCGACCTCGAGCACGTAGA
>JASHQY010000024.1 GCA_030038885.1 Thermoplasmata archaeon | reverse complement strand
GGGCGCCGCGCGGCGGGCGATCCGACCTACGCTAGCACCTCGCGGAACGTCGCCGCGTCCCACGGCGGCCGGGCCGCGACCTCGAGGTTCTCGGCGAGGTGCTCGGAGCTCTTCTGGCCGATGAGCGGGCCGAGGGTCCCCGGCGCGGACCGGGCGAACTGGAGGGCCGTCTGCGCCGCGGAGAGCCCGCGGCGCTTCGGACCCGCGCGCGCGAGCTGGCCCTGGAGGAGCGGCACGCTCGTGAAGCACGCGATCCCGAGCCGCGCGGCGGCGTCGAAGAGCGTGAGCCGGTCGTCGCCGATCGGCTGGTTGTGGACCGCCGCGGCCTCGGGCATCGCGAGGTTGAACGGGAACTGCACGAACCCAAAGCCGTGCTGCGCCCCGCCGACCTTCTCGGCGATCCGCACCGCGCTGGCGAGCGAGAAGTACTCCGCCTGGGTGCGGGGCACCCGGAGGCAGTCCCAGGTCGCGAGGCCGTACCGCCCGAGGATCCCCTTCCCGCGGAGCTCCTCGAAGAACGCGAACGCCGCCTCGAGCCGACGCTCGAACTCCTCGCGCCCGACGACCGGCAGCTGCGCGTCCGGCCCGTTGTGGAGGTAGACGAGGTCGATCGCCTCCACGCCGAGGTTCGCGCGGCTGCGGTCGAACTGGTCCGCGAGGTAGCGCGGGGTCATCGCGTGGCACCCGTCGACGACCTCCGACGGGCGGACGATCCCCGACGCGAACAACTCCGTGCGGATCCAGTCGTCCGGGGCGAGCCGGGACTCCGCGTCCGGCGCGAAGTACCCCGCCTTCGTCGCGACGAACACCTCGTCCCGGGCGACCTCGCCCTTCTCGAGCAGCCGCCCGAGCGAGCGCCCGATGCTCCGCTCGGCGCGCTGGTGCCGGTAGTTGATCGCCGTGTCGAGCACGTTCACGCGGGCGGACGTGAGGCAGACCGCGACCGACTGCTCGACCGCGAGGTCGGTCGGTCCGTCGGGCGGCCCGATGTACGTCCCGAGCCCGAGCGAGCTCAGCTCGAGGCCCCCGGGCGCCCGACGGAAGTGCTCCGGCGGGAGATGGCGCCGGTCGACCCCCCGTTCGCGGAAGCGCGCGGTCCCCTCGGCGGTCGCGAGGCCCTCCGCGCGCGCCACGCGGGGTACGGGTCGGAGGGCCTCAAAACGTTCCCGCTCGCGCGCGGGACCCGCCACCTTGAAGGCCCGCCGCGGTCCCTGGCCGGGGAGCCCGCATGCCCCGCCGCAAGTACGGACGGCTCCGCAAGCCGATCCCGCCGGTCCCGCCCGAGAAGTGCCGGTTCTGCCGGCTGGGCCGTCCGTGCCCGACCCACCCGCGCTCGGGCCGCGCCTGACGCCCGGCGCTACGGGGCGGCGCGGACCGGCGGCTTTTTGCCGACCAGGAGCGGGGTGGCGACCGCCGCATGGAAGCGGTCGGCCGCGCGTCCGATCCGCTCGACGACCCGCGGCGAGATCCGGTCGCGCGCCTTGCCGAGCGCCGCCTCGAGCCCGAAGCGGGCCTGCTCCCACCGGTACAGCACCTCGGGGTAGGCGGCCTCGTAGAGGAGGCTCGTGCCCCCGGCGCCGCGGGAGGCCCGCGCCCGCCCGGTCAGCCGGTCCTTCACGTGGTCGTAGAACCGGGTGCCGGGGACCGGGACCGCGATCGAGACGGAGTACTCCTCGGGACTGAACTTGCGGAACAGTTGGAGGGTCTGCTCGATGTCGTCGAGCGTCTCCCCGGGATAGCCGAGCATCAGGAACCAGAACTGGCGGACGCCCTCTCGCCGCAGGGCCTCGGCGGTCCGCTCGACCTGGGCGAGCCGGGTGCCGCGGTTCATGAGGTCGAGCATCTTCTGGCTCCCGGACTCGACGCCGACGTAGACGCGCTCGAGGCCGACCTGGCGCATCCGCTTCAACAGCTCGGGCTTCAGGAGATCGACGCGCGCGAGGCACTCCCACCGGAGGTCGAGGCGCTCGGTCTCGAGGAGGCGGAGGAGCCGGTCGATCCAGGCGCGCGAGACCCCGAACACGTCGTCGCAGAACCGGACGTAGTTCACGCGGTAGCGCTCCGCGAGCGCCCGGAGTTCGGAGAGGACGCGCTCGGGCGACTGCTGGCGGAACGTGCGCCCGAAGGTCGGTTTCGAGCACCAGGAGCAGTCGAACGGGCACCCGCGCGACGTGAGGACCGCGGCGCGCCGCTCGCCGGTCGACCGCTGCCAGCGTCCGAGGTACTCCTCCATGTCGACGAGGTCCCACGCCGGCAGGGGCAGCGCGTCGAGGTCCCGGAGGAACGGCCGCGGAGGGCCCCGAACGACGCGCCCGTCGCGCCGCACCGTGACCCCGGCGAGCCCCGCGGGATCGCCGCCCGAGCGGACCCGCCGCGCGAGCTCGACCAGCGTCCCCTCGCCCTCGCCCGGGACGACCGCGTCGAACCCCGCGGCGAGGTACTCGCCCGGCCGCGTCGCGGCGTCGGGACCGCCCGCGACCGAGAACGCGCCCTCGGCCCGCGCGCGCTCGGCGATCTCGACCGCCCGCGGCTGGGTGAGGGTCTTCGTGTGCACGCCGACCACGTGCGGACGGAACGCCCGGAGCCGCGCGGTCACGGGCCGCGCGTCCCGCGCGAACGTGAGGTCGGTCATCGCGACCTCGATCCCCTGCGCGCGGAGGTACGCGCCGAGCGTCAGCAGGCCGAGCGACGGGTAGAGCTCGACGAACTTGCGCTCCATCGGGTCCTCGCGCGCGAGGTACGGGTCGACCAGCAGCACCCGCGGCGGTGCGTCGGACCGGCGGGTCGCGCGCTCAGTCATCGGACCGCCGTCGCCGGACGATCGGCCGGCCGCCCGAGATCGCGCCCACGGGGCAGTAGGGAACGCACCAACCGCAGTCGGTGCAGCTCGGCAGGACCTCGAGCCGTGTCGGCGTCAGGACCATCGCGTTCGGCGGGCAGACCCCGGTGCAGAGACCGCAGAGCACGCAGATGTCGGGGTCGATCTCGATCATCGGCCGGAGCTCGCGGGACGGGATCCCCCTTCGGCCGTTCCACCGGCGGCATCGTATTAAAGCGCGCGCGGCCGCGGGGCGCTACGCGGACGGCGGTGCGGTCGCGCTCGCCGGGGTCGGGTGGAGCGCGTGGCCGAGCGCCGCGAACCCCGTCAGCGCGCACTTCATGCGCACCGGAGAGAGCGGGATCCCGAGGTTCTTCAGCACGTCGTCCCGCGTGAGACGACCCGCGTCCTCGAGCGAGAGGCCGGCGAGCTTCTCGGTGAGCATCGACGCGCTCGCGACACTGATCGCGCATCCGTCGCCCTCGAAGCGCACCTCCCGGATCGTCTGGGTCGCCGGGTCGACGCGCAGCCTCAGCGTGATGTGGTCGCCGCAGAGCGGGTTCGACTCCTCCCCGACGTGGTCCGCCCCCTCGAGCGGTCCGAAGTTCCGGGGCGTCCGGTAGTGCTGGAGGATGACCTCCTGGTACATGTCGTAGGCCATCGATCCTCCTCGACCGCCCGGTGACCGGGCCACCGTATAAATCGGGAGCGGCCCCCGCGCCGCCTCGAACTTCCGGCGCGAGGGACGTGGCTCCGGGGAGCATTTCTTATAAGCACCCCCGCGTGTGTAAATCTGATGGCCGCCGTCGCCGCGCCGCGGTTCGATCAGTGGCTGTCCGCCGACCAGGTCCACGACCTCTCCCGCGGGCTCCTGGATCCGAAGCCGTTCGCCGCCGCGCGGGCCGACGCGTACGAGCGGTTCCGCCGGTTCCCGATCGAGCCGAACCCGCTCTTCCGCGGCTACGGGTACTTCTCGAACGTCGACCTCGCCGACCTCGACGTGGGCCAGGCGAGCGGCTCGCCGGTCCCGCTGCCCCCGCCGGTGCCCGGTGCGGTGCGCGTGGTGTTCGACGCGTCGGGCACCCAGGTCGAGGTGCCCCCCGAGCTCCACGCGGCCGGCGTGCGGGTCCGCACGCTCGCCGAGATCTGGAAGGATCCGGCGGCGGAGCTCCCCCGCTTCGTCCGGGGCGCCGAAGCGCCCGAGGACAAGCTCTCCGCGCTCTCGGTCGCCCTCCTGAACCGCGGCTACGAGCTCGAGATCCCCGAGTCGTGCACCGCCCCGGTGCGGGTGCAGGACCTCACGGTGCTCTCGACCCCGCACGAGGCGATCTCGGTGCGCCGGGCGGTCCGCACCGGCGCGCACACGCAGCTCCTGTTCACCGAGGAGGTCTTCGCGACCCCGGGGATCCCGGCCGGGCAGCGCCTCTACGCCTCCAGCACGGACCTCGATCTCGGGAGCCGATCGAAGACCGCGTTCGTCACGGTCCATGCGCCCGACCTCCAGACGGTCGCGGTCTACCGCCGGACCGCGACCACGGGGGAGGAGGGCCGCCTCGCGTGGTTGTGGAGCGGGCTCGGCGGGTTCCGGACGAAGATCCGCAACCACACGACCCTCTCGGGCCGGGGGTCGAACGTCGAGGACTTCCAGACGTTCTACGGCGCGAAGGACCAGGCGTTCGACAGCTCGGTCGACCTGACCCACGTCGCGACCGACACCCACGCCCAGTCGATCACCCGCGGGGTCTTCCGCGACACGTCGCGGGGGATGAGCCGCGGCCTCGTGCGCATCGAGCCGGGGGCGGCGAAGACGGTCGTCGTGATCAGCGAGCACGCGATGCTGCTCTCGCCCGGCGCCCGCTCGGACACGATCCCGATCCTCGAGATCCTGTGCCGTGACGTGAAGGCGACCCACTCGACGTCGGTCGCCCCGGTCGACCCGGAGAAGGTCTTCTACGTCGAGTCCCGGGGACTGGACCCGTCGACCGCCGTGCGGATGATCGGGGAAGCGTACCTCTCGTACGTGCTCGACCGCTCGCCGATCTCGAGCCTCCGCGAGATCCTCTATCCGAAGCTGGCGGCGCGCTGGGACGGCGAGGAGATCGTGTGGCAGCGGGAGGAGTTCCCGAACCTGCCGGCGCTCGAGGTCACCGGGTCCGACGCGGCGCCCGAGTGGCGCTTCGACGCGAAGCTCCGCTAGCGGACCGACCGGGGACCGCTCGGGCATGCCGCTGATCCGGGACCCCGCGGCGCACTCCGTCCCCGAGCTCGCGGCCCTCGCCGCCGGGTTCACCGCCACGCTGGTCCAGCTGCGCGACGGACTTCCGGCGCCGTCGCCGCACGTGATCGACCCGATGAGCATCGAGACCGCGCGCGAGCTCCTCGACGCCGCGCTCGCCCGGATGCGGGACCCCACCGGCCGGTCTCCCGGCCCGCTCGCGGAGAACGTGAACCTGGGCTACGCGACGATGCTCGCGGTCATCGACCTCGTGAAGTCGCACACGGACCGGCCCCGCGTGCCGCGGCGGTCGAAGGACCCGGACGACCGGGCGGCCGCCCGGAGCCAGCTCACCCGACCGCGCCGGTCATCTCGAGCTGGATCAGGCGGTTCAGCTCGATCGCGTAGTCGATCGGGAGCTCCTTCGAGAACTCCGCGAGGAAGCCCATGAGGATCAGGTGGATCGCGTCGGACTCGTTGAGGCCGCGGCTCATCAGGTAGAAGATCTGCTCCTCCCCGATCTTGCCGACGACC
This sequence comes from Thermoplasmata archaeon, assembly GCA_030038885.1. Lineage (GTDB taxonomy): Archaea > Thermoplasmatota > Thermoplasmata > Lutacidiplasmatales > UBA184 > Lutacidiplasma. The sequence continues at coordinate 149 of JASHQY010000024.1, read as the reverse complement.
GCCTCGTGGGTGATCGTCGCGTCCTCCTCGTGGATCTCGTTGTACGGGTAGGTGTCCGACCGGCCGGTCGCGTCGGGCAGGAGCGCGTCGCACCGGACCGCCGCCTTGACGCCGGTCGCGCCGGGCGCGACGTGGAGGAGGCCGCGGTA
>JASHQY010000023.1 GCA_030038885.1 Thermoplasmata archaeon | reverse complement strand
GCGGCGGACGCCGGGGCGGGCGCGGGCGTGGTCGGTGCGGCGCGGGGCGGCTCCGGTCGGGGAAAGATCGGGCGGACCTCGCCGAGGGTCTGCCCGACCGGCGGGGGGTCGAGCGCGCGGTCCCAGTCGGCCCGGCCGGGCGGGTCCGCGAAGCCGAGCATCCGGAACACCTCCGCGCTCGAGAACGGCAGGACCGGCGCGAGCCAGGTCGCGATCGCGCGGAGCCGCCAGAGCGTCTCGTAGACGATCTGCGCCCGCGCGTCGCCGTCGAGCTGCCAGGGCCGCCCCTCGTGGAACCGACGGTTCGCTTCCCGGACCTCCTCGAGCGCGAGGTCGAGCGCTTCCTTGAGCCGCACGGTCTCGTACTCCCGCGAGATCCGCTCGTGCGCGTCCTTGAGGTGCTCGCCGACCCCGCCGGGAGCGTCCGCCCGCCAGGCGTCCGGGGGCGTCGGGATCCGCCCGCCGTACCGGTCCCGGGTCAGCACGAGCGCGCGCTGCACGAGGTTGCCGTACTGGTTTGCGAGGACCTCCTCGTGGAGCTGATGGAACTCCTCCCAGGCAAACTCGGTGTCGTGGTTCTGCGGGGCGTGCAGGGCCGCGTAGAAGCGGATCACGTCCGGAGGGAACCGCGCGAGCAGCGACGGGACGAAGACGTCGGCGTCCCCGGAGCGGGACTTCGAGATCTTCCCGCCCTCGACGAGCAGCCACTCGTTCGCCGGGACGTCGTACGGCAGGTGCAGCCCCCCGACGCCGAGGAGGATGCCGGGCCAGACGATCGTGTGGTGGAACTTGTTGTCCTTCCCGACGAAGTAGTACGGGCGCACGGGCTCCCCCTCGTCCCAGAACCGGTGCCACGCCTCCGGCCGGCCGGCCCGGATCGCCCACTCCTTCGACGCGGAGAGGTAGCCGATGACCGCATCGAACCAGACGTAGAACCGCTTCGACTCGTAGCCGTCCAGCGGGAGCGGGACGCCCCACTCCAGGTCCCGGGTGATCGGGGTCGGGTGCAGGCCCTCCGCGAGGAAGTTCTGGGCGACCCGCAGGGCGCCGGAGCGCCAATGGGTTTGCCGGTCGAGGAACTCCTTCAGCTTCGGCGCGAGGCGGTCGAGCTCCAGGTAGAAGTGCTCCGTCGGGCGGAACTCGGCGGGCGTGCCGCAGAGCGCGCAGCGGGGCGACGCGAGCTGGCGGGCCTCGAGCGGGCGGCCGCACTGGTCGCATTCGTCGCCGCGCGCGCGGTCGAAGCCGCAGTGCGGGCAGACGCCGGTGAGGTAGCGGTCCGGGAGGAACCGCTGGTGCTTCGGGCAGTAGGGATTCTCCTCGGTCCGCCGCCGGACGTACCCGTTCTCGAGGAGCGCGAGGAAGACCTCCTGGACCGTCCGCTCGTGGACGAGGGTCCGCGTGGTCGTGTACAGGTCGAACGCCACGCCGAGCCGATCGAACGCCGCCCGGTTGATCTCGTGGTACCGTTCGGAGACGACCGCCGGCGTCGTCCCCTCGCTCTCCGCCCGCACGAGGGTCGGGGTCCCGTGCATGTCGGACCCCGAGACCATCAGGACCTCGTCCCCCCGCAGCCGGTGGAACCGGGCGAAGATGTCCCCCGGAAGGTAGGCCCCCGCGAGGTGGCCGATGTGGAAGGGCCCGTTGGCGTACGGCCACGCGATCCCGACGAGAATCCGGGCCACCGCGGTCCCCCCTCGGTCCGAGCAGCTCACGGACGTAAACCCTTCGGGCCGCGCGCGCGGACCCGCGACGGGTTTTATCGTCCGAGCGGCCTGCTGCGACGCCGTGCCGGACGAAGCTCCGATGGTCCGCGCCTCCGTTCCCGCGGCGGACCGGCTGATCGGGGTCCAGCACCCCGTGCTGACGCACGGCTTCGTCGCGCTCGTGGACTACATGGGCAACGACGCGGCGATCGTCCAGGCGGCGCGGGTCTCCTACGGCCCGGGCACGCGGACGGTCCGCGACGACCGGGGCCTGATCCGCTACCTCATGCGCCACCGGCACACGACGCCGTTCGAGATGGTCGAGTACAAGTTCCTCGTGCGGCTTCCGATCTTCGTCGCGCGCCAGTGGGTGCGGCACCGCACCGCCTCGCTGAACGAGACGTCGGCGCGGTACTCCGTCGTCCCCGACGAGTACGAGGTCCCTCCGCCCGAGGAGGTGCGCTACCAGTCGACGCGCAACCGCCAGGGGCGCGGCGACCCGCTGCCGCTCGAGGCGGCCGACCGGTTCCGTTCGGACCTCGACACGGTCGCGCGCCAGGCGTACGAGGCCTACGCGCGGGCCCTCGAGGCGGGGGTCGCGCGCGAGACCGCCCGGCTCGTGCTGCCGCTCGCGTACTACACGCAGTGGTACTGGAAGATCAACCTCCACAACCTCCTGCACTTCCTCTCGCTGCGGCTCGACCCGCACTCCCAGGAGGAGATCCGGCTCTACGCCGCGGTCGTCGCGCAGCTGGCGCGCGCGGTCTGCCCCGTGGCGCTCGAGGCGTTCGAGGAGTTCCAGGTCGAGGGGCTGCCGCTCGGCCGGCGGGAGCAGCGGGCGCTCCGCGCGCTGCTCGAGGGGAAGAGCCCGGCCGAGGCGTGCGCCGCCGCCGGCCTTCCGCTGACCCGTGAGGACGGGCGACCGATGACGACCGGCGAGGGCGTCGAGTTCCTCGAGAAGCTCGAGCGGCTCCGCACGCTCGAGTGACGCGCCCCGGGCGGGCGCTCAGTACCGCGGATCGTCCCCCGCGTCCAGCGTGAAGCCGGGCCGGGGGGCGAACGGGGCCGGCGTCCCCGCGAACCGGCCCGGGAGCACCGGACGCAGCCGCTCGAGCGCGGCGGGCCCGGAGCCCCCGGACGCGAGCAGCTCGGCGAGGCGGGCCGCGACGCCCCCGGCGCGCATCACGCCGAACCCGTTGAACCCCCCGATCGCGTAGAGCCCTTCGGCGCCCGGGACCGGGCCGACGAGCGGCCGTCGGTCGGGGGTCGAGGTGCACACCCCGGCCCAGGCCCGCACGAGCTCCGCGTCGGCCCACCCCGGGAACCGCCGGCCGAACGTTTCGGCGAGGTGGGCGACGAACGACTCGTCGGCGCCGGTCCGGAACGTGTCGGGATCGACCTCGACCAGGCGGGTGCCGTCGCCCGCGAGGATCCGGCCCTTGGCCTCCGGTCGGGCGTAGACGTCCTCGTCGATGTCGTGGACGGAGGGGAACACCTCGGGACCCAAGGGCGGGCGGAGGACGGCCGCCTGCGTGCGGTACGGCGCGAGCGGGAGTGGATGGCCGATCGCCGCGAGGATCGCCTTCGACCACGCCCCCGCGGCGACGACCGCGCTCCCCGCGCGCACGCGCGCGGCCCCGGTCCCGAGCTCCCAGGCCCCGGCGCTCCGGGCGAACGACTCCATCGGGGTCCCCAGGCGGAAGTCGGCCCCGGCCCGGCGCGCGCCCTCGGCGTAGATCTCGCCGATCGTGCTCGGGGTCACGACCGCGTCCTGCGGGCTCCACACCGCCCGCGCCGCGTCCTCGAACCGACCCCACGGGACCCGCTCGCGCAACCGGTCGGGCGCGATCTCCTCGATCGACACTCCCCACGAGCGGAGGCGGTCCGTGGCGGCTCCGAGCGCGGCCTGCGCCTCCGGCCCGTGCGCCCAGCGCACGAACCCGTTGACCGTGTACGCGGAGGGGTCCCATCGGGCGCTCAGCGCGGCGTACTGGGCCTTCGACTCGCGGGTCACGTCGACGTCCCAGCGGCTCCAGAGCTGCTCGGTCACGATCCCGGCGGCGCGGCCGGTGGCCCCGGCCCCGGGCGTGCGGGGATCGTAGACCACCACCGGGCCGACGTGCCGCGACGCGAGGTGGTAGGCGAGCGCGCAGCCCGCGATCCCCGCGCCGAGGATCACGACTTCGGCGGCGGTGGACGGCACGGCGCCGCGAGGCGCGTCCCGGGTTAATACTCCGGCTTCGCGCGCTGGTAGGCCGTCCGGAGCGCCTGCGTGTCGACGTGCGTGTAGATCTGCGTGGTCGCGACCGACGCGTGGCCGAGGAGCTTCTGGATGTAGCGGATGTCGCACCCCCGCGAGAGGAGCGCGGTCGCGAGCGTGTGCCGCAGCATGTGCGGGGTCACGCGGCGGGGGATGCCGGCGGTGCCCGCCGCCCGCCGGACGATCCGCTCGACCGTGACCGGCCCGACCGCGAACAGCCGGAGGGACGACTCGCCGGCGAGGGTCCGATCGGTGAGGAACCGGTCGATCGCGGCGCGCGTCCGGTCCTCGAGGATCACCTCCCGGTCCTTGTCGCCCTTGCCGGAGCGGACGTGGAGGACGTTCGTCGCGAACTCGATGTCCTCGATCTGGAGGTTGCAGACCTCGCTGACCCTGAGGCCGGCGAAGGCGAGCACGTGGACGATCGCGCTGTCCCGCGGCGAGTCCCGGACCGCTTCGAGCAGCCGGTGCATCTCCTCCTCCGAGAGGTACCGGGGCAGGCGCTCGGGGCGGCGCGGAGGCTCGAGCTGGTCCGCGACCGCGAGGCCGAAGTTCCGGAAGAGGGACGTGAGGCCCCGGACGGTCGTGTAGACGGAGTTCTTCGAATAGTGCCGCTGGAGCACGAGGTACTCGCGGTACGCCTCGAGGTCGTGGAGCGTGACCTCCTCGAGCGGCTTCTGCGCGAACGCGAGGAACGTGCGCGCGATGTGGCTGTACTGCTTCACCGTGCAGGGACTGCGCTCCTGGGCCTGGAGCATCCGCTGGAAGCGTCCGACGAGCTCGAGCGCGTCGAACGCGCCGCCGCTGCCTTCCGGTTCGCCCGGTCGGGGCGTCGCGTGCGGGCGCGCGATGCGCGGGGAGGACATCGCGGGTCGCTGGCGGACGTTCTGCTCTTAATCGTATGCGCGCACGCGAAAGGCCGGTGCGCCCGCTCCTCAAATAGCGCGGCAGGTTCCGAGGTCCGTGCGCTGCTCCTCGTGCGCCGCGGTCGCGATCGTCGACCAGCCGTACCGGGCCGGCCACGCCTGCGCCGAGCACTTCCGGGCGTCGGTCGAGGAGCGGGTCCGTCGGGAGTTCCACCGTCAGCTGCCGGGCTTCGCGGGCGGGACGATCGCGGTCGCGCTCTCGGGCGGCAAGGACTCGGCGGTGGCGCTCGCACTCGCGCACCGCTACTTCCATCGGCGGCCGACCGTCCGGGTCGTCGCGCTGACGGTCGACGAGGGGATCGCGGGGTACCGCCCGCGGACGCTGCGCGCGGCGGCCGAGCTCACCGAGCGCCTCGGGGTCGAGCACCGGATCGTCCGGGCCGAGCGCGCCCTCGGGACGACGACCGACGAGGCCGCCGCCGGGCTCCCCGGCACGATCCCCTGCTCGTTCTGCGGCGTCTGGCGACGCCAGCTGCTCAACCGCGCCGCCCGCGACGCCGGGGCGGATGCGGTCGTCCTCGGCTTCAACCTCGACGATCTCGCCCAGACCGTGCTGATGAACCTCGTGCGGGGCGACCTCGACCGGCTGGTCCGGATGGCGCCGCACCGGGTGCCGCAGCCGGGGCTCGTGCCGAGGATCGCGCCGCTCGCGCTCGTGCCCGAGCGGGAGGTGTTCCTCTACGCTCGGCTCTCGGGGCTCCCGTTCGACCACGCCGAATGCCCCCACGCGCACCGCGCCTCGCGCAACCTCTTCCGCGAGATCGTCTGGCAGCTCGAAGACGCGCTGCCCGGCACCCGCCAGTCCCTCCTGCGGACCCACGCGCGCCTCGTCGAGCGGTGGCTGGCCGCAGCGGACGCGGGCGCCCCCCGTCGGTGCCGCTCGTGTGGGGAGCCGTCGACCGGCGAGCGGTGCCGGGCGTGCGAGTACCTGCGCGGCGTGCGCGCGGCCGCCGTCCCCGCGGGGGGTCCATGAACGACCTCCCGATCCCGGCCGGCAGCGATCCGCGCCAGTCGGTCCAGCGACGGGTGTTCGTCGTCGGCGCCGGGATCATGGGCAGCGGGATCGCGGCCCAGTGCGCGCTCGCCGGGTACCCGGTGACCCTCGAGGACGTGAGCGAGGAGCTCGCGCGCCGCGGCCTCGCGAGCGCGGACCGGGCGCTCGAGCACGCGGTCTCGAAGGGCACGGTCGGGTCCGGCGACCGCCGGGCGGCGCTGGACCGCATCGAGGTCGCGATCGGGCTCCGCCGCGCGGACTCGGCCCAGATCGTGATCGAGGCCGCCCCGGAGAACCTACCGATCAAGCGCGAGTTGTTCCGGCAGCTCGAGGAGGCGGCGCAGCCCGCCGCGCTGCTCGCGTCGAACACCTCGTCGCTGCCGATCACGTCGATCGCGCAGGACCTCAAGGACCCCGGCCGCCTGGTCGGGCTGCACTTCTTCAACCCGGTGCTCCAGATGGCGCTCGTCGAGCTGATCCCGGGCCACACGACCCGCCCGGAGGTCGTAGCCACGGCCCGCGAGTTCGCCCGCTCGCTCGGGAAGACGGTCGTGACGTCCCGCGACACCCCGGGCTTCGTCACGACCCGGGCGCTCGCGGTCCTGATCAACGAGGCGGCGTGGATGCTCTACGAGGGGGTCGCGACGAAGGAGGACATCGATGCCGCCTACCGGCTCGGGTTCCACCATCCGATGGGTCCGTTCGAGCTCGCGGACCTGGTCGGCCTCGACACCGCGCTCGCGATCCTCGACGTCCTCTGGGACGGGTTCCGGGACCCGCGCTACCGCGCCTGCCCGCTGCTCCGCACGATGGTCTCGGCGCGGAAGCTCGGGCGGAAGTCGGGCGAGGGCTTCTACCCCTACGCGACGACGCCCGGGGCCCCCGGATGAGCGCGACGAACGCGCTGCTCGACCTCGTCCTCCTCGTGCTGCTCGCGCTGATCCCGGCGCTGATCTACCTCGGGTGGGTGCGGAGCACCGAGCGGTTCGGCACCGCGTCGTGGGGCCCGATCCTCGGGGCGTTCGTCTACGGGGCGCTCTTCGCGACGATCGTCGCGGGGGTCCTCGAGGTCGTGATCGTCGCCCTCGGAACGACCGTCAGCAACCGGTACCCGGGGCCGGAGTTCCTCTTCCTCAACGGCAACTCGACGCTCGGCGCGTTCTTCCTCGTGCTGGTCGTCGCCCCGTTCGTCGAGGAGGCGCTCAAGGGGTCGGGGGTCTACTACTACCGCGACCGGATCCGGACGGTCGCCGACGGCCCGGTGTTCGGGGCGTCGGTCGGCCTCGGGTTCGGCTTCTTCGAGACGTTCCTCTACGGGCTCTCCGCCTACCTGGTCGGGGGCCTCGAGGCCGGGATCGTGCTGATCGCCGTGCGCAGCGTCTCGAGCGTCCTCCTCCAC
>JASHQY010000003.1 GCA_030038885.1 Thermoplasmata archaeon | reverse complement strand
CGCGCTGCCCGCGATGCGCGCCTGGCGGGTCGCGTTCCACGAGGAGCCCGAGCTCTCGCTCGAGGAGACCCGCACGCGCGACAAGATCGTCGCCGCGCTGCGGGAGCTGTCGGTCCCCTACCGGACGTTCGACGGGTTCCCCGCCGTGGTCGGTCTAATCCCGGGCAGCTCCGACGGGCCGGTCGTCGCGCTGCGGGCGGACATGGACGCCCTGCCGGTCACCGAGGCGACGCACCTATCGTTCCATTCCCGGTTCCCGGGGCGCATGCACGCGTGCGGCCACGACGTGCACATGGCGAGCCTCCTCGGGGCGGCGGCGATCCTCGCGCACGGCGGCCGCCGGCCGGTGGGTCCGGTCAAGCTCCTGTTCCAGCCGGCCGAGGAGGAGGGGCGGACCGGGGGCGCGCTTCCGCTGATCGAGCGGGGCTGCCTCGACGCCCCGAAGGTCGACTACGTGGTCGGCCAGCACGTCGAGCCCAACCTCCCGCTCGGGCACGTCGGGTGGAAGGCCGGTCCGTTCATGGCGGCGGCCGATTTCTTCCGCATCACGGTCCTCGGGCGCGGCGGGCACGCGGCGTCCCCCCACCAGGGGCCGGACGCGATCGTGATCGCGAGCGAGATCGTGAGCGGCCTGCAGGTGCTGGTCAGCCGGGTGCGCGACCCCCTCGACCCCGTGGTCGTCAGCGTCGGATCGATCCACGGGGGCACGCGGAACAACATCCTCCCGTCGGAGGTCGTGCTCGAGGGGACCGTGCGGACGTTCCGGCCCGCGACGCGCGACCTCCTGGAACGCGCGCTGCGCCGCCGGGTCCGCGCGATCGCGGCGAGCCTCGGCGCCCGCGTTCGGATCGAGTACCTCCGGGGGTACCCGACGCTCGTGAACTCCCCGATCGTGACGGCCGCCGTCGCGCAATCGCTGCGGATCGAGCTCGGCCGGACCCATTGCGTCGAGGTCGCCGACCCCGTGATGGGCGCGGAGGACTTCTCGCGGTACCTCGAGCGCGTCCCGGGAACGTTCCTGCACCTCGGGGTCGGGGTCCGCGACCATCCCGCGAGCCTCCACAGCGCGACGTTCGCCCCGGACGAGCGGGCGCTGGTCGTCGGAGCCGCCGTGCTCGCCGCCGCGACGGACGGCCTGCAGCGGAACCCCCCGTGACGCGCGACCTGGGGCGTGCGGAGTTCCCCGCGCTCGTCCCCCGGGACGGGCGGCCGGCGCCGGTCTACCTCGACTCGGCGTGCATGTCGCTCGTGCCGGCGCCGGTGCTCGCGGCGATGGAGGAGTACTACCGGGACTTTCCCGGGTGCGCCGGCCGCAGCCTGCACCGGTTTGCCGAGGAGGTCGGGCGACGCTACGAGGCCGCGCGGGAGGGCTTCGCCCGGTTCCTCGGCCGCTCGGACGCGCGCGGCGTCGTGTTCGTCCGGAACGCGACCGAGGCGATCAACCTCGTCGCGCAGGGGCTCGCGTACCGGCCGGGCGACCGGGTGCTCGTCACCGACCGCGAGCACAACTCGAACCTCATCGTCTGGCAGCGGCTCGCGGCCGAGCGCGGGATCCGCCTCGCGACCCTCGCGTTGCCCGACGACGGGTCGTTCGACGGCGACGCGCTCGACGCGGAGCTCGCGCGGGGCGTGCGGGTCGTCAGCTTCTTCCACACGTCGAACCTCGACGGGCGGACGCTGCCGATCCGGGAGATCACCGAGCGCGCCCACGACCGCGGGGCGCTCGTGATGTTCGACGGGTGCCAGGCCGCCCCGCACCGTCCGGTCGACCTCGACCGGTGGGGCGTCGATTTCTACGCGGTCTCGGCGCACAAGATGCTCGGCCCGACCGGGACCGGGGTCCTCGCGGCCGCGCCCGGGCCGCTCGCCGACCTGCGCCCGCTGCTCGTCGGCGGGGAGACCGTCGAGTGGAGCACGCTGACCGAGCACGCCCTGCGCCCGCCGCCCCACCGCTTCGAGGCGGGGCTGCAGAACTACGCCGGGGTCATCGGGGCCCACGCGGGGGTCCGGTTCCTCGAGCGGATCGGGCTCGACGCGGTCGAGGCCCGGCAGCGCGCGCTCAACGAGCGCGTGACGCGCGCGCTCGCGGACGCGCCGCGGGTCCACCTGCTCGGGCCGGCCGCGGCGCGCGACCGGTCGAGCATCTTCGCGTTCGCGCTCGACGGGATCGATCCCCACGACGCCGCGGTGTTCCTCGACGAGGGCTACGACGTGATGGTGCGGTCCGGGATGCACTGCGCCCACTCGTTCTACGCGCGGCGGGGGCTGCCCGGCAACGTCCGCGCGTCGTTCTACTTCTACAACGACCGCCGCGATGCCGACACGTTCGTCCGGGGGGTCGAGGAGCTGCTCGAGCGATTGCCCGCGGGCGCGCTCAGCGGTACATCGGCTGCGAGCCCGGCGCCGGCGCCTCGGGCCGGCCGCGGTCCGCGGCGTGCCGCTGGATCGACAGGAGCTGCTGCTCGATCCGCTCCGCTTCGGCGTAGAGCGGGACCGGGTCGAGCGGGGTTCGCAGGAGGATCTGGTTGATCGTCTCGATGACCTTCGCCGCCGCGCGGGCGTCGGGGTAGTCCGACTGGGCCTCGGCGAGGAACGTCAGCACGTCGAACTCGCGCCGCCGGCCCTCGTTCAGGAGCACGCCGGCGATGCCGGTGATGACCCCCTCGGCGAACGGTGTCATGTTCGGCTCGATGTAGAGCTCCCGGGCCTTGCGCGTGCTCGCGACGCCGTAGACCTTCACGTCGTTGAGCCGCGGCCCCCGGCCCCCCTTCGGGGTGTGGGGGGTCGCCTCGACGACGAGGCCCTCGGGCGAGACGAGCAGCGAACAGCGCTGCTCCTGGACCCAGTCGAGGATCGCGGTCGCGAGCGGGTGGATCACGGTCGGCGCGGGGTGGAACTCCGAGACGAACGCGACGATCTTGTCCGCCCCGCGGCCCGCGCGGTCCGCGGGCGGGCGCCCGGCGTAGATCCGCACCGGATGCTGGGGGTCCCCGTTCCGGATCAGCGAGACCGTCGGGAACGCGGGCGACTCGACGATGCCGATCTGCTGCATCGCGAGCGTGTCGATCAGGTAGTTCGCGACGATCGAGCTCACGAGCCCGACCGACGGGAATCCGTCGATGACGATCGCGCCCTCCACGTCGATCCGCTTGATCTCGTAGATCCGGACCTGGTCCGGCGTCATCGACATGGCCTAGAGGGACCTCTCGACGATCTGCCCGAGCTCCTTCGAGACCAGATCGACGAGGTTCTTCGTGAGCGCGGCCCGCACCTCGGGGGGCAGCGCGTGCAGCCCGAGCCGGGCCGTCGTGGTCCCGACCCGCACCAGCGCGGCGTACTCCATCGCGCGGGCATGGAGGAGATCGCGCACCGCCTCGTGGAGGTCGGCCTCCAGCTGCGGGTCCTCCTTGAGGGTCTTCTCGAGGTGACGCCGGATCTCGTCCTTCACGATGTCCCGGGTCGCCTCCCGCACGAGCTCCTCGGGCCGCAGGAGGTCCCGGGTGCTCCGCACCAGGAGGTCGATCGGTTCGCCGGACGTGGACTCGTCGGGCATCGGTCGGCCGAGTGGGGTCCGAGGGATAAGCGTTTGGACGGACCGCGCTCCGGCCCGATGTTCGAGGACAATTCTTATGCGGGGCCCGCCCTCGGCGGCGGTCGTGGGCCGGTAGATCAGCGGAAGATCGCTACCTTGGCAAGGTAGAGGTCGCGAGTTCAAAGGGGCGGGAGCGACTCCCGCCCGGAGATTCTCGCCCGGTCCACTCCCTCCCGGACGGGGTACGGGCATCGGCACTTGTCGAGCGCTGTCACCGACACGAAGGCTAGCGATTTATACCGCGGTCCGCCTCCCGCCGCTTCGTGGACGCCGAGATCCGCGAGAAGATGGCCGGGGAGGTCGTGCTCTCCCCGCACCCCGGCCGGACGCTGCGCAAGTGGCGCGAGGACTTCGGGATCTCCCAGCGCGACCTCGCGAAGCACCTCGCGACCGTGCCCTCGGTCATCAGCGACTACGAATCGGAGCGGCGCGTCAGCCCCGGCGCCGGGTTCATCCGGCGGTACGTCGACGCGCTGATCGCGGTCGACCAGGACCACGGCGGCAAGGTCGGCCAGCGCCTCGGGGTCCACTCGCACTCCGACGGGATCCTGGGGATGCGGGAGTTCGCGGTCGCGATCCCGCTGAAGTCGTTCGCGGACCGGCTGGACGCGCGCTCGGTCGGCCGCGTCGACCTGCACCGGGACATCCACGGGTTCACGATCCTCGACGCCCCGCGGGCGATCCTCTCGATCGACGCGTCGCACTTCGTCGAGGTGTACGGCTGGACGACCCAGCGGGCGCTGATCTTCTCGAACGTCAAGTACGGACGCTCGCCGATGGTCGCGATCCGGGCGCACCCGTTGAAGCCCGCCGCGGTCGTCTTCGCGAACCCCGGGCGGGTCGACCCGCTCGCGGTACGCCTCTCGGAGGTCGAGAACATCCCGCTCCTCGTGACGAGCCTCGCGGCCCCGGCCGTGCTCGAACGGCTCGAGGAACTGTAGGATCGAAGGGAACACCATGGAAGCAGGCATCGTCAGCTACGGAGCGTACGTCCCCCGGTACCGGATCACGCCGACGGAGATCGGGCGGGTCTGGGGCGCCGACGGCGAGAGCATGGGCCAGAGCCTGAACGTCCATCGCAAGAGCGTGCCGGCCCCCGACGAGGACACGATCACGATCTCGACCGAGGCGCTCCGCGTCGCACTGATCCGCGGCGCGATCGACCCGCAGCAGATCGGTGCGATCTACGTCGGGTCCGAGTCGCACCCGTACGCGGTCAAGCCGACCGCGACCGTGGTCGCCCAGGCGGTCGGGGCGACGCCGCACCTCACCGCCGCGGACTTCGAGTTCGCGTGCAAGGCCGGCACCGCCGCGATCCAGACGTGCCTCGGGCTCGTCGGCGCCGAGATGGTCCGCTACGGGGTCGCGATCGGGAGCGACACGAGCCAGGGCGCGCCGGGCGACGCGCTCGAGTACTCGGCGAGCGCCGGCGGGGCCGCGTTCGTGATCGGACGGGACCACGTCATCGCGCGGGTCGAGCACACCGTGTCGTACACGACCGACACGCCGGACTTCTGGCGGCGCGAGGGCCAGCGCTACCCGAGCCACAGCGGCCGCTTCACCGGCGAGCCGGCGTACTTCCGCCACGAGACCGAGTGCGCGCACCACATCATGGAGGTCGCCGGCACGACCCCGGCGGACTACCGGCACGTCGTCTTCCATCAGCCGAACGGCAAGTTCCCCCAGCGGGTCGGCAAGCAGCTCGGGTTCTCGGAGAGCCAGATGCGCTACGGCCTCGTGACCCCGTACATCGGCAACACCTACTCCGGCGCCGCGCTGATCGGCCTCGCGAACGTCCTCGACCACGCGGGACCGGGCGAGCGGATCCTCGTGGTCGGGTACGGCTCGGGCGCCGGGTCCGACGCGTTCGACCTCACGACGACGGACGAGATCGCGAAGTTCGACCGGTCGTTCGGGCGCCCGGTGCAGTCGTACCTCGACAGCGGGGTCGAGCTGAGCTACGGGGTCTACGCGAAGTTCCGCGGCAAGATCCACATGGGAGGCAGCTAGCCGTGCGCGACGTCGCGGTGCTCGGCGTCGGGATGACGAAGTTCGGCGAGCTGTGGGACCGCTCGTTCCGCGAGATCGGGATCGAGGCCGGCCTCCAGGCGCTGGTCGACGCGAAGCTCTCGTCCGGCGACCTCGGGGCGCTCTACCTCGGGAACATGGCGTCCGGCTCGCTGATCGACCAGGAGCACATCGGTCCGCTGATCCTCGATTACGCCGGCCTCGGCGACCGCCACCTCCCGGCGGTCCGCGTCGAGGGCGGCGGCGCGTCGGGCTCGCTCGCGCTCCACCAGGGGTACCTCGCGGTCGCGAGCGGCCTCTACGACTTCGTCGTGGTCGGGGGGGCCGAGAAGCTGACCGACGTCCCGGACGCGACCGGCAACCAGATCACGAGCTCCGCGGCGGACCACGAGTGGGAGGTCGTCTTCGGCGGGACGCTCCCCGCGCTGTGGGCGCTGATCGCCCGCCGGCACATGCACCAGTACGGCACGACCCGCGAGCAGCTCGCCCGGGTCGCCGTCCACGCCCACGCGATGGGCGCGAAGAACCCGAACGCGCACTACCGCAACCCGGTCTCGCTCGAGCAGGTCCTCGCCGCCGGACCGGTCGCCGAGCCGCTCGGGGTGTTCGACTGCGCGCCGCTCTCGGACGGGGCGGCGGCGGTCGTCCTCGGACCGATGGAGCGCGCGCACCGCTACACCGACCAGCCGATCCGGATCGCCGCGAGCCAGGTCGCGTGCGACGCGATGGCCGTCCAGCACCGGCGGGACGTGACGACCCTCGACTCGACGGTCGTCGCCGCCCGCCGGGCGTTCGAGCAGGCCCGGCGCGCGCCGGCGGACGTCAACGTCGCCGAGATCAACGACGCCTACACGATCAGCGCCCTGGTCGCGCTCGAGGACCTGGGGTTCTGCGAGAAGGGCCGGGCGGGCCCCGAGTTCGAGTCCGGCCGGTTCGGCCCGAACGGCGAGCTGCCGGTGAACTCCTCGGGCGGCCTCAAGGCCCAGGGGCGCCCGTTCGGCGCGGTCGGGGTCGCCCAGGTCGTCGAGCTGGTCCGCCAGCTGCGCGGCGAGGCGAAGGACCGCCAGGTGAAGCACGCGTCCCTCGCGCTCGCCCACGATGTCGGCGGGACCGGCGCGACGAGCGTCGTGACGCTGCTCGAGCGGGGGAGCTAGGAGGGGGACGATGTCGATCGCTCGCTTCTGGCGCGAGACCCCGCGCCGCTACAACTTGGGGGGATCGAAGTGCACCAACTGCGGCACGGCCTACTTCCCTCCCCGGAGCGTCTGCCCGACGTGCGCGCGCCACCGGGAATCGATCGGGAAGATGGTCCCGTTCCAGCTCTCCGGCGAGGGGGAGGTCTACTCGTTCACGACCGTGCACGAGCCGGCGGAGGGGTTCGAGATGCAGGTGCCGTACGTCCTCGCGCTCGTCCGCACGGTCGAGGGCCCGATGCTCACCGGCCAGATCGTCGACCTCGCGCCTGAGGAGGTCCGCATCGGGCTCAAGGTCCGCGCGACGTTCCGCAAGCTCCGCGAGGAGGGTAAGGCCGGTGTGATCCACTACGGGTACAAGTTCGCCCCGGTCGAGGAGACCGCGGTCCGGCCTCCCGGCGGCTCCCGCACGGCGGTCGGGACCCCCGCGACGCCCGAGGGCGATCGGGCACCGGCGTGAGCGAGCCCGAGCGGACCCCCGGCGCATCGCCCCCGCCGAGCGACGAGCCGCCGGAGGACGAGGAGTACGCGCGCACGTACGCCGCGGGCTACGAGGAGGGCGTGCGCAGCGGACTCAAGGAAGTGCTCCAGCACGCCTCGCGGGGGCACACCGCCCAGGAGCTCCGGATCCTGATCGAGAGCCGCCTCGCCCGCCTCGACGAGGAGGTCGAGCTGAAGCGCCGCAGCCTGCTCGGCCCGCCCCGGCGGCCGGCGTGGAACTCCCTCCTGCGGGCTCCCCAGCCGGCGCGCGTCTGGGTCCCGACGTTCGGCGGGCCGGCGCCCGCGCCGACGCACCTCGGCCCCGGCCGCAGCCTGCTCGTCCGGGAGGAGCGCCCCGCCCGGGCGCTCGAGATCCTCCGCGCGAACGTCCAGGAGTTCCCGCGTGCGGTCCTCGTCTCGCTGCGCCCGCCCGAGCTGCCGGGGGTCTCGAAGGAGCGCCGAATCGACATCGTGCCGAACGGCGCGGACGTCGCCGGCGGCGGCCGGCTCTCGCCCGGCGAGATCGGTGGCCACCTCCGCGAACCGACCGAGTCCCCCGGCGGCGCGATCGTCTACCTCGACGCGCTCGAGTACCTCGTCGGGGAGTACGGGCTCGACCTCACGCTCAAGTTCGCGCAGTGGGCCGTCGCCCAGATCGAGCAGACCTCGTCGGCACTGATCGTCTCGTTCGACCGGCGCTCGCTCGACCCTCGGGAGATGAGCCGCCTCGAGCGGCCGTTCCAGACCGTGGTCTGAGCGGCCGGGCGGGACCCCGCGGGGGCGCCGCGGCGACGGTCGGAGGGCCGCGACCGCTCGACCCAAAAGCATAGGACCCATCGCTCCCCATCGCGACGCGGTCCGGGCGATGGAGGTCGTCTTCTGCACCGACTCGTACCCGCCGATGCGGGACGGCGTCGCGTCGGTGACCAGCGGCCTCGCGACCGCGATCCGCCGCCTCGGGCACCACGTCCGGGTCTTCGCCCCGCAGGCGGTCGCCGGCACCCCGACCGAGGAGCGGGTCGTGGACGGCGTCGACGTGACCCGCGTCCGCTCGCTCCCGGTCCCGCTCTACCCGCAGTACCGCTGGCCGCTGAACCCGTTCGCGCTCATCCGTCAGTGGCGGGGGATCGGCGACGCGGACGTCCTCCACATCCACTCGCCCGGCGGCGTCGGCAGCGCGGGCTTCCTCGCGTCGCGCCGCTTCGACCTCCCGCTGGTCGGCACGTTCCACACGAACCTCGGGGAGATGCAGACCAGCGTGCCGCCGCGCCTCCTCGTGCCGACGTTCTTCCGCGTCGCGACGTGGTACAACCGCGGAGCCTACTGGCGCTGCGACGTCGCGACCGCACCGTCGTTCGCCGCGCGCGACGCGCTGATCGCGGGCGCGCGCAAGCCGTTCCGGCGGCCGGTCGAGATCGTGCCGAACGGGATCGACGTCGACCGGTTCCGGCCCGGGATCGTCGTGCCCGACTGGCGGGTCCGCTGCGGGCTCCCGGCCGATCCCCTCGTCACGTACCTCGGCCGGCTGACGGTCGACAAGGGGGTCCACCGGTTCCTCGACGCGATCGAGGCGTCGCTCGCGCGCTTCGATTTGAGCGCGGTCGTCGGCGGGGCCGGACCCGAGGAGCGCGCGGTGCGCGAGCGGATCCGCGCGAGCCCGCGGCTCGCGGAGCGGGTCCGCTACGTCGGCCCGGTCGCGGAGGAGGAGAAACCGGCGCTCCTCTCGCAGAGCGATCTGTTCGTCCTCCCGTCCACGAGCGACACGTCGAGCGTCGCGCTGCTCGAGGCGATGGCGTCCGGCACGATGGTCCTCGCGCCGGCGGCCGGGGGCGCCGCGGAGGTCGTCGAGGACGGGGTCACCGGCCGTCGCGTGCCGGTCCTCGCGCCGGGCGCGCTCGCGGCGGCGGTCGCCGAGTCCCTGGACCGCCCGGACGAGCGGCGGCGGATCGCGCGGCAGTCGGCGGAGCGCGTCCGGCGCACCTCGTCGCTCGACACGATGGCCCGCCGCTTTATCTCTCTCTACGAGCTAGCAACGGCAGGCCGAGGCGTTCGTGACGGCCGTCGCGCTTCCGGAGATTGACGCGCTCGCCGCGCAGCTCGGCGGCGAACGGCACGACGCGTACTCGCGCCGGATGCTCGCGCGCGCCGCGGAGGAGTACCTCTCCCGCCGGCGGCCCCCGCTCGCGGAGCTCGCGCTGACGGTCGACGGGAAGGAGTACCCGAACCTCCTCGCCGCGATCGCCGACCCAGGCGCGACGTTCCGCACCGGCGAGATCCGCCTCGACCCGATCCCGTCCCCGGGCCCGGCGTGGCGGTTCCTCCGGCCGTTCCACCGCCTCGCGTTCGCTCCGGATGGCTCGGTCGAGATCGATCCGCTCGAGCCGGGGCCCACGGTCCGCGGGATCGCCCGCGTGATCGTGCGGGAGCACTACCTCCTGCGCTCCCGGGCCGACGAGGAGCGGGCGGCCCAGGGCGGGGCGCGGATCGAACCGCGGGGGCTCGGCGGCACGATCGCCGAGGCGCTCGCCGCGTGGCGGGCGGACGCGATCGTCCCGTTCGCGCTGACGGTCCTCGCGTACCTGCCCGACGAGCGCGTCCGCTACGAGCTCGACGTGCTCCACGCGACGCTCCTCGCGGACCCGCGCGCCGGCCGGCTCGCCCCGGGCCAGCGCGTGCGGCGGAGCGCGCGCGTCGCGTGGGCGCTCGACCAGTACCTCGCGCGCAGCGACCTCTCGCTGCTCGGCGCGCGCTGCCTCGAGGTCCTCGTCGAATCGCCCGGCCTCACGTCGGTCGAGCTCGCGCACGTCTTCGGCGGGATCCGCGAGCTCGTCGACTCCGCGCTGCAGGGGCTCGTCCAGTCCCGGCTCGTGACGTTCGACCGCCGCACGGGGATCTACCGGCCGCGCCTCGAGGCGTTCCTCCCGCCGTCCGACGCCGGCCCCGCGAGGGCGGAGGTCGCGATCGCCGGGGCCGACCCGTCGCTCCGCACGAGCGTCCAGGAGCTCCTCGCGGCCGCGGACGCGCGCGCGACCTGCCCGCTCTGCGGGGCGCCGCTGCCCGCCGGCCCGCAGTCGATCCTCTGCGAGAACTGCGCGGCGCAGATCGGCGCGTAGCGGGCGACGGGCCTGTCGGGACGCTCCGCCGCGGGCGGGGTGCGCCCGGGGCTTTTGAACCCGAGTTTGCCGGCTTAGAAGGCCGGTACTTTGTCCAGGCTAAGCTACAGGCCCGGCCGCCGGACGGCCCGCGGTTCCTTAAGCCCTTGGGCGCGGGGGCGCGCGGGCGGGCGGCCCGACGACGCGACGAGGTGCGCGAGCCGCAGCGGCTCCGGCCAGAACCCCCGGACGGTCGTGCGCCGGACGAGCGCGGCGGCGTCCACCGCCCGGC
>JASHQY010000022.1 GCA_030038885.1 Thermoplasmata archaeon | reverse complement strand
ACGGCGCCGATCGCGGCGCGCGTTCCCGCGGTCCGCCGGGCCGCCGACGCGGCGGGGGCGGGGATCCTCGTCGTCGCCGGGACGACGTTCGGCCGGGACCTGGTCGGCCGGATCGCGATCGCCTGGGACGCCGCCGCGGCGACCGGGGTGACCGAGGCGACATTCGAGGCCGGCGGGCTCCGGGTCCGCCGACCGGTCTTCGGGGGCCGGGCGACCGAGACGCTCCGGCTCGAGGGGAGCCACGTCGCGCTCGCGACCCGTCCCCACGCCTTCCCCGCGGCTCCCGAGACGGCGGGGACCGCCGACGTGCGCGACCTGCCCTCGGACGACCTGCCGGCCGGCTACCTCGCGCCCCGACGCACCGGGATCACGACCGCGGCGCCCGGGAGCGGCCCCGGTCTCACGGACGCTTCGATCGTCGTGTCCGGGGGCCGGGGGCTCCGCGCGGCCGAGAACTTCCATCTGGTCGAGGAGCTCGCGGCGTCCCTCGGCGCGGCGGTCGGCGCGTCCCGCGCGGTCACGGACGCCGGGTGGCGCCCGACGTCGTTCCAGGTCGGCCAGACCGGACGCTCGGTCTCCCCGCAGCTCTACGTCGCGGTCGGGATCTCGGGCGCGATCCAGCACCTGGTCGGGATGCTGAGCTCGCGCGTGATCGTCGCGATCAACTCGGACGGCTCCGCTCCGATCTTCAAGGTCGCCGACTACGGCGTCGTCGGGGACCTGTTCCAGCTCGTGCCGGCGCTGACCGCCGAGGTCCGCCGCGTGCGCGGGCTCTGAGCCGGCTCAGAGGTCGCGGACCAGGTCGATCCCGTCGCGCACGAGGGTCCCGGTCGACAGGCCGGCCGCGCGCTGCGCCTTCCTCAGGAGTCGGCGGGCCGGCTGCTTCGCGGCGCCTCCGTCCTGGAACATCGCGCGGAACAACTCGGCCGCGAACGCCGGATAGACCGAGTAGAAGCGCGGGTTCCACTTCACGCGGTCCGTCCGCGCGAAGTCGCGGAAGTCCGGCAGGACGCTCGCGGCCTCGAGGCGCCGGTCGTACTCGGCGAGCTGCGCGGCGGTGGCCGCGCCGGCGGCCTTCGCGGCGAGCGCGGTCTCCGCGGCCTCGAGCCCCGTCCGGACCGCGTAGTTCATCCCCTGGATCGTGAGCCCGTTCGAGAAGACGAAGCCCGCGGCATCGCCCGCGATCATCCACCCGTCCCCGTGGAACGCCGCCGGCCGGCTCGCCCACCCCGAGCTGATCAGCTTCGCGCCGTACTCCACCAGCTCGGCCCCGCGCAGGCGGCCAGCGATCGTCGGGTGGAGCTTGAAGCGCTCCAGGAGGTCGTGGGAGTAGACCCCGCGGCCGAAGAGCGACTGGAGGTTCAGGATCAGGCCGACCGAGAGGGTGTCCCGGTTCGTGTAGAGGAACCCGCCGCCCATCACGCCGGGCGGGAAGCCGCCGGTGACCCACTCCTCCGCGTGCCCCTCCCCGGCGCCGACCCCGAACCGGTCCTCGAGGACCGACGGGTCGAGCCGGTAGACCTCCTTCATCCCGAGCTCGGTCGCCTCGCCCGCGAGCCGCGCGTTCGGGCGGATCGGGGTCCCGAGCGAGAGCCGGGAGTTCGCGCCGTCCGCGACGATCGTGACCGGCGCGGTCATCGTCTCGCCGCCCTGCACGATCCCGTGCACGCGCGCGCCCTCCCAGTTCAGCCGCTCGACCGGCACGGAGCTGACGACCGTCGCGCCGGCCGCCTCCGCCTCGTGAGCGAGCCACGCGTCCGTCCGCGCGCGCAGGACCGTGTGCGCGACGTACGGCGCCGACCTCCAGCCGGCGTCCTCGAGGTCGAACGAGACCGCGCTGTCCGCGGTGAGGAACCCGAACCGCTTCCGCACGAGGTGGCGCTCGACCGGCATCCGCTCCCACCAGTTCGGGAGGATCCGATCGAGGTCGTGGCCCCAGAGCACCCCGCCCGAGAGGTTCTTCGTCCCGGGCTCGGCGCCCCGCTCAAGCAGGAGCACGTTCGCGCCGCCCTGGGCGAGGCGGATCGCCGCGGCGCATCCGGCCATGCCGGCGCCGACGACGATGGCGTCGAAGTCGTCGCCCATCGGGCCGCGGACGCAGGTGGGCCGATTTAACGGTGCGCGGCGCGTCCCGGCGAAAGGTCCGGCCGGAACGGACCGCTACGAGCGGGTCCAGCCGCCCTGCCCGGCGTTCTGCATCACGCCCTGGCTCGCGTCCTCGATCATCTTCTGGAAGCGGAACGGCTTCGGGATCCCCGGCCAGTCCTCGTTCCCGAGCCGGGAGCCGCCCTCCGAGCTCACGCGGACGGTCCCGTAGCCGAGCAGGCGCTGGAAGAACCGCTGATGCACGTCGACCCCGCGCACCTGGGTGACCGGGATCTCATGGAAGTCCTTCCCGAGGATCCCCGTCTGGACGATCACGCGGTGGGACGTGACGGCGTAGACCGTGCGGATCCACCGCAGGAAGCGGACGGCGAGGCGTACGAACCCGAGGAACACGAGGAACCCGAAGAAGAGCGCGGTCCACATCGCGACCGTCACCAGGCCGAGGTGGATCGTGGACGAGAGCGAGCGGATCACGTCGTCCCATGCGCCGAGCTGCCCCGGCCAGCCGTAGTAGAACGCCACCGAGAAGAACGTCAGGACGCCGGTGATGAGGATCCAGAGGATCGGGCCGGGGAAGTAGAACAGCTTGGTGGCCCGGGTCTCCTCGAGCAGGTACTCCTGGTCGGCGAGATAGGTCGCCTTCAGCAGCCGGGGCATCGGGCGCGAACCGGCGACCGGCGCGGTCGCGGTGCGCGGGACCGCGGGCGAGGGCGCCGCCGGAGCGGACATCGGACGGGCGTCAGCCGGGCCGGGGAGATAAACCCTCGTCCGGTGCGGTGGGCCGGCGGGCTCGGGGCTTTTAACGGCCCGGCGGTGCCGGACGCCGATGGGCATCACGGACTGCCACGTGCACATCAATCCGCTGTGGGAGATGCGGCCGGACGCCGCGCGCCTGCTCGCCCACGCGGACCCGAGCAACGTCCGGTACCTTCGCGACCCGCGGGCGTTCCTCGCCTACCTCGATGCCTGCGGCGTCGAGCGGGCGGTCCTCGTGAACTACGTGGCGCCCGAGGTGATCGGCTACACCGAGCGGTCGAACGAGTTCGTCAGCGAGTACGTCCGCGCGGACCCCGAGCGGCTCATCGCGGTCGGCGGCATCCGTCCGGATCACCCCGACCCCGAGCGGGAGATCGGCCGGCTCGCGAGCGAGCTCGGGATCCGGGCGCTGAAGCTCCACCCGCCGCACCAGCTGTTCCGCCCGAACGCGTACGCCGACGGGAGTCTCCCCTCGCTGCGCGCGATCTACGCCGCGTGCGAGCGGCACCGGCTCCCGGTGATCGTCCACACCGGGACGTCGGTGTTCCCCCGCGCGCGGAACAAGTTCGCCGACCCGCTCTACGTCGAGGACGTCGCGCTCGACTTCCCCGACCTCACGATCGTGCTCGCGCACGGCGGACGTCCGATCTGGATGGAGACCGCGACGTTCCTCGCGCGGCGGTTCCCGAACGTGTGGCTCGAGGTCTCGGGGATCCCGCCGGCGCGCTTGCTGAGCTACTTCCCACGGCTCGCCCAGCTCGCGGACAAGGTCCTGTTCGGCACGGACTGGCCGGGCCCGGGCGTCCGGGACATCCGCGCGAACGTCGACGCGTTCCGCGCGCTTCCGATCCCGGCGGACGCGCAACATCGGATCCTGGAGGAGAACCCTGAGCGCGTCTTCCCCCGCGCCAAGTCCTCCTGAAATAGTCGGGCTCGCTCGCCTCGCCGTGGCCGAAGCCCCGAAGCCTCCGGCGGACGAGTCCGCGGCGCCTCCGCCCGACGCGGCGGAGCCGACGCCGCCGGTGGAGGTCGTCGAGGGCGGCGAAGAGGTCGGCCGACTTCCGTTGCCCCGCCGGAACCGCGGCGAGACGTTCGGGATCGCGAGCCAGCTGCTCGGCGCGGCCCGGATCCGCGTGATGTGCGAGGATTCGGTCTCGCGGATGGGCCGGATCACCGGGAAGATGAAGAAGAAGATGTGGATCCGGGAGGGCGACCTCCTGATCGTCCGACCGTGGGGCTTCCAGGAGGGGAAGGCCGACATCCTGTTCCGGTACAGCCGGACGCAGTCGCAGTACCTCGCCCGGAAGAACCTCCTTCCGGCGTCGGTCAACCTCTTCTCGACCGAGCCCCGCACGGACGCGACCCCACCGGCGTAGCCGCGCCCATGTGGACCGCCCTTCCCCGACCGCTGACGTCCCTCGAGATGGCGGTCGTCGAGGCGAACGCGATCGCGCTCGGCTCGACCGTCGACTTCCTGATGGAGAATGCGGGACGGGCGGTCGCCGAGGAAGCGACCGCGCACCTTCCGTCGCCGCCGGCGCGCGTCGGCGTGGTCGCGGGGAACGGCAACAACGGAGGGGATGCGACCTGCGCGGCGTTCTACCTCCAGCAGTGGGGCTACACCCCCGAGATCTGGCTCGTCCGCCCGGCGTCGGAGATCTCGACGCGCGCGGCGCGGCGGTGCTTCGAGCGCGTCGAACGCCGCTGTCCGATCCACCTCGGGGTCCCGCGGGCGGCCGACCTCGCGAGCCTGCCGTTGATCCTCGACGGGCTGCTCGGCACCGGGCAGGGCGGGCGCCTCCGGTCGCCGGTCCGGGAGGCCGTGGAGGCGATCCGGGGGAGCGGCGTGCCGGTGCTCGCGATCGACGTGCCGACCGGCGTGAGCGACCCCGAGGGTCTTCGACCCCAGTGGACGGTCACGCTCACCTGCCCGAAGGAGGAGATGCGGCCCGGGACGTCCGGCGAAGTGCACGTCCGCGACATCGGGATCCCCCCGGACGCGTGGCACCGGACCGGTCCCGGCGAGTTCCTGTTCTTTCCGCGCCCGACCGGCCGGGGCGACCGGGGCCGCACGGGGCGGATCGTCGTGATCGGCGGGGGACCGTACGCCGGAGCGCCCGGCCTCGCCGCGCTCGCCGCGCTCCGCTCGGGCGCCGAGCGGGCGACGGTCGTCGCCCCCGAGGGGGCGGCCGAGCGGATCCAGGCGTTCGGCCCGAACCTGGTCGTCCGCCCGTTCGGGGTCGACCGCTTCCGTCCGACCGACGTGCCCGAGATCCTCGAGTTCGTGCGGACCTCGCGCCCGCGGGCGGTCGCGCTCGGGATGGGCGCCGGCGCGCACCCCGAGACGGTCGAGGCCCTGCGGGGGCTCGAAGAGGGCCTCGTCGGGAGCGTGCCGCTCCTGGTCGACGCGGACGGGCTCGCCGGGCTCCCGGCGCCGGCGGAGATCCAGGGCCGAGGCGACGCGGCCGTGCTGGTCGCGACGCCCAACGGCGGGGAGTACGAGCGGTACTTTGCCGGGTCGGCCGACGGCCCCGACGCGGAGCGGGAGGAGCGGGCCCGCCGGATCGCCGCCGAGCGCCGCCTCACGCTGATCGCGAAAGGCAATCCGGACCTCCTGACGGACGGGCGCAGCGTATTCGCGAACGACCACCACCACCCGGCGATGACCGTGAGCGGCGTCGGGGACATCCTGGCAGGGGTCACCGCCAGCCTGCTCGCCCAGGGCGTCTACCCCGTGCACGCGGCGCGCCTCGCGACGTGGTGGGTCGGCGAGGCCGGGACCCGGGTCGCCGCCCGCAAGAGCTTCGGGCTCGTCGCGACCGACGTCATCGACGAGCTGCCGACCGTGCTGGTCGCGGGGCTGGACCGCCTGCACGCGCCCGGTTGAGCGGCGCGGCTCACGCGTAGCGGACGCGTCCCTGGATCGCCTTCGCGCGGGCGCGGACGTCGCTCGCGCCCGCCGGGTTCCCGACCGCGTAGCCGTCGAGGAACGCGCGGACGAGCGCGTCCGGCCGCGCGTGGAGCGACTTCAGATCCTCCTCGACCAGGTGGAGGTCGATCCCCAGCTCCTCGATGCCGGGGCTCCGCGAGCCCATCGAGAGGTCGAGGAACGCCGCCGGTCCCTCGGGGCCCTCGGGATACATCACGTTCGAGCTCGTCAGGTCCCCGTGGGAGATCCCGCCGGCGTGCAGGCGCCCGAGGCCTTCTCCCAGGTGGCGGACGGCGGTCGCGAGCGATTCGGGCGGGAGCGCCGGGTCCTCGAGCAGCTCCTTGAGCGTCGGGCCGGCGAGCTGCTCGAGCACGAGCCGATGCTTCGCGAGATCGATGTCGTAGATGATCGGCGTCCGAACGCCGAAGCGGTGGGCGTCGACCAGGAGCCGGGCCTCGGTCCGGGTCCGCTCCCGACGCAGTCGGTCGTCGAGCGCCTTCGGTCGGTACGACTTCGGATCGCGCTCCTTGAGGATCGCCGGGAGCCCCATCCACTCCACGCGGCGCAGCGTCGCTTCGGCCCCCCGGGCGATCGTGCGGCCCGGCGACGCGTCCTCCCCCATACCGGAACCGCGGACCCTCCGCCGGGCGGACCGACGGACCCTCGCTATATTACCGTGGCCGGCGCCCCTCGTCGGGCGGCGGAGCGGACGGGGACGGGGGCGGGGCGGCCGCCCGCGCCGCGTAGTCCCGCTCGATCGCCGCCGCGTAGTCGCGGAAGGCGGCGCGCTGCCGCCGACGCAGCGCGTAGCCCGACACGGCCAGGGCGAGCCGCCACGGCAGCGTCCGCCCGACGAACTCGAACTGCGCCTCGACCCGGCAGCCGTCCGGAGTGCCCTCGACGGTGTAGGCGGTCTGCATCGTCGACACGACGAGACCGTCCGAGCTCACGTGGCCGGTCATGTGCCAACTGGTCGGCCCGGTGCGTGCGACCGTGCCGTCGGTCGTGCGCAGCCGACCCCCGAACTCCGACGTGGTCGTGAGGTGGATGCGCCGGTCGTCGATCCGGTCGACCGTGCGCTGGACCGTGTCCCGCGTGAGCGCGGCGTCGTCGGAGCGATAGTCGAGCCACCAGTCGACGACGAATCCGGGCGGCGCCCGGATCCGCTGGACGATCCGGAACGCGACCACGCCGCCGGGAGCGGCGGGAGCTACAAGACGCCGCGGGCGAGCGCCCTCAGCCCGCGGCCGGAGCGGACGGGCGGTTCAGCCGCGCGCGGATCCCCATCTCCCCGTAGAGGAGCTCCATCACGATCAGCGAGACGACGGTCGTCGCGATCGCCATCACGAACAGCCCCAGGTAGCCGAAGAACGCGATCGCGACGGCGCCGACGAGCGGGCCGACGCTCCAGAGGGACGAGTTGATCAGCGTGAAGACCCCGAGGTACTCCGCGCGCTGCCCCTCGGGCGCGGCGCGGGCGACCCAGGCCTGCATGCCGGTGCCGACCAGCGCGAGCCCCCCGTTGCGCACCGCCTGGGCCGGGATCGTCTCCGTCCAGGTGGTCGAGACCATGAAGATCCCGTACGACGCGAGCGCGAGCGCGGTCCCGTACCAGATGCCGCGGATCTCCCCGCGCCGATCGATGAGGCGCCCCAGCGGCAGCGAGACCAAGGCTCCGGTGAGCAGGCCCGCGACCGCGACGACGCTGACCTCGAGGTCGTTCGCTCCCAGGGTGGCGGCGAGGTAGCCGTAGAACGTCGCGACCGCGCCGCTCCCGATCGCACGGATCGACACCGCGAACGAGAACGTCACCACCGGTCGCATCTCCCGCAGCGGGCGCGGCGGCGGGGACGGCGGGAGGTGAATGTCGGGCACCAGGAGCACGACGACCGAGAGCGTGCCGACCATCGTCGCGACGACGAACGGGAAGAGCGCTCCGAGCCCGAACTCGAGCGTGACGACCCCGGCGAGGACCACGCCCACCACCCCGCCGGCGCTGGAGGTCGCGTTCAGGAGCCCGTAGCCGGCGCCGCGCTCGTTCGCCCGCGTGACGTCCGCGACGTACGCGGTGTACGCGGGGCCTCCGATCGCGAGGGCGAGCTCGGCGGCGATGAAGAGACCCCCCGCGAGGACGTACCCCGGCACGAACGTGATCAGGAGGAAGAGCGGGAACGCGAGCGCCTCGCCGAGCAAGAGGTAGGGCCGTCGGCGGCCCGCGCGGTCGGAGAGCCGGCCGACGAGCGGGCCGATCAGGCTCGCCGGCACGTAGGCGAGCGTCAGGATCGCGAGCGCGATCGGGAGGCTCGCACCCTTCAGCTCGACGAGGTAGAGCGGCAGGAAGACGATGAACAGCCCGCTCCGGTTGCTCGCGAGGAGGGAGTACAGCGAGAGCGAGAGCAGCTCGCGTTGGGTCACGGACCGCGGACGACGACCGCCCGCATATCAAGAGGAAGCCGGACCGCGCCCGGGCGGCCCGCGCCGGGCGGGCTAAAAAGCTCCGCGGTCCTCGCCCCCGGGGAGGACGGGGCCGATGCCGGAGGATCTCCAGGTGGGACGGAAGAGCGAAGAGGACGGCGTCGAGATCCTCGTCCTGAACCACCCTCCCGTCAACGCGCTCAGCACCCGGCTCCTCGGCGACCTCGACCGGCGGATCACGGAGCTCGCGGCCGATGCGAAGGTGCGGGCGGTCGTGCTGACGGGCGAGGGACAGTACTTCAGCGCCGGGGCCGACGTCAAGGAGATGGCGACGCTCGACCTCGCGAGCGCGCCCGAGGTCGCCCGCCGCGGGCTCGCGATCTACGGGCGGCTCGCCGCGCTCCCGTCGCCGGTGATCGCCGCGATCAACGGCCTCGCGCTCGGCGGAGGGCTCGAGCTCGCGCTGGCGTGCGATCTCCGGCTCGCCGGCGAATCGGCGAAGCTGGGCGCGCCCGAGGTTACGCTGGGCCTGATCCCCGCGTACGGCGGCACGCAGCGGCTGCCCCGCCTCGTCGGGGTCGCGAAGGCGAAGGAGCTGATCTTCACGGGCGCGATGATCTCCGCCGCCGAGGCGCTGCGGATCGGCCTCGTCAACCGCACCGTGCCGGCGGGCCAGGAGCTCCGGGCCGCCCGCGACCTCGCCCACACGATCGCCCAGCGGGCCCCGAAGGCGGTCCGCGCCGCGAAGCGATCGATCGTCGAGGGGTTCGAGCTCCCGCTCGCGAAGGGCCTCGAGAACGAGACCCGCCTGTTCGAAGCCGAAGTGCTGGGCTCGGAGGATCTCGGCGAGGGACTCGCGGCGTTCGTCGAGCGCCGACCCCCGAAGTTCCGGGGTACGTAGCGATGGCGTTCGAGTTCGAGTTCTCGCCCGATCAGGAGGCGTTCCGGGCGGCGGTGCGCGCGTTCCTCGCGAAGGAGGTCGCGCCGATCGTCGCGGAGATGGACGCGACGGAGGAGTTCCCGCGGGCGTCGGTCGCGAAGATGCAGGCCGAGGGCTACTTCGGCGTCCCGGTCCCGGAGGAGTACGGGGGCCTCGGTCTCGGGAAGGTCGGCTACTGCATCCTGCTCGAGGAGCTCGGGAAGGTCGACGCGTCCCACGGGACGATCGTCGGGGCCCACACGTCGCTCGGGACCACCCCGCTGCTCTACTACGGGACCGAGGAGCAGAAGCGACGCTGGCTCGTCCCCGCGGCGAAGGGGGAGAAGCTCCTCGCGTTCAGCCTGACCGAGCCCGGCTCCGGGAGCGATTCGGGCGCGGTCCGCACGGTCGCCGAGCGCTCGGGTGACGGCTGGGTCCTCACCGGGAACAAGATCTACGTCTCGAACGGCCGCGAAGCCGATACGATCGTCGTGATGGCCGGCAACGACGTGAAGCTCGGGCCGAACGGGGGCGTGACGGCGTTCCTCGTCGACACCCGGCGGCCGGGGTTCCAGGTCGGGCGGTGCGAGAAGAAGATGGGGCTCCACGGGACCTCGACCGCGGAGCTGATCCTCGACCACGTCGCGCTCGGCCCGGAGCACGTCCTGGGGGAGGTCGGCCGGGGGTTCCACGTCGCGATGACCGCGCTCGACGTCGGGCGCGTGTCGCTCGGCGCGGCGTCGCTCGGCGGGATCGAGGCGGCGACCCAGCAGGCGCTCGAGTTCTCGAAGAACCGGACCCAGTTCGGTCTGCCGATCAGCGAGTACGAGGTCATCCAGTTCAAGCTCGCCGACATGGCGATGAAGGCCCAGGCGCTCCGCTACCTGGTCTACCACGCCGCGGCGCACCAGGACCGGATGGGGACCGATCCGAAGCGCTGGTCGCGCCTCGAGCGCGCGGAGAAGACCCGGGAGGCGGCGATCGTGAAGTGCCTGGGCTCGGAGTGGGCCGCCGCGGTGATCGACGAGGCCCTCCAGATCCACGGCGGGCTCGGCTACATCCGGGGGACCCCGATCGAGCGGGCCTACCGCGACGCGCGGATCAGCGAGATCTTCGAGGGAACGAACGAGATCCAGCGCCTCGTGATCTCGCGCGACGTCATCGCGCGGGGGCTGTGACCGGGGCCGGCGGCCCGGCGCCGGCGGCGGCCCCGTTCCCGGTCGCCTCGTCCCGGAGCACGCGGCGCAGGACCTTCTGGACCCCGCTGCGGGGGAGCGACGCGCGGAACTCGATCGTCCGCGGCGCCTTGTAGTGGGCGATCCGCTCGCGGACGAACGCGATCAGCTCGTCGGCCGAGACCGTGCTGCCGGCCCGGCGGACGACGAACGCCTTGATGACCTCGCCGTGGTCCGGGTCCGGCACGCCGATCGCCGCGGCGTCCTCGACGCCCGGATGCTGGAACAGGACCTCCTCGACCTCGCGCGGGTAGACCTTCATCCCGCCGACGCTGACCATGTCCTTCTTCCGGTCGACGATATAGGCGTAGCCGTCCGCGTCGATCCGGGCGGCATCGCCCGTGCGGAACCACCCGTCCTTCAGGACCGCGTCGGTCTCCTCCGGGTGGCCGAAGTAGCCCAGCATCACCTGCGGTCCGCGGACCGAGAGCTCGCCGACCTCGTCGACCCCGAGGACCTTCGTCCCGGTCTCGAGGTCGACGATCCGCTCGTCGGTGTTGGGGAGCGGGAGCCCGATCGACCCCGGCCGGCGCTCGCCGGTGAGGGGGTTCACGTGGGTCGCGGGCGAGGTCTCGCTGAGGCCGTACCCTTCGACGACCCGCCCGCCGGTCAGCGCCTCGAACTGCCGAGCGACCTCGAGCGGCAGCGGGGCCGAGCCCGAGAGGCAGTACTTGATCGAGCGGATGCGGTGCCGTGCCACGTCCGGTTGGCGGTTGAAGCCGGCGTAGAGGGCCGGAACGCCCGGGAACTGCGTCGGCGGGTACCGGTCGATGAGCTTCAGGAGCTCGGGGATGTCGGGGCGGGTCTGGATCACGATCGTAGCGCCGTCGGCGAGCCCCATGAGGAGCGCCACCGTCAGCCCGTAGATGTGGAAGAACGGGATCGCGGCGAGGACGACCTCCTCGCCCGACACCCGGGTCGTGTTCCACGCGTTCGCCTGGGTCACGTTCGCGACGAGGTTGCGGTGCGTCAGCATCGCCGCCTTCGGGACCCCGGTCGTCCCGCCCGTGTACTGGTAGACCGCGACCGTGCGCGCCGGGTCGGCGCGGTAGAGGTCGACCGGGTCCTGCGCACGGACCGCGGCCGAGAACGGGTGGACCCAGGGCTCGTTCGGGAAGTCGGTCGGCAGGTTCCGTCGGCGCAGGACGGAGTTGACGAACGGGCGCAGGTACCACGGGTAGAAGTCGCGCAGCCGGGCGACGTACGCCACGGGGACCGGGTACTCGCCCCGGATCTTCGCGACGTTCGGGAACAGGATCTCGAGCGTCACGATCGCCTTCGCGCCGGAGTCCCGCAGTAGGCGCGTCAGGTCCTGGCCGAGGTAGAGCGGGCTGACCTGGACGACGATCGCGCCCAGGCGGAGGATCGCGAACACCGCGATCGGGTAGAGCGGCGTGTTCGGCAGGTAGATCGCGACCCGGTCCCCCGGGCCGACGCCGTCGCGCCGGAGCGCGGCGGCGAACCGCTCGCTCTCCCGCCAGAAGCGCCGGTAGGACCACTTCCGGCCGTAGTAGACGAGCGCGGTGTGGTCGGCCCACCGGCGGCAGCTCGCCTCGACGAGCTCGGTCAGGAGCACGTTCGGGATCTCGACGGTCTTCGGCACGTCCGCCGGGTACTTCTTCAGCCAGACCCGGTCGATGTCGGGGGGAGGAGGGGCGGCCACGGCGGTCACCTCGGGACCGGCGCGTCCGCGTCCCGCGCGAACTGCACTCCGGGCTTATAGCCGGGGACGAAGTGCACGCGCGCACCGATCGCGAGGTCGCCCTCCGACTTGATCGACGGCATCCACCCGGTGACCCGACCCCCGCCGTCGAGCTCGACCACGACGTACGCGTACGGCGCGTCGTTCAGGAACTCGTCCCCGGGGACGCTCAGCACCGTGAACGCGACGACCGTCCCGCGCTCGCCGAGCGGGGCCTCGAGGAGGGCGGCGCGGCCGCAGCGGGGGCACGCGAGTGCCCAGGTCGCGGTCACGAGCCCGCAGTTCGGGCAGCGGAACCCGCGGAGCCGGTGGTCCTCCTCGTACCCATGGACGTAGTCCTGGATCGAATGGGAGGCCGAAGGAAGTTCGTCGGACGCCGGTCTCCCCCCCTTACCGCCGCGAGAAGATGTGCACCGAGCACGACCCGCCGGTCGCGCCCACGTTGTGTGCGAGCGCGGTGTCCGTGCGCGGAACCTCGCGTCCCTTCGCGAGGCCGTTGAACTGCTCGAAGATCTCGACGACCTGGCTCGCCCCCGTGGCGCTCACCGGGTGCCCCTTCGCCTTGAGTCCGCCCGAGGGGTTGACCGGCAGCTTCCCGTCGCGGGCCGTGACACCGTCGACCTCGGCCGTTCCGGCGGTGCCCCGCGGCACGAACCCCATATCCTCGAGCGCGAGCAGCTCGGCGATCGTGAAGCAGTCGTGGACCTCGAGGAAGTCGATCTGCCGGCGTTCGAGGTGCGCCTGGCGGAAGGCGGTGTCGGCGGCGGCCCGCGACGCCGGGAGCCCGAGCAGGTCCGGGCGGTCCTGCATCTCGGTGATCGATCCGGCCCGCGCCGACGCGCGGACGACCAGCGGCTCGGTGACGGGGTGCTTCACGAACTCCTTCGCCGCCACGACGACCGCGGCCGCCCCGTCCGAGAAGGGGCAGCAGTCGTAGAGCCGCAGCGGGGAGGCGATCATCGGGGAGCGCAGGTACGTGTCCATCGAGATCTCCTTCTGGAAGTGGGCGTGGGGGTTCCGCGCGGCGTTCGCGTGATTCTTGATCGCGACCGATCCGAGGACCTCGGGCTTCATCGGGAAGGCCTGCTGGTACGCGCTCGCCAGCGTCGCGTAGAGCCCAGGGAACGTCGCGCCGTTCTTGGTCTCGAACGGATAGTCGGCCGCCTCGGCGAAGTAGCTGGTCGCCGAGAGCGTGTCCAGGTGCGAGAGCTTCTCGACGCCCACGACCAGCGCCGCGTCCAAGAACCCCCCCGCGACGTGCACGAACGCCTCGTGGAGTCCGGCGCTCGAGGACGAGCACGCCGACTCGATCGTGCAGGACGGGACCTCGGGGATGCCGAGCCCGCCGTTGATCAGCGGGCCCACGTGGCCCTGCTTCTCGGTGAGGCCGAAGCAGTTGGAGACGAACGTGTAGCCGATGTCCTTCGGCTCGAGGCCGGACTGCCGGATCGCCTCGAACGCCACCCGGGTCGCGGCCTCGCGGCCGGTCTCCTTCATCTTCCCGAACCGATTGGAAGCGGCCCCGACCACCCACGCTTCGCGCATTCCGTTGCCCGCCCGCGACTAGGTCGGCTGCGGAATTTAGCTTATGCCGCCCCGCCGAGGGACCATCTCCTCGACCGGAGCGCCCGGAAGGTCGAGCCATCGCCGCAGCTGCTGGAATCCGCGCTCGGCCGCGGCGGGGTCGCGGGTCTTGAACAGGAGCCGGCCCGACCGGCTGATCGTGACTTCGGGGTCGGTGGCGGCGACCAGGAGGACCCGGGCATCGACGACCGCGATGCCCTGGGCCTCGAGGGTCGATCGGACCGCGCCCAGATCGAGGTGCAGGGAGGGCTCCGGGATCGCCTCGTAGCCGCCGTTGTTCGAGCAGAGCCGCAACTTTCGGTACACCGCAGGGACCCCGCCCGGCGAGGGGGCACCAGGACTTGGCCGTGACGGTGCGCGGCCGGAACGGGCGCGTACGCCCGGGTACGAGGGGTTGGTGACTCTTTCGGAGCTTTTATGTACCTGACTGGCTCGTGGCGCGCCCGACGGAGCGGTGGCGCGCGTGGCTCAGGGTATGTACCAGGATCCGGCAGAAGTGACCTCGATCAAATCGATGCTCCACATCGCGAGGATCGTCGCACTGATCTTTGCGATCATCCTCTTCCTCGGCGGGATCGCCTACGCCGCGGACATCGCGTACCTCGCGAGCATCTGCTCGACCTTCACCGGGATCGACCCGTACTGTGGCGCGGCCGAAGCCGCCGCGCTCATCTACGCCATCTACCTCGTGATCGCGGGGATCTTCCTCTTCCTCATCTGGACCCAGACGAAGTCGATCGAGGCGAAGGTCAACGCGCGCCAGTACGAGGCCGCGAAGTCCCAGACCCTGATCTGGGTCATCCTGGGGTTCATCTTCGGGATCATCCTCGGCGTGATCCTCCTGATCGCGTACCTCAAGTTTGACCCGCTGATCAACTCGCAGCGGGCGCAACCCCCGGCGATGGGCGGATACCCGCCTCAGGGCGCTCCTCCGATGTACGCGCCCGCGCCGCCCGCCTACGGTGGGACGCCCCCGCAGGCCGCTCCCGCGCCGATGGCGGCCCCGACGATGCCGCCGGCACCCCCCGCGGCCACGTCGGTGCCGTTCTGCCCGACGTGCGGCCAGCCGGGAACCTTCATCGCGCAGTACAATCGCTACTACTGCTACACGGACAAGCAGTACCTCTGACGTGGACCCCGGGGCCACTCCGTCGCCCCCGGCGGCGGGCCCTTCGGCTCTCGGCGGGCGGGGCGGCCCTCAGAGAATGATCGCCTTGCGGACGCAGTCGTCGATGATCTGGTCCGCGTCGACCTGCTCCTCCTCGCGGAGGATCTGGATGAGGTTCGAGCGGGTGGCGGGCTTGTCGGGGACCGCCTGGCAGCAGACCCCGGGCCGCGTCGAGATCCCGTAGGTCCCGATCTCCTTCGCGACCGCCTCGATCTCCTGCTTGTCGAACCCGATCAGCGGCCGAACGATCGGCAGCTGCACCGCGACCGTCGCGCTGTGCATGTTCGAGAGCGTCTGCGACGCGACCTGGCCCAGGGACTCCCCGGTCACGAGGAACGTCGCGCGCTCCCGCTCGGCGATGCGCTCGGCCGAGCGCCACATGAAGCGGCGGCACAGGATGCAGCCCACGTGCCGGTCCGTGGCCCGCATCAGGGTCGTCTGCGTCGACCCGTGCGGGACGACGTACAGGGGGATCGGCTGGTGGTAGCGCTCGCGCAGGACCGTCAGGTGGTCGACGACCTTCTCGAGCGGCGTGTCGTCCGTGAACGGCCGGTTGTCCATGTGGACCGCCACCAATTCGTGCCCTTGGCGGAGCATGTAGTGGATGGCGACCGGCGAATCGATGCCGCCGCTCATCAGCATCACCCCGCGCGCCATATGATTCCGCTTCACGCCGACCGGACTATTTAGGTCTCGTCACGCGCGGCCGCGCCCTGAGACGGAGGTAAAATACGGTGCCGCGGTCGCCGCGGCGTGCGCGAGGAAGCGCTGCCCCCGGTCGACCTCCACAGCCGCGACGAGGGGCGAGGGCCGGTCGTCCTCCTGCTCCACGGAGTCGGGCTGAGCCACGCGGTCTGGAACGACGTCGTGCCGGGGCTGCTCGGCGAGTTTCGCGTGATCGCGCCCGACCTGCGCGGGCACGGCCAGAGCCCGAACCCGCCGGGGTCTCACTTCTCGTTCGCCGAGCTGGAGGGCGACGTGCTGCGGCTGCTCGACGCGAAGCAGGTCGACCGGGCGTACGTCGTCGGCCACTCGGGCGGCGCGCTCCTCGCGCTGCGCCTCGCGCTCGACCATCCCGAGCGCGTCCGCGGCCTCGTGATGATCTCGGGCTCGGCCTACACCGACTCCCACACCCGCTCGATCGCGCGGCGGTGGACCGAGACCTACGAGAAGGACGGGCCGGACGCCTTCGCGCTCCGCCTCCTGAAGGACCTGTACTACCCGGACTGGATCGAGGCCCATCTGGATTTCGCCGACCAGGTGCGGGCCTCGGTGAAGCACTTCGACCTCGGTCCGGCGACCCGCTGGAGCCTCGCGATGGAGAAGTTCGACGAGAAGGCGCGGGTCCCCGGCCTCAAGATGCCGACCCTGATCGTGCAGGCGATGGACGACCAGGTCGTCGACGCCTCGCACGGGCGCATCCTCCGCCAGTCGATCCCCGGGGCCCAGATCCGGATCCTGCCCGAGACCGGTCACATGGTCCCGCTGGAGCGCCCAAAGGAGACCCTCGAGGCGCTCGTGACGTTCGCACGGGCCGCGGAGGCGCGAGGGGCGGACCCTCGCGCACCGTGACCACGGCGGGCTTATCAATTCGCGCGCCGATCCGGTCCCGATGCCGCCCGAGGACAGCCCGGCCGAGATGGCCGCGAAGATCGCGCAGCTCGAGAAGGACCTCCGCGACCTCCGGCTCCGTCTGGCGGCGCTCGAGAAGCAGCTCGACCCGCGGTCCGAGCACCCGTCAGACCGCACGGCGGTCCGCGAGAAGGTCGCCTACGACTGGCAGGCCTGACCGTGGCGCCGGCCGCGCGTCCCGTCGCCGGCACGGCGCCGGACCGGATCTCCGACCTCCTCGCCCGGTTCGGTGACGGGGCTCCGCCGCTCGGGAGCGCGGGCGCCGCGGTCACGATCGTGCTGCGCGACGGGGAGTCCGACATTGAGACCCTCCTGATCGAGCGCACCGAGCGACCGACCGACCTCGCGTCCGGCCAGGTCGCGTTCCCCGGCGGACGCTCCGAGGACTCCGACGGTTCGCTGCGGCGCACCGCGCTCCGGGAGCTCCAGGAGGAGGTCGGCCTCGCGCCGTCGGACCTCGCGGGCGTCCCCCGCTTCGTGGCCCGCGAGCCGGCGGTCCGGTTCCACGTCGACGTCGCGGTGTTCGCCGCGGAGCTCGCGCCGGGCGCGCACCCTCCGACCGCGCTGAGCGCCGACGAGGTCGCCCACGTGTTCTGGTTGCCGCGCTCCGAGCTGGCGGCCACGCGCCGAGTCCACCGGGAGACAGGGCGGGGTCTCGTCGAGGTCCCCGCGACCGTGTTCGAGGGCCACATCCTCTGGGGGTTCACCCGTCGGGTCCTCCGCTCGTTCTTCGGCCTTCCGACCGAGGACGACGGGGGAGGTCCGGTGTTCGCTCCGGACCCGGCGCGTCAGCGGGGGCCGGACGCCGACGCGAGCGTGCGCCAGGGGTAGCCGCTCCCTGGGGGGAGGGCGCTTATTCGCCGAGCAGCGATGGCGCTTCGATGCCGTTCTCCCGGACCCGCCGCCTGCTCTGCCCGAAGTGCGGGGGGGCGTTCGATTACGAGTACGTCCCCGGCGCCTCGTTCACCGCGCTCCGGCTGGGGAACGCACGATACCTGCGGTGCCCGATCTGCCAGCGGTTCTCGATCTTCCGGATGACCGGACCCGAGCCACCGATGACTCCGGCGTCGGTACCGTCGGCCGAAGGAACTCCGCCGCCCCGATGAACGGGCTCGTCCACCCCTGGTCGTCCGACGCGTCCCGTCGGGGGTGCCGCGACGCGCGCCTCAGGTACCGGTGGCTCGGCGCGGTCGCGCTCCCGTGGGTCGCGCTCGCGGGTCGCTCGGGCCCGCCTCGATCGCGACCGGGACCGGCCTGGTCCCGCCGTCGCGCGAGGCGTCGCCGCGGTCGGGATCTGGAAAGTCGGCTTCGAGGGCGGGCGATTTCTGCGC
Organism: Thermoplasmata archaeon; assembly: GCA_030038885.1. Taxonomy (GTDB): domain Archaea; phylum Thermoplasmatota; class Thermoplasmata; order Lutacidiplasmatales; family UBA184; genus Lutacidiplasma. The sequence goes on along the minus strand of JASHQY010000022.1, from coordinate 1,026 downwards.
AGGGCGCCCCGCGGGGCACGGAGCGCTCCCGCCGGCGGAAGTCGGCGGTTGCGCCGGCCAATCCTTTAAATAGCTCCTTAAATAGTCCCGCCGCCGGGGATTTCCTTGGTCAAGATCCGGATCGAGAACGTCGTCGCGTCGACCTCCCTTGGAGATGAGCTCGACCTCCAGTCGATCGCCCTGGGCCTGGACGGGGCCGAGTACGAACCCGAGCAGTTCCCGGGACTGATCTACCGGCTCAAGCAGCCGAAGACCGCGATCCTCCTGTTCCGCTCCGGCAAGGTCGTCTGCACCGGCGCGAAGAGCATGCACGAGGTCGAGGAGTCGATCCACACGGTCGCCGCGCAGATCAAGAAGGGCGGCCAGAAGATCAACATGAAGCCGAAGATCGAGGTCCAGAACATCGTCGCGAGCTCGGACCTCGAGAGCGAGATCAACCTCAACGCGATCGCGGTCACGCTCGGACTCGACCGCGTCGAGTACGAGCCGGAGCAGTTCCCGGGACTCGTGTGCCGCATCGACGAGCCGAAGGTCGTCGTGCTGCTCTTCGGGAGCGGCAAGCTCGTCTGCACCGGGGCGCGCAAGCCGTCGGACGTCGAGGTCGCGGTCAAGAAGATCACGAAGGAGCTCCAGGGCGCGGGCCTCCTGCGCTGAGCCGGGGCTCCCGACCGCCCGCGTGCCGCTGCCGCGCGGACTGCCGATCGTGGACCACCACTGCCACCTCTCGCCGGGGGGCGAGGGGGTCGCCGCGGCGCGCCGGTTCCGCGCGGCGGGAGGGACGCACCTCTTCCTCGCGACCCAGAACTACCGCCCCGCCGTGCCGCGGACGCTCGACGACTATCGGGACCAGTTCGAGACGACCGAGCGGCTCGCCCGGAGCGTGCGCGACGCGACCGGGGTCGTCGTCTTCACGGTGGTCGCGCCGTACCCGATCGACCTCGTGCACGCGGCGCCCACGCTCGGGATCGCGGCCGCCCAGGAGCTCCAGCACCGCGCGCTCGACCTCGCCGGCGAGTGGGTTCGGGC
>JASHQY010000002.1 GCA_030038885.1 Thermoplasmata archaeon | reverse complement strand
CCACTCCGAGGCATTCGAGGACCTCGTCCGTCGGGGACACGGCCCGGCGCTCGTGGCGCGCCTCCTCGTCCAGGACCTTCCGGCGGTGCCGCGGGCCGAGGGGGAGGAGGCCCGCGAGTTCCCCCGTGCGACCCTCGACGCGCTCCTCTCGGCCCAGGAGTCGGGTGCGTTCGCGAAGGAGGGGATCCCGACGGTCCTCGCCGAGCTCGCGCGCGGTGCGACGACCGTCGACGCGGCGATCGCCCGGGCCGGCCTCTCCGGGTTCACCCCCGGCGAGCTCGACGCCCTCGTCGAGCGGATCGTCGCCGAGAACGGAGCGCTCGTGCGCGACCGTGGCGACGCGGCGTTCTCCCCGCTGATGGGGGACGTCATGCGCGAGGTGCGGGGGCGGCGGGACGGCCAGGAGGTCGCGGCGTCGCTGCGCCGGGCGATCGCTCGGCGGCGCTCCGACCCGGCGCCGTGATCCGGGCCGAGGATTCCATGCCCCGCGTCGGTCCGCTGACGACCCCCGTGCGCTCGGACGCCCCGTTCCGGGCGGTCGTCACCGACGTCGACGGGACGCTCACCCGGCCGGACCGGCGCCTCGACCCCCGGGCGGTCGAGGCCGTGCGGGCGCTCGAGCGCCGGGGGGTCCCGGTCGTCCTCGCGACCGGCAACGTGCTGCCGATCGCGCTCGGGATGCACCGCGCGCTCGGCCTCTCGGGGCCGATCGTCGCGGAGAACGGCGGCCTCGTCTACCGTCGGGTCGGGGGCGAGGACCGCGTGGAACGGCTCGCGGACCGGCGGGTCGCGCTCGGGGCCTACCGCGCGCTCAAGGACGCCGGCGTGCCGGTGCGCCGCCTCTTCACGGACCGGTGGCGGGCGACCGAGGTCGCGCTCGAGCCGACGGTCCCGATCGGTCGGATCCGCGCGGTCCTCGCCGGCCGGGGGATCCGGGTCCAGGTGATCCCGACCGGCTTCGCGACCCACCTCATGGCGCGGGGGACCGGGAAGCTGCCCGCGCTGCGCCGCGCGCTCGACGGGATCGGCCTCGCGCCGTCCGACTGCGTCGTGCTCGGCGACGGCGACAACGACGTCGGGATGCTGCGGGCGTCGGGGTTCGGAGTGAGCTTCGCGTCCGCGAGCCCGCGCGCCCGACGGGCGGCCCGCTACGTCTCCCGGGCGTCGTTCGCCGAGGGCTTTGTCGAAGGGCTTAAGGCCAGCGGCCTATTGGCACACTGACGTTCCTTTCCGGGAGGGGACCGTACCGTGCTCGTAGGGCAGTGCGCGCGCTGCGGACTTCCCGCGTCGCTCGGGTGCACCGTGTGCGGGCGGACGTTCTGCCGCAACGACCTCGACGCGGACGAGCGCGTCTGCTCGGACTGCGCCGCGTCGCTGAAGAACGCGAAGAGCCCGGTCTCGGCCCGCACGCCGCCGTCGCGGCGCCTCGCCGGCCGCCCGCGCCACCCGGTCGGCCGGACTCAGTAGTCGACCCCGGGCAGGACGAGCCGTCCCCGCGGGGTGGCCCGTCCGACCCCGAGGAGCCCGACGCCGACCGCGCCGGTCACGATCCCGAAGCCGATCGCGGCCCAGGCGTACGTCCCGATCGTGGTTCCGAACCAGAGGCTCGCGACCGTGAACCCGCCGGCCGGAGCCCAGACGTGCAACGCGACGTTGACGATCACGCCCAACCCCCATCCGAGGAAGATCAGGATCGCCCCCGCGAGGAAGCACCCCACGCGCTCGTCGCCGCCGTAGTCGGTCGGCGGGACCGCCGGCGTCTCCTGGACGTCGACCACGATCGGCCGACCTGGGTGAGGGGTATAGGCGTTGCGGTCGAGGCGTGCTAGCCTACCACACGAGCTGACCGCGCCGGGCCCGGGGGAGCTCCGAGGCGCGGCGCCGCCGCAGGAGCCGGTGGCCGAGGAAGAGGGCCGCGACCCGCCCCCGCGCGTCGCGCTCGAAGCGCACCTGGCCGCGACCCCCGGCGATCCGCGTCACGAACCGGTCGGCGCCGGCGGGCCGAAGGCGGAGCCCGCGAAGCGTCAGCTCGATCCCTCGGAAGTCGAACCGCAGGTGGTCCCGGTGGGCGGTCGAGCGGACCCAGATCCCCTCGCCCGAGCAGAACCAGCCGTCGTACTCCGCGAGCGGACGCTCGGCCGGCGCGGGCCGCGGCACATCGAACAGCTCGGTCGCGAGCGGGAGCCCGAGCCGCGCGTTCAGTTCGGCCATCAGCGGCCGAGCGGCGCTGACGCCCTCGGCGTTCGAGAGGACGACCCCGCCGAGACCGCGGGCCGGGGCGACCGCGAAGAACGAGGAGACGCCGGGAAGCCCCCCGCTGTGGAACACGAGCGGCGTGCCGTGGTAGTCGGGCCGGACCTCGACCCCGTAGCCGTAGAACACCCCGGGATCGACCCGCGCGTACGGGCTCGTCATCGTCGCGACCGACCGCTCGCTGAGGACCCGCTCGCCGTCGACCCGGCCGCCGTGGAGGAAGATCTCGAGGTAGCGGCTCAGGTCCTCGACGTTCGACCGGAGACCGCCGCACGCCCGCAGGCAGGTGTCCTCCCACCAGATCTGCGACGGCACGAACCCCCCGCGGCCGCCGGTACGCGGCGGGGAGTAGAGCGTCGTGACCTCGGGGAACCGGAACAGGATCCCGGGGTCGAACGTCGTCGAGCGCATGCCCGCCGGCCGCAGGATCGCCTCGTCGAGGAACCGCTCGTGGGTCGTCCCGGTGACCCGCTCGATCACCGCCCCCAGGAGACCGAAGCCCTCGTTCGAGTAGCTGAAGTGAAGGCCCGGCGGACCGAGCAGGCGGTACCGGGTCGTCCGCAGGAACCGGAGCATCTCGTCGTACGTGTCGATCGGGGCGTGGTCGGGATCGACCCCCACGCGCCGGGCGACCTTCCGGTCGTACGGCGGATTTCCCCCGAAGCTGCGGATGCCGGTGTAGTAGATCGACGGGAGCGGCGGGATCCCCGAGGTGTGCGTCAGGAAGTGGTGGATCGTGATGCGGCGCGACGCGCGCGGATCCGGGGTCCCGAACTCGGGCAGGTGACGGACGATCGGGTCGCGGACCGAGAGCTTCCTCTCCTCGGCGAGGCGGAGGATCGCCATCGCGGTGAACGACTTCGTGACCGACGCGAGGCCGAAGACCGTGCGCGGGGTCGCGGGCAGCTTCGCGGCGCGGTCCCGGTAGCCGTACCCGCGCAGGGCCGCCCGATGCCCCCGCTCGACGATCCCGACGACCGCCCCCGGGGTCCGCGACCGGCGCATCCACCGCCCGAGGAACGCGGCCGGGTCGCCCGTCCGACGCGCCATCCGCCCCTCGAGCGCACCCGCAGGAGATCGCCGGCGGAGGGGGGTCCCCCTAGCCGAAGCCGGTCGCGGCCTTCGCATCCTTCGCGGACGGGCGCAGCGGCGCCTTGCGGAGCTCCTTCGGGCACTCGACGAGCCGCACGAGCGGCGCCGACTGGACGACGTAGGCCGGCAGCCCGGTGTTCGGATCGTTCCCGGCGCGCAGGATGTTCATGATCTCGAGCCGGATCTCGACGACCGAGCCGTCCTTGAGCTTCAGGCGGACCTTCCCGTCGCCCCCGACCGTCTCGTAGTCGACGATCTCGGCGTTCGCGAGGTCGGGGGGAGGGCCGCCGGGGCCGATCATCGGGCGCCCCGGCCCGCGACGCGGGCCTTCACGACCGCGCGGGGGTCCGCGCCGTCGACCGTGAGGCCCAGCGAGACGCACGTCCCCAGGACCTGGTTGACCTTCTCCTCGATCGTCCGGCCGAACATATCGTCGCCCTTCGCTTCGGCGATCCGCTGGATCGCGGCGAGCGGGACGTCGCCGATGACCTCGCCCTTCGCCTTGCCCGAGCCCTTCTCCTTGCCGGCCTCCTTGAGGAGCAGCGCCGCGACCGGGGGCCGGCCGACGACCAGCGAGAACGCCCGGGTCGCGGGGTTGACCTTCACGACGACCGGGACGCGCATCCCGGCGAACTGCTTGGTCTGCTCGTTGATCTGCGCGACGACCTGACCGACGTTCACCCCGAGCGGCCCGAGCGCGGGGCCGAGCGGGGGACCGGCGGAGGCCTTGCCGCCCTCGACGAGGACGCTGACCTCATCCGCCACTCTTCCCGCCTCCCCGCTCGAGCATGCGGACGTGGTCGCCGCGGACCGTGACCGGGATCGGCACGACCGCTTCGATGAGCTCCACCGTGATCTCCTCCTTCGCCTGGTCGATCTTCTTCACGCGGGCCTTCTCGCCCTTGAACGGACCCGAGATAAGCTCGACGATGGCGCCCTCGACGAACCCTTCGACCGTGATCTTCGGGACGAGCAGCGGCTCGACCTCCTTGAGGGTCGTCTCGCCCTCGACGAGGCCGCGGGCCTTGCGGATCCCCTTGAGCATCTCGCGGACCCCCTCGAAGCTCATCCCCTCCGCGAAGACGTAGCCCCGCAGGGCCGACGGGACCAGGAGCGCGAAGACGACGTCCGCCTTCTCGTCGGCGCGCGCGAGCAGCGTGTCGGCGACCTCGCGTTCGTAGCCGCGCGACGTCTTGATCGCGAGCACGGCCTGCCGTGCGACCGACGCGAGGGTCAGGCGGAGCGCGGGGCTCCCGTCGGGGTCGGAGACCGAGAGCCGGACCTCGACGCGGTCCCCGTAGCGCACGCCGACCGGCGCGGTGATCTCGAACGAGAGCGGCACGCCGGCGCCGGGGGCGATCGAGATCGGGTGCGCGATCTTCCGCGCGAACAGCTCGGCCGACGCCCGCTTGCCGGGCGGGGTCCAGCGCACCGGCCACTCCGCCCCCTCGCCGGGGTACGTGGAGGTGTAGGCGACCTCGATCCCGACCGGGACCGTGATCGGCTCCGCCGCCTTGCTCGAGAGCACCGCGGACAGGGTCGTGACCGTGCCGGCGGTGACCTCGCGGGGACCCTCCTCGACCGCCTTCAGGGTCAGGACCGCAGAGACCTGCGGCTTCGGTGGGGCGGGGGGCGCGGGCGCCGCGACCGCGGCCGGGGTCGCCGCGGGGGCGACAGGCGTCTCCTTCTTCTCGGCGACCGCCGGCGGCGCGCCGGACAGCAGGCCGATGCCCTCGTCGTCCCCCGGACTCACGGCTTCGTCTCCCCTCGAGCGCGGCGCGGGGCTAGAGCCCCGAGAAGAAGCTGGTCCAGAGCCACGGTCCCGCTTGCGTGAAGAAGATGTAGATTCCGAACCCCGTGAGGCCGATCAGGACCGCGCCGAGCGCGGTCACCTCGAGGACCTTGACGTACTCCTCCTGCGTCGGCCGTCGGGCCATGCGCAGGATGCGGCCGTATTTTCCGTGGCCGACCGAGCGCAGCCGGCCGTCGAAATTGTCCTGTACGCGGCGCGCGCGGTCCAAGAAGGCCATGGTGGATCCCTAGTGCACTACGTCGAGGTCCGGCCCGGGCTTTTTGCTCGGCCCGGCCCCCGGCGTCGTCCCCCCGAAAATCTGGGGGGATTTAACTCCGGTCACCACGAGCATCACGCGGATCGTGCTCTGCATCGTGGGGTCGACGGCCGCGCCCCAGATGATCCGGGCGGACGGGCTGATCGCCTTCTGCACGACCTCGGCCGCCTTCTGCGCCTCGCTGACCGTCATGTCCGGTCCGCCGGTCACGTTGATCAGCGCGCCGGAGGCCCCCGCGATGTCGACCCGCAGGAGCGGGGAGTTGATCGCCTCGAGGACCGCGTCCTCCGCCCGGTTGTCGCTCTCCGACTCGCCGATCCCGATCAGCGCGACCCCGCCGCCCTTCATGATCGTCCGAAGGTCGTTGAAGTCGAGGTTCACGAGCCCGGGCCGGGTGATGATCTCGGTGATCCCCCGGATCGACCGCGCGAGCACCGAGTCCGCGACCTTGAACGCGGTCTGGATCGGGAGCCGGGGCACGAGTTCGAGCAGCCGGTCGTTCGGGATCGTGATCACGGTGTCGATCGTCGAGCGGAGCCGCTCGAGCCCCCACATCGCGTTCTCGCCCCGCACCATGCCCTCCGACGCGAACGGGAGCGTGCAGACCGCGATCGTCAGCGGGTTGCCGCCGTTCGCGTCCCGGGCCGCCTGCGCGACGACCGGCGCCGAGCCGGTGCCGGTGCCGCCACCGAGCCCGAGCGTGATGAACACCATGTCCGAGTTCGTGAGCGCCTTCTTGAGGTCGTCCTCGGCCTCCTTCGCGGCCTGCTCCCCGACCTGGGGGAGCGCGCCGGCGCCGAGCCCGCGGGTCAGCCGGCGCCCGAGCAGGATCTTCCGCTGGGCGTGGATCGTCAGCAGCGCCTGCGCGTCCGTGTTGCAGGCGATCATATCCGCGCCGCTGAGCCCTTCCTCCGCGAGCCGGTTGATCGTGTTGCACCCGCCGCCGCCGCAGCCGACGACCTTGATGTTCGTCTTGAGCGACGCGAGGACCGCCTCGAGCTCCGCATCGTCGTTCTGCGGGGGGGGCGGCGCCTCGGGCGCGCGCTTCGAGTCTCCCGGCAAATGGGACAGTATCTCCTGAGCCAGCGGTCGCATCACGGCGGTAACCCTGTCGGCAGAAGAACGGCGGCCAGATTATAAAGCGTCGGTCGAGTCGCCGGCGGCGAATGGAGTACTCCGCCTGGGCCCCGCACTATGCCGAGATCGCGCGGGAGCTCGGTTTTCCGTTCGACCGCGAGGAGCGCTCGGCCGCCCGCCTCGAGGCGCTCCTCTCGCCGGCGGCCCGTGCAGCGCCCCTCGACCGGGTCGCCCGGCGGCTCGCCGGGCGGAGCGTGATCGTCGTGGGTCTCGCCCCGCATGCGGGCCCCCCACCGCTCTGGCGGCTTCCCGCCGAGGGGCCGCCGCCCGCGGTCGTCGCGGCCGACGGGGCGACCGCCCCCTGCCTCGACGCCGGGATCGTGCCGGCGGTGATCGTGACCGATCTCGACGGCCCGCTCCCCACCGAGATCGGGGCGAACCGGCGGGGGAGCCTCGCGGTCGTCCACGCGCACGGGGACAACTCGGACGCGATCGCGGAGTGGGTCCCGCAGTTCCCGGGCGAACTGGTCGGATCCTGGGCGGGGCCCCCGCGGGGGCCGCTGATCGACGTCGGGGGGTTCACGGACGGCGACCGGGCGGTCTTCCTGGCCGAGCACGTGGGCGCCCGAACGATCCTCCTCTGGGGGTTCGACTTCCGCTCGGTCGACGAGGCCGATCCCGCGGCGCGCCGCCGCAAGCGGGCGAAGCTCGCGTGGGCGGAGCGCCTGATCGGCGACCTCGCGGCGTCGGGCCGGTCGAGGATCGAGACGTGGCGCCGGGACGGTTCGCGACGGCCCTACGGCGCGGGCAGGAACGAGGCGTCGACGAGGTAGACGACGTCGCGGCCGCTCTCGTAGAGCAGGACGAACGGCAGGCCGCCGAACCAGGCGATCGCCGCCGAGCTCAGCGGCAACGCGCTCGCCGACGGGTTCAGCGCGACCCCCCCGTACATCACCGAATCGACCACGACGAGATCGATCGGGACCGGGTCGGACGTGTTGGGGGCGCCCGACGCCCGCAGCTCTCCGACCGCGGCCGACCAGTTGGCGCCGGTGAACAGGGCGGGCGTCGAGTCCCAGGTCGCGGGATTCCCGTCGAACCCGAAGATCATCGAGCTGAGCCGATGGTCGCTCGCGACCACCGCGGAGCGCGGCTCGGCGATCCCGATCCAGAGCCAGAGGCCCGCGTCGCCGTGGGTCAGCCCCTCCTCGAACCCGCCGAAGTCGGTCGGCGGCGGATAGACGATCGCCGCGTTCGCGGCGAGCAGGACGACGATTCCGACGGTCGCGGCCAGGAACGCCCGTCGCCCGGCGCGGTCGTGCGCGCGCGCGACGAACCGCGCGAGGCCGACCGCGATCATCAGCCCGAGGGGAAGGAACAGGTACTCCGCGAACCGCGACGGCGGGATCGCCGCGGCGTACCCTCCGAACGCGGTGTTCGGCAGCTCGCCCGCGGCGAGCGCGACCACGGTCGCGAGCGCGAGGACCCCGAGCCAGGTGACGGCGAACGGCCCCAGCCGGGCCGGGGTCAGCGCGCGACGGCTGCCCGCGGCGAAGAGCACGAGCGCGAGCACCGGGGCGAACCAGAGGATCGCCGACGCGTTGGTCGTCTGCGACGTGCCGGGGATCGGCACGATCACGAGCACCGCCGCCCCGGCGAAGACCCCGATCAGGATCAGCACGAGGTCCCGCAGGAGGCTCCGATCGCTCGGGAGCCGGACCCACGCACGGTGGGGCCGGAACCGCGCGCGGCGCACCGCGATGAGCACCCCCGAGAGGATCACCGCGGCGAGACCGAGGCCCTCGACCAGGGCGAACGCGGCGAGCGCGGTCGGCGCGAGGGCGTGCGGCAGGGCCGGCAGGAGGACCTTCGCGACGAACGAGGTCGTTCCGTAGAACCAGAAGAGGAACGTGGCCGTGAGGAATCCACCCAGGTACGCGAGCTCGCGGGAGGGGTAGCGTCGGCTCCAGAGCCCCGGTCGCCAGAGCTCGATCAACAGGATTCCCCCGAGCGCGCCGATCGCGAAGACGTAGGACGCGAGGTGGTGGGTGAGGATCAGCGCTCCGCTCGCCAGCGCGAGCGGCAGGTACCACCGCTCGTCGCGCCGGCTCTCGATCAGCATCCACATCGCGGCGACCCCGAGGAAGTCGCCGAGGGAGAGCGGGGCGGGATGCGCGATCGAGAACAGCCGGGGCATCGCGAGCGACGCGATCGCGGCCGCGAGCAGCGCGACCGTGTCGTGCGGGTAGAGCCGGCGGAACAGGAGGAACAGCGGGAAGACCGAGAGGACCGCGACGACCGGGACGATGACCGTCAGCGCGGTGAACGTGTCTAGGCCCATCGCCCCCGCGCCGGCGCCCGCGAGGAGGAAGATCCCCGGGAAGTCGGGGTACGCGGTGCCCCAGCCCGCGTACGCGGAACCGACCGGTAGGTGACCGGTCGAGAGGAGCGAGGCCGTGAGGGTGTAGTACTCGCCGGAGTCCGACCCGAAGAGCGCGTACGAGAGGAACGGCTCGAGCGCGAGGAACACGAGCACCAGGGCGAGCCCGACCAGGAGAAGGAGCGTCTCGAGTCGGACCGCGGGGACGGAGGACCGCTCGCGCGGCGGCCGGTCGCTCTCCCCCGACGCGGCCGAACTCATCGGAGGGCACCGAACCGGGGGTCGGCCTATAGGCATTGGCCCGGAGCGGCCTCCCGGCCGGTTTCGTCCGCACCGAGGGCCCAACCCATAAATAGGGGGGCTTGGTGCGCCCGAATCGAGGACCCGACGAATGCCCTCCGCTCGCCCTCAGAAGTCGAAGGCGAAGCCTCCGGCGCGGAAGGTGGTTCGCGCCCGCCCGCCGGCGCCGTCGAAGGCGCGCCGGCCGACGCCCCCCAAGGCCGGGGGCGCCCGCCCTTCGACCGCTCGTCCCCCCTCCAAGCCCGCCGCGAAATCGACCCCGGCGGCCTCCGGGACGTCCGCGCCCGTTCGCCGGGCGGACGGGCGGGTCCACGTGCTGTCGCTCTCGTTCGTGCGCGACGGCGATGAGTTCCTCGCCCGGATGGAGACCGACGCCGGCCAGATCACGGAGCTGAAGAACCGGTCCCTGGACCAGCTCCTGACGCTGGTCGCGAGCGAGCTCGAGGATCTCCTCGAGTGATCCCGCCCCCGCCTAGCGCGCCGGCGGCGGCTGCGTGGGGAGGAGCCCTTCCTCGAACTGGTACGTCCGCCGGTGACCGGTCGTGTCCGTGACCTCGAGCGTTTCGACCGCCCGGCTCGAGAGGAAGCTGCGCGGATACCGCCGCACGAGCGACGCCCGCACTTCGCCCATCGGGGGGAACTCGCGCCGCTTCCCCCACGCCTCGATGACGATCACGGAGTCCGGGTGCACTTCGATCGCGCGCGGCGCGGGTCCCAGCGCGATCCACAGGCCACCCGCCGCGAGCGCCGCTGCGAACGCGCTGAAGTAGAGCACGCCGGTCGTGGCGGTCGCGCTGCCACCCCCCGGGGCGGAGCGATCGAGGGCCAGGAACCCGACGTACAGCACGGCGAGCGACCCGAGGAAGATCAGCGCGAGCCGGTGGGCCCGCTCGACCCCCGCCTGGTTCGGCCGGCGGTCGACCCGGGTCGCGCGCGCGGGGGCCGCGGCCGGTGCGGTCGCCCCCCCGGCAGCCCCTGCCGTGCCCGGCGCGCCCCCCGCGCTCGGCCGGGGGATGCGGATCGCTCGCGGGGTCGCCACGAGGTGCCTCGGGGAAGAAGGGCGTCCCGCGGACCATAAAGGTGCGGTCGCGCCGCCGACCCCGTCGCCGCGGGCTCAGCTTTCGAGACGCGGGTCGTTCGCGACGGCCGCGACCCTCGCCTTCGGCAGGGGCGCGTCGAGGTCGACGTGCGGGACCTTCCGCGCGATCTCCGCGGCCATGGCCGAGCAGGTCGACGGCGCGACCGGGGTGAGCGTGTAGCCGGGCAGGGCGAGGTCGTACGTGACGATCTTCTTCTCGGCGATCGTCTCCCAGACGGCCCGGAAGATCCGGTCCGCGGCCTCGGTCTCGCCGACGTGCCGGAGCAGGAGCTCGACGCACAGGATCTCCGCGGTCGGGTCCGCCTTGTCCGACCCCGCGTACTTGGGGGCGGACCCGTGCACCGGCTCGAAGACCGCGAGCGAATCCCCGAACAGGGCCCCGGGCGCGATGCCGAGCCCCCCGGCGAGCCCGGCGGTCAGGTCCGAGAGGATGTCGCCGAACAGGTTCGTCGTGACGATCATGTCGTAGTCGGACGGCTTCTTCGCGAGCTGCATGCACATGTTGTCGATCAGCCGCTCGTCGGCGAGGATGTCCGGGTACTTCGGGGCCATCTCCCGGAACGCGGTCTGGAACAGCGCGCCGGTGGTCTTCATGATGTTCGCCTTGTGCACCGCGGTGAGATGCCGGCGATGCTCCCGGCGGGCGAGCTCGAACGCGAACCGGATGATCCGGTCGGACGCCCGGCGGGTGATGATGTTCACTGTCTCCGCGGCGGTGTGGTCGCGGTCGACCCAGTGCTCGACGCCGGAGTAGAGGCCCTCGGTCGCCTCCCGCACGACGATCAGGTCGGTTCCCGGGAACCGCGTGCCCTCGCCCGCGATCGCGCGCGCCGGCCGCACCGAGGCGTAGAGGTCGAGCTGCTGGCGCAGCGCGACGTTCACCGAACGGAACCCGCTGCCGATCGGGGTCGTGATCGGGCCCTTGAGCGCGAGCCGGTTCTTGCGGATCGAATCGAAGACCGCGTCCGGCAGCGGGCTGCCGGTCTGCTGGATCGCCTTCTCCCCCGCCTCGACGACCTCCCAGTCGAAGGAGATCCCCGTCGCCTCCGCCACCCGCCGCGCGGCCGAAGTGACCTCCGGACCGATCCCATCGCCGGGGATCAGCGTCACGCGGTAGCCCATCGCCCCTCTCGGGCCGGCCCGAGCCCCGGTCGGATTTAAAGCCGCGGCCGCCGGGACCTACGTCCGCGCTCCGCCGGCGGTCGCAAGCGGGTGCCGGGCGAGCACCGCTCGCAGGACGCGGTCCCGCACGAGGTTGTCGTCGAGGGTCGGCGACCACAGCACGACGACCCCGTCCCAGCTCGCGACGCTGATGTCGGTCACCTCGACCCTCGGGGGGGTCCGGGCCGCGTCCGCGGGAAAGTCCGCCGCGATCTCGGCGAGCGCCGACTCGACCACCGGGACCCCGACGGAGAACGGGAACGTCATGCGCACCCGGTGGGCCTTCGGCCCCCCGATCTTCGGCTGGTGCACGAGCGCCCCGAGCACGACGGAGTTCGGGATCTTCGCGATCCCCCCGGAGTCGAGACGGAGGATCGTGTAGAGGAGTTCGACGTCCTCGACGGTGCCGGCGTAGCTCGGGTAGAGCATCTCGTGCGGGTAGCTCGGGGCGAACGCGCCGTAGCTCGACGAGATGAAGCTGACCCGATCGCCCGGCCGGAACGGGTTCGCGAGGACGAGCAGGAGGCCGGCGAAGACGTTCGACAGCACCGTCTGCGCGGCGAGGCCGAGGATGATCCCGACGAACGCGCTCCCCAGGAAGATCGACTGCGCCGAGACGCCCGCGAGCTCGAACAGCGCGAGGATCGCGACGACCCCGATCACGAGGTTGAGGAAGATCCGGATCGTCGCGCCGTGCTGGGTCTGGCCCCGCCGGCGCAGCACCTCGTCGGCGGCGCTCGTGAACGCGCGGGCGATGGCGAACGCGACCGCGACGACCGCGAGCGCCTCGAGGAGGAGGATCTCCTCGCCGGTGAACCCGAAGACCGGGTTGTGCCGCAGCGAGCCGTCGTAGACCGTGAAGAGCACGTAGAACGCGATCGAGAGGAGGACGACCAGGACGAGGTTCCGGACGAGGACCCGCATCGGGTGGGACGGGGTCGAGGGGGCGGCCATCGCCTCCCCGTACGGGCACCGGGCTTAGCCCTTACTCGCGGTGAACGATGCGGTGATTAGAATTCTTATAACACTTAGTTATACAACAAATCATGCTTCCCACCGCGCACCCCGAAGTGCTGGCCGAAGAGTGGCTCCCTCCCGTCGTGTTTGGACGCGAGGCGGAGGTCCAGGAACTTGTGCGACGGCTCGATCCTCCCCGACCGGTGGCCCCGCCCCCGTGGATGGTCGGGGTCGTCGGACCGCGGGGCGCCGGCACGTCGTCGGTCGCGCGGCGGGCCGCCCGGGAGGTAGCGGATCGGGTGCGGACCTCCGGGGACGGTCCGGTGCCGCGCGTGGTCTCGGTGCGGACCGCCGGGTGCCGGGGCACCCACGGGGTCGCGAGCGCGCTGCTGCGGGTCCTCGATGGGGGGTTCGACGGACGGGGATTCCCCGTCCCGGAGATCCTCGCGGGGTTCCTCCGACGGTTGCGTCGGGACGGCCGAGCGGGGATCCTCGTGCTGGACGACGTGCGCTCGGGCGGACCCGATCTCGCCCCCGTGCTCCGGGCGATCGCGGAACCGGACCGCTTCCTCCCCGAGGGCGAGAGCGGCCTCCCACCGGTGTGGACCCTGCTCGCCGGAACGGCGGACGCCCTCGCGCGGGCCGAAGCCGCGATCGACGGACGCTGGCGGATCGGTCCGTTCGTGCGGCTTCGGGCGTGCGAGGTTCCCCTCCTGCGACGGCTCGTCGCCGACCGGGCCGAGCGGGCGCTCGGTCGGACCGCGCCGCCCGAGCTGGTCGACCGCTCGGTCGAGCGCGCGATCACCGAGGGCGGCGGGGCGGCGCGGGCGATCGACCTCCTTCGCCGGAGCCTGATCGCTCCCGCCCTCCGGCCGGTCGCGCGCAGCGCGTCCCGGCGGCTGGCGCTCCCGATCGAGTCGCGGGTCGTCCGTGCGATCGAGACGGCGTCCGGTGGACGCGCGGCGCGGCTCGGGGAGATCCGTCGGTGCGAAGCACGGCTCGCGCACGCCGAGGGCGAGTCCCCGCTGCCGGCGACCACGCTCTGGCGTCGGATCGTCCGGCTGGAGCAGGCGGGCTACGTGCGGCGGGAGGTCCGGCCCGGTGGCGAGGGCGGGACGCGCTCCGTGCTGCGGGTCCTCGCCCCGGTCGACGAGTGGGTCATCGCTCCGGATCCGCAGGGAACTCTTCCAGGGTTCGGCGGGCGGAGCGCGTCGGAGGCGGGAGAGGGGTGGGAGGACGGTGCGCCGGGGCGGCCGCCGGTGCTCCTTCCGCCGCCGGACGACGCAGCTGACTGAGCACCATCTCGGCGAGCCGTCGGGACCGCAGGACCTGCTCGATCCGGTCGACGGGGGCGCGACGCAGCGCCTCGCGGTCCGCGTAGCCGGCGCGGAACAATAGGCGGGCGCGCACGCGGCCGACCCCCCGGAGCCGGACGAGGTCGAGCAGCTCCTCCCGGGCGCCGTAGCGCACTCGCGTCGAGAGATCGTCGATCGGCCGGGCGAGGCGCCGCTGGAACCGGGACGCGAGCCGGCCTGCGCTGAAGAGGAGCCACTCCGCGTCCTCGACCTTCGTGCGGAGGTCGCCCGCCCCGATCCCGTAGCGATGGGAGATCTCGACGATCGGCACCTCGTTGATCCACGCCTCGAGCACCGACGCGGTCTTGATCGTCGAGAGGAACCCGTCCAGGTCGAGCTCGAGCGGCGGCTCCTCCGGCTTCACGAGGAGCTCCTCCGCCTCGTCGGTGTAGCGGGTGAGGAGGTCGGCCCCCTCCCCCCGACGGGTGAAGAGCGGTGGGAGGTCCGGTGTCGCCGCGATCGCCGCGAGGAGGGGGAACGCGCCGACGCCGATCGGCGCTCGGTCGAGGACCCGGCGCAGCACGACCGCGCTCAAGGGATCGAGGTAGAGCTCGCTGGTCATCGTCCCGAAGGGCGTCGCCCGCAGCGCGGGGCCCGGGACGAGGAACTCGTGCTCCTCGAGGAACGTGCGGACGGTCGCGACCGTCGCGCGGAGCTCGTCCAGCGGCAGCGTGTGGCCGTAGAACGTCGCGGCGAAGAACGACTCGAGGTCGCGCTCGGTCGCGACCGCCCCGCTCGCGACCAGCGCGAGGACGTGCATCCGGAGCGCCGGCTCCGCGGCGAGCCGGCTGACGACCGACTCGGGCGCCCCGGAGAGGTAGCCGTCGAGCAGCCGGTCCTCGTCGTCCGGCGAGCGGGCGACGATCAGGGCCTCGCCGGCGGTGTCGAACCGGGGCCGGCCGGCGCGGCCGAGCATCTGGTGGATCTCGGTCGCGGGGATCGGGGCCTGCATGCCGAGCCGATCGTCGTAGCGGGTCGTGTCCCGGACGATCACCCGGCGGGCGGGCAGGTTGATCCCCGCCGCGAGGGTCGGGGTCGCCACGAGCACCTTCAGGGTCCGCTCCCGGAACGCCTGCTCGACGACCCGTCGCTCGGGGTTCGTCAGGGATGCGTTGTGGAACGCGACGCCGTAGGGCACCAGCGCCGCGAGGCGACGCAGCCCCTCGGTCTCCTCGTCGGAGATCCCGCCCAGGGCCTCGACCGCGGCGCGGGCCCGCGCGCGCTCCTCGGCCGAGAGCAGCCCGCGCACGGTCGGCACGAGCGACTCCGCGACCTGCTCGCTCGCCTTGCGCGTGCTGACGAACACGAGCGCCTGGCCGCCCTCCTCGATGACCGTGCGCACGAGCCGCGGCACGGCCTCGCCCGGCGGTGCGAGCTCGCGGGTCGAGAGGTCGGTGAACGTGATCCGTCCGTCGAAGTAGACGCCCTTGCGCAGCGGCACCGGACGGTACTCGCTCGCCTGATGGCGGGCGCCGAGCCACGCCGCGAGCTCCTCGGAGTTCCCGACGGTCGCCGAGAGCGCGACGATCTGGAGGTCGGGATAGGCGCGGCGCAGCCGGGTCAGGCTGACCTCGAGGGTCGGTCCGCGGTCGGGGTCCCGCAGGAGGTGCACTTCGTCCGCCACCACGACCCCGAGGCGGTCGAGCCACGGGCTGCCGCGCCGCAGGAGGCCGTCGGCCTTCTCGCTGGTCGCGACGAGGACGTCGAGGGACTCGAGCTGCTGAGCCGAGAGGTCGAAGTCGCCGGTCGACAGCCCGACCTTGAGGCCGAGCGACGCGAACCGGCCGAGGTCGTCGGCCTTCTCCTGGGCGAGCGCCCGCAGCGGGACGAGGTAGAGGCCGGTGCGCCCGGCCCGCGCGGCGCGCAGGAGCGCGAGGTAAGCGACGAGGGACTTCCCGCTCGCGGTCGGGGCGGCGAGGACGAGGCTCTCCCCGGCGAGGACCGGCGGGAGCGCCGCGGCCTGCGGGGGGAAGAGCCGGGCGATCCCGTCCGCGGCGAGGACCTGCCGGGTCTCGGCGTCGAGCCCCGTGGCCTCGAGCGGGACGAGCTCCTCGCCCGGGGGCCCCGAGGGGGACGGCGGCGCACGACGGCCGGCGCGAGGGGGCACGGCGGACGCGAGGCGGGTCCGCTAGTAAGCGTTTGGTGATTCGTTCGGGTCGAGGAGGCTGCGGCCCAGGATCAGCTCCTGGATCTCGGTCGTTCCTTCGACGATCGGGAAGACCCGGGCATCGCGCAGGAGGCGCTCGGCCGGATGGCCGACCCGGGTCCCCTCGGGCCCCGCGAGGTCGACCCCGGCCGACGCGATCGACACCGCCGCCCGCGACGCGACCAGCTTCGCGACCGACGCCGCCCGCACGAACGGAGCCCCCGCATCCATGAGCTCCGCGGCCTCGCGGACCAGCGCCCGAGCGGACGCGAGCTCGGCGTACGCTTCGGCCACCCGGCCCCGTGCCCCTTCGGGGTCCCGCGCCCGCGCGGACCGAAGCATCTCCTCGAACGCCGCGCGAGCGACCCCGAGCGCGCAGCTCGCGATGCCGACCCGGCCGCCGGTGAGCGCGGAGAGCGCGACCTTGAGCCCCGAGCCCTCGGGCCCGAGCATCGCGTCGGCCGGCAGCCGCACGTCGTCAAGCACGAGCTCGGTCGTCTCGCTCCCCCGGAGCCCCAGCTTCTCGAGCCGTTGCGCGACCGAGCAGCCCGTCGTCGCCGGGGGCACGATGAAGGCGGAGATCCCGGGACCGCGCAGGCTGGGGTCCCGGGTCGCGAAGACGAGCACGACCCCCGCGCTCACCGCGTTCGACGTGAACATCTTCGTCCCGTGGAGGACGAACTCGGCCCCGTCGCGGCGGTAGCGCGTCGCGAGCCCGGCGCTGTCGGACCCCACGCCCGGCTCGGACAGCGCGAACGCCCCGACCCGCTCTCCCCGGGCGAGCGGGCGCAGGTGGGCCTCCTTCTGCGCGTCGGTGCCCCACCGCAGGATCGGGCGGGCGCAGACCGAGAGGTGGACCGAGAGCGTCACCGCGACCGCGGCGCTGGCCGCGGAGAGCGTCTCGAACACGGAGGTCGTGTCGGACATCGTGCCGCCCGACCCTCCCCATTCGGGCGGGAGCCCGAGGCCGAGGAACCCCTCGTGCGCCAGCGCACGAACGATCGAGTCCGGGATCCGGTCCTCCCGGTCGATCGCCGCCGCAGCCGGTCGGACGAACCGGTCCGCGAACGCGAGGGCCCGCGCGCTCCACGACGAGGCGACGGGTCGGGGGTCGGGCATCGCGAGGACGGGACTCCGACGAACGCTTAAGGCGTGACGGCGGGTCGGCCGCCCCGCTCGAAGGGCCATGACCGCTTCGCCGACCCCGAAGGACCGGTTCACGTCGCTCGACACGCTCGCGGTCGTCCGGGAGGTGCGGTCGCTCTCGCGGGCGCGGGTCGACAAGGTCTTCGACGCCCCCGGCGGCGGTTGGTCGCTCGCGCTGCGCGCGCCCGAGCAGGGCCGGCACGAGCTCCTGATGGTGCCCGGCCGCTACGCGGCCCTGCTCGGCGCGGGCGGATCCCCGCATACCGAGGAGCTGTCGCCGTTCGCGCGCGACCTCCGCCGGCTGCTCGTCGGCGCGGGGCTCCACGGGGTCGCGGAGCCCGGCGGTGAGCGGTACCTGGAGCTCGCGCTCGTTCGGTCGGACGACCCCGATCCGCTCCTCGTCGCGCTCGAGATGTTCGGCACCGGGAACCTGATCGTCGCGCGGGGAGGTCGGATCGCGGCGGTCGCTCACGCGCGGCGGTGGGCGCACCGGCAGGTCCGCGTCGGCGTCGACTACTCCCGGCCCCCGGTTCGGCTGGACCCGTGGACGGTCGACCGCGCGACGCTCGAAGCGGAGCTCGCCCGCTCCCGGAACGATCTCGCCAGCACGCTCGCCGCGCGCCTTTCGTTCGGCGGCCCGGTCGCCGAGGAACTGATCGTCCGGGCGGGGCTCGACGGGGCGGCCCCCGCGTCGACGCTGGCCCCCGCCGCGGCAGACCGGCTCGAGGGCGCGGTCGCCGAGCTGCTCCGGGAAGTGGGGGATCGCCCCCGGGGGTTCGTCTATTCGCGCGACGGCGTCCCGGTCGATGCGACCCCCTACCCCTCCCGGCGCTGGTCGAGCGTCGACGGCGTCACCGAATCCTCGCGGCCGTCGTTCTCCGACGCCGCCCACGAGTACTTCCGCTCGCTCACGGTCGTGCCGCCGTCGCCCGCGGAGGCCGAGGCGGAGCGTGCCCGTCGGGCGCTCGAGCACCTGCGCGAGCAGCAGCTCGCGGCGATCGCGACGCTGTCGGAGTCGATCCAGGCCCTCCGGGCGGACGCCGAGGCGATCTATGCCCACTACCCGACCGCGGAATCCGCTCTCGCGACGGCGCGCGCGGCAGGCGGCGACGCACCGAGGATCCCGGTCGACCTGGGGGATCGCCGCGTGACGTTGCGGGTCGACCGCACGCCCCGCGAATCGGCCCAGGAGATCTACGACGAGGTGAAGCGCCTCCAGTCGAAGCTCGCCGGCGCGCGCACGGCCCTCGCCGAGACCGAGATCCGGTCCGCGCGGCCCGGGGCACCTCCCGGGGCCGGCGTCCGGGGACGGAGCGAGACCCCGGAGGCCCGGCGCAAACCCCACTGGTTCGAGCGGTTCCGCTGGTTCGTGAGCTCGGAGGGAGCGGTCGTGATCGCGGGACGGGACGCGTCCTCCAACGATCTGATCGTTCGGCGGAACATGAAGGACGGGGACGTCTACGTGCACGCCGATCTCCACGGCGCGGCGAGCGTGATCGTGAAGCACCCCGCCCCCGGCGAAGGCGAGGTCACGGAGGTCACGCTGCGCGAGGCCGGGCAGTGGGCGGTGGTGTTCTCGAAAGCGTGGCGCGCGGGGCTCGCCTCCGCCGAGGCGTTCTGGGTGACGCCCGAGCAGGTCTCGAAGTCCGCGGCCAGCGGGGAGTTCGTCGCGCGCGGCGCGTGGGCCATCCACGGGACCAAGCACCTCCTCCGGGACCT
>JASHQY010000178.1 GCA_030038885.1 Thermoplasmata archaeon | reverse complement strand
CCGACGCCCGGCGCCCCACCCGATCGATCCTCGCACGGGTCGTTCCCCGGCTCGAGCGCGCGCTGCGCGCCCCGCGGCGCCGACCCCGGACCCGACGGACGCGACGGCGAACCTGATATTGCCGAGGCTCGTCCCCGGGATCACCCGATGTCCCCGCCCGCCCGCATCCTGGTGAAGGAGGAAACCTTCGACCCGTCGTACGTGCCCCCGCGGCTCGTCCATCGGGACGCCGAGCTCGGTCTCCTCTCGCGACGGTTCCGGGAGGGGCTCTCGAAGGGCCTGCCGTTCCACTGCCTCGTGACCGGCGGGGTCGGCAGCGGGAAGACGGCCCTCGTGCGCCGCCTCGGCGCCGACCTCGAGCGCGCGGGGCGCCTCCACGACCTTCCGGTCCGGGTGCCGTACATCAACTGCTGGCGCCGCGCGAGCGACCGGACCGTCATGCTCGACCTCCTGCGGAGCGTGAAGGTCTCGCTGCCGGACCGCGGCTACAGCCTTTCGGAGATGCTCGACGTCTTCGAGCAGGGGATCCGCCGCGCCCCGCAGCACCTCGTGATCCTCCTGGACGAGGCCGCCGCGCTCGTCAAGCAGGAGACGAAGCTCGTCTACCTGCTCTCGCGCTCCCGCGAGGTCGAGCTCGGGTCGATCTCGCTCGTCCTGGTCGCGTCCGAGGACCTCTTCCCGTACCTCGACCCTCCGAGCCGCTCGAGCTTCGGCGTGACCCACCGGCTCTCGCTCGCCCCGTACGACCGCGCGGCGCTCACCGACATCCTCGAGGAGCGCGCGCGGCTCGCGCTCCGGCCCGGGAGCGTCGAGCGGGAGATCCTCGACCAGATCGCGCGGGTCGCGGCCCCGACCGGGGACGCCCGGTTCGCGATCGAGATCCTGGCCGGGGCGGCCCACGCGGCGGAGGACGACGGCGCGGAGTCGATCCTCGCCGAGCACGTGCGGCGGGCGAAGGGCTCGCTGCTGCCGACGATGTCGGAGGCGCACTTGGAGGGCCTCAGCGTCAACCAGCTCGGAGTCCTCCTCGCGCTCGCGCGCTCGCTCAAGCGCCGCGGGGCGGCGGTCCCCAGCCAGAAGCTCCGCGCCGCCCACGCCGCGCTGGTCGAGGAGCTCGGCGCGCCGCCGATGAGCCGCACGACGTTCTGGCGGACCCTGAAGGAGCTCGAGCGGGACGGCCTCGTCTCGCTCGACCCGGGCGCGACCGGCGAGTCGAGCCAGGTCGGGATGGACGAGCTTCCGGCGAGCCTCCTGACGACCCTCCTCGAGGAGCGGACCGGCGGCCCGCGCGCTCGCAAAGCCTAAAGCGAGCCCCCGGGTCGGATTTCCGTGGCGAGCCACGCCCTGCCGGTCGTCTCCGATCCCGTGCGGTACGGGCTTCCCGAGTGGATCCGCACGCGACCGCCGCGCGGCCCGCTCTACCCCGAGGTCCGGGAGCTCCTGGACCGGTGGAACCTCGGGACCGTGTGCCGCGAGGCCCGCTGCCCGAACCTCGCCGAATGCTGGTCGGCCGGCACCGCGACCCTGATGCTGCTCGGAACCGACTGCACGCGACGCTGCGGTTTCTGCGCGGTCACGACCCGCTGGCCGCACGGGGCGGTCGACCGGAGCGAGCCGACCCGGGTCGCCGAGGCGGTCCGCGCCTGGGGACTGCGCTACGTCGTGCTGACCCAGGTCTGCCGGGACGACCTGTCGGACGGGGGCGCGTCGGTCCTCGCCGAGGCGGTCCGCCGCCTCCGTGCGGCCGCCCCCGCGACCCTCGTCGAGCTGCTGATCGGGGACCTCGCGGGGAGCGACACCGCGCTCGCGACGCTCCTCGAGGACCCCCCCGACGTCCTCGCGCACAACCTCGAGACCGTGCGCTCGCTCTCGCGCGCGATCCGGGACCGGCGCGCGGGCTACGACCGATCGCTCGCGGTGCTCCGACGGGCCCGCGAGCTCGGACCCCCGGGGCTCGTGACGAAGAGCTCGATCATGCTCGGGCTCGGCGAGGAGGACCCCGAGCTCGCGGCCGCGTTCCGCGACCTCCGCGAGGCCGGGGTCGACCTGCTGACGCTCGGGCAGTACCTTCGCCCGAGCCCGGACCACCTGCCCGTGCACCGCTACGTTCCGCCCGAGGAGTTCGCGCGCCGGAGGGCGAGCGCGCTCGCCGCGGGGTTCTCGGGCGTCGAGGCGGGACCGCTCGTCCGCAGCTCCTACCACGCCGAAGAGCTCTACCGGAGCGCGCGGTCGGCCCGAGGAGCGTAGCGGATGGCGAAGAAGGTCCGTCGGAAGCTCGAAGAGGAGGAGGCGGCGGCCTTCGAGTTCCCGGAGTTCGACGAGGCCTCGTTCGCGACCAAGGAGTTCGAGCTCGGCGGGGGCCTCCTGGTCGTCGGGGTCCTCACGCTCGGGATGGGGCTGTTCTCCTGGGCGCTCTCGGTCGTGGGGATGACGGTGTGGGTGCCGCTCGCGCTCGGGATCCTCGTGCTGATCCTGAGCCCGTTCCTCATCCGGCGGGTCCGGCGCCGCAGCGATCTGTACACGAAGGGCGACTGGGCCGGGCTGCTCGCGATGGAGTTCTTCGGCTGGTTCGCGCTCTGGTTCCTCCTGCTCGATCTCGTGCCGCTCGCGCACTAGGATCGGTCGAGCCAGGGCAGCCGCTTCGCGAGCAATTCGCCGAGCGCGTCCGCGAGCGCCGGGGAGTCGGGGACCTCCGCGAGCGGGCGGACCTCGGCCCGGTGGGGGTCCGACGGCGTCAGGTCCTTCCCGAGCGCGAGGCGGGGGAGGGCCGAGCGGAGCACCGACTCGACGTCCCGCTCCGCCCGCCGGGTCTCGACCCCCAGGCTGCCGTCGGGTCGGAGGTACGGGCCCTGCAGGATCGGCGCGCCGGGCGCCGTCCACTTGCCGAGGAAGTTCCCGACCCGGTCGAGCCCGGGCGGGGGTCCGTCCTGGCGGCGCACCGCGGACCGCTCGGCGTGGGCGACCTCGACGAGGACCAGCACGCGGTCCGCCGCCACGAGGCTCGACGATCCCAGGACCTCGAAGCCGGAACGGGCGATTTCGTCCGCGATCGCGTGCTCGGCCTTGCGGACCTGGGGATAGAGCGTGTCGTCCACGAGGTCCGGCCGTGGGAGGAGGACGACCGTCACGTGGCTCGCCCGGGTGCCAACGACCTCGAGCGCGCCCGCGCGGGAGAGCGCGGTCCGCGGCCGCGGCTCGAACCACGCCGCGCTCGGCCGCGCGAGGTACGCGGACGCCCCGAGGATCACGAGCGAAAGGTTGCGGCGCGACAGCGCGCTCGCGACGTTGCGATGCGGGTCGACCGGATCGGCGAGGATCAGCGCGACGTCCGATGGGAGCCGTGGCGGCTCGGCACCGGGCTCGGCGAGGCGCACCGGGACCCGCCACGTCCGCGCGGCCGCGAGCAGCGCCCGCAGCGAGCCGAAGCGCAGGATCAACAGCTCGACGAGGTAGCCGGAGAGGCCCTCGGTCTTCGCCTCGGAGCCGTAAACGCCGAGCGCGCGGAAGAACTGCTTCGCGAGGCGGACCTGGCTCACGATGTCGGGGGTCTCCCGCCGGGCCAGGTACTCCTGGTGGAACGGCGTCCGGTCGACCGCCGAGAGCGGGGCGGAGGGGTCCGTGACCGCGAACCCCGGCACCGCGTCGACGCGGAACCCCTCGAACTCCCCGCGCAGGTACGGGTGCTCCGCGTAGCGCGTCTCGGGGTGCGTCAGGACCGCGTTCCCCAGCGCGAGCCCCTCCTCCCGGAGGCGGTCGCGGGAGAGGTCCGGGGGGAACAGGAGGAACAGGTCGACGTCCAGCCGGTCCGTGAGGAACGTCCCGCGGGCGGCGCTCCCGGCGACCAGCGCCCGAACGAGCGGGCTCGACCGGGCCCGGGCCGCGGCCTCGACCCTGCGGACGAGCTCGGACCGGACGGCCGCCACCCGGGCCAGGAACTCGGGGCTCGGCGCGATCTGCTCGGCCACCTGCCGCTCGACCCGGTCCGCCGCGTCGTCGCCGGCGTTCGGACCGGTGCGCTCCGGCATCGGCCACCGGGACGCCACCGGGAAGATGAACCTTCGGCTGGGGCGCGGAGCGAGACTTCATTCGGTCGCGACGTCTAGTTTCCCGGGACCTCCATGCCGCTCCCGGAAGGGCACCCGGCCTCCCTGTTCGAACCGCTGGACGGCGGGAAGGTGCGGTGCACCGCGTGCGCCCGGTACTGCACGATCCCCGAGGGAGGCCACGGATTCTGCTTCGTGCGCAAGAACGAGGGCGGTCAGCTCCGGCTCCTCTCGTACGGACGCGCCGCGGCCGTCCAGGTCGACCCCGTCGAGAAGAAGCCGCTCTCGCACTTCCGTCCGGGCGCCCGGGTCTACTCGATCGGCACGGTCGGCTGCAACTGGCGGTGCCTCTACTGCCAGAACGCGGAGATCTCCCAGGAGCACCTGGTCGTGGGGCGGCCCCTCCCGCCGAAGGCCGCGGTGGCGGGCGCGGAGCGCTACGGGTGCCAGGGGATCACGTTCACCTACAACGAACCGACGATCTTCCTCGAGTACGCGATGGACGTGGCGCAGGAGGCGCACCGGGCGGGGCTGTTCACGAACTTCGTCACGAACGGCTACATGACGCCGGAGGCGGTCGCGGTGCTGGGGACCCGGCTGGACGCCGTCAGCGTCGACTTCAAGGGCAGCGGCGAGCCCGGGTTCCTGCGGAAGTACATCACCGCGAAGGGTCCGGAGCCGATCCTATCCACGATGCGGGACCTGAAGGAGCGGGGAGTGCACGTCGAGGTCACGGACCTGATCGTGCCGGAGGTCGGGGACTCCGCCGAGGCGACCCGCCGGCTCGCCCGGTACGTCGTCGACCAGCTCGGGCCGTCGACCCCGTTCCACCTTCTGAGGTTCCATCCGGACTACAAGATGATGGATCTCCCCGAGACGCCGATCCGCACGCTCGAGCAGCTGCACTCGATCCTCAAGGAGGAGGGCCTCGAGTACGCCTACCTCGGCAACGTGTGGGGCCATCCGCTCGAGCACACGTACTGCCCGGGATGCGGGGCGATCGCCGTGCGGCGCTACGGCTTCACGATCCAGGGCTGGCATCTCGACGAGCAGAACCGCTGCCGCGCGTGCGGGCACACGATCCCCATGGTCGGGCGGCTCTCCTCCGAGTACGTTCCGACGTTCGCGACACCGGTGGCCTGACGCCGCGCGTCGGCGCGTCGCCCGACGGGCTCGTGGATCCGGGACCGGGCCCGCCCGAGCGCGGTCCCGTCAGATCTCGTACTGAGCTCGGTCCTCGGTGAGCGTCGTCTCCGGGAAGACCGCGCGGGCCTCGCGCAGGATCTCCGCGTCCGCGCCCTCCCGGCTCTCGATGTGCGTCAGGAACAGCTGGCGGGCGCCCATCCGAGCGGCGGCGAGCGCCGCCTGGGAGCCGGTGGAATGACCGTACTCGTGCGCGATCGCGCCCTCCCGGTCGGCGAACGTCGCCTCGTGGATCACGACGTCCGCGCGCACCCCGTCGGGCGACGAGGGCGGCCGGGTGTCCCCGGTGTAGAACAGCGTCCGTCGCTCGGACGTGAGGAGGTACCCGAGATCGTAGATCGTGTGGTGCATCGGGATCCCCTGAACGTGCCACGGCCCGATCGTCACGTCCGGACGGAGGTCCTCGACGAGGCGGAAGTCGTAGAGCTCGGCCGGGTCCTTGACCATCGCCCCGACCGCGTTCATCCCCCGGAGGATCGGGGCGAGGCCCGGCGGAGAGAGGACCGTCAGCGGTCGCTTCCGTCCGGAGATCAGCGTGTGCAGGAGGAAGTCGAAGAGACCGGCGAGGTGGTCCGTGTGCAGATGGGAGATCAGCACGGCCTCCACGCTGTCGTACAGCGCTGCGTCGTACAGGCGGGCGGTGGTCCCGGCCCCGCAGTCGAGCAGCAGCCCGTCGACCAGCGCGCCGGACATCTGGCGGCCGCTGCCCCGGAAGTTGCCGGCGCCCGTGCCAAGGAACGTGAGTTTCACGGGTCGGATCGCTCCTGGGCCTGCCGCTGCCGAACAGGGAAGGGGTATTTCATGACCGATGTCCCTCCCGCACTGCGAACCGACCGGAGCCGGGCGCCGAGCCGCACGAACGCGCGGGTGCCCCGCCGGGCCGGCACCGGGTTCCGCGGGCGAGATTCCCTCCCCCCCGGCGGACCGGACCGGTCCATCGCGGGCCCTCGTGGGATACGTATTAATCCCGGGAGAAAGTCGACCCCCCGGATGCCGGGACCGGTCGAATTCCCCACGAGCCAGTTGGTGACGCGACTGAAGAAGGTCTCGATCCTCGGAGCGCTGTCGCCGAGCCAGCTGAAGTCGCTCGCGAAGTGGGCGAAGGTCGTCGGCTACGACGCGGGCAAGACCGTCGTCAAGCGGGGCGACCGGGGCAACGGACTCTACCTGATCCTCGAGGGCGCCGCGGAGGTCCGCCGCGGCGAGCACCGCCTCGCTCGACTCGGGGTCGGCCAGTTCTTCGGCGAGATGTCGTTGTTCGACGATCTGCCGCGCTCCGCGGACGTCGTGACGGTGCAGCCGTCGAAGCTGGTCGCGCTCTCGAAGTGGGAGTTCTGGGGCTTCGCGTCCAGCGAACCGTCGGTCGTCTTGCGCATTCTCGAAGAGATGAGCCGCCGGTTGCGGGCGGCGAACCGCGCGATCGAGAACTGACCGAGCCCGAGCGGTCTCGCCCACCGCGTCCTCGTGCCGCTCCGCAGACCGCACGGCGGGGGGGGTCGGGGCGACGACGCCGGGAGCCCGCGACGGGCGCCGAACCATCTATAGAGGGGCCGCCGCCTCACCTCTGCGCACTCCACCATGGACGGCCTCGACTTCGCGATCTACCGGTTCCTCTCGCCCGGCGGAGAGGCGCGGTTCTGGGCCGGGCGGCGCGTGATCGACCCGCTGGTCTCTCCCCGGGAGATCGCCGAACGCGTCGGGATCAGCGAGAGCGGGGTGCGGGCCCGCCTCCTCCATCTGACCGAGCGCGGGTTCCTGCGGGACCGCGCCGTCCTTCCGAACCCGGCGCTCTTCGGCCAGCACGTCTTCGTAGCGGACCTCTTGGTCCGGCAACCGGGGGAGGTGGACCGGATCCTCCGCGACCTGGCTCTGGTCGACGGGGTGATCTTCACCCGCGATATCCTCGACGAGGACCAGCGGAAGATCGGGGTCCACTTCGTGGCCGACAGCGCGGCGACCGCCGCCCGCTCCGCGGCGTTGCTCGGCCGCCTCGTGGCGGCGCCGCGGCCACCGACGCCGCAACCGTACTACCTACCGGCCTGCGACCGGGAGCTCTCGCCGCTCGACTGGAAGGTCCTCGAGTGCGTCCGACGCCGTCCGGAGGCCACGTTCGGCGAAATCGCCGAGGACGTGGGGATCAGCCTCAAGACCGCGGCGCGGTGCTACCACCAGCTGGCCGATGCCCGTGCGTGCTGGTGGACGCACGGCCCGAGTTCGGAGGAGTTCCCGCTCGCGTACGTCTCGGCGGAGATCGAGAACTCTCGAGACCGCGAAGCGGTCGTCCGTTGGATCTCCTCGGAGGCGCCGGCCTGGATGCCGGTCGCCCCCGACGGCTTCGGCCTTCGGCCCGAGGATACTGCGACGATCGTCGCGGGGCTCGTGCCGGCCGACGCGCCGACGATCCTCGAACGCTTCCTCCGTAGGTTCGCGGGAGCGGAGCGGGTCGTGCGGGTTCGACGGACCTTTCCGCTGGGTTCGGCCAGCTACCCCACTTGGTTCACCGAGCGGATCGCCGAGCACGTGCATCGACGATCGTGACCGGGTCGCCACAGCCTGACCCCGGCCGCGATACGGCCCGCCACCGGATCGGCCGGTCGGACGTCCCGATCGGTGCGACCCGGGGCGAGGGACCCACGGCGGCCGGCGTACGCCGGTCCGCCGCTTCCCGAGGACCGCTGCGCTCGCCTAGGCCATGGTGGCCGTCACGGCCGCCTTCGTAGCGGCGGCCTTGGTCAGAGCCGCCTTGGTCGACGCGGCCTTGGTGAGCGAGGCCTTCGTCGCCGCGGCCTTGGTCAAGGAGGCCTTCGTGAGCGCCGCCTTGGTCAGGGCTGCCTTCGTCAGCGCGGCCTTGGTGAGGGCTGCCTTGGTCAGGGCTGCCTTGGTGAGGGCCGCCTTGGTCAGCGCGGCCTTGGTCAGCGCGGCCTTCGTCAGGGCCGCCTTGGTCAGCGCGAGCTTCGTCAGGGCCACCTTGGTCAACGCGGCCTTGGTCAGCGCCGCGGTCGCCACAAGCGCGGTCTTCATCGACGCCAGCGCCTGCATCGACGCGGCCGCGTGAACCGCTGCCATCTGTGCCGCCCTTCCCGCCGCTTCCACTTCCGCCATTCCCAAGATCATGCTCGGTCCCCCGGTGTTGCCACCAAGGGTAGCGAAGCGCGGGACGGTAGTTAATCCTGCCGTGAGGAAGTGTGCGGGAACGAGCGCGGAGGTGTTCCGAGCGACCGATTTCTCCCGAGATTTGGCGAGATTCGGAATCGGCGGCACTTCGCACCGAACCGCGCGCCCCCTCAGCGAGAGGGCGCGGACCCGGTCGCTTCGTACCCTTCGATCGGACGGCTCGGGAGGCTCCGCCCTCCGACCGGATCGCGCGAGCGTTCCCCCCGTGCAAGGTTCGGCATCGGTTCGGCGGAGCACCCGGGCTCGCACGACGCCTCTCGCGGCGCTGCCCGCCGGTCGAGCGCCGCGGGCGACGCGGGGTTCGCGCTACGCCGTTCCCCGTGGTCGACGATCGAGCGGAGCTCCGATGGCCGGGTAAGACCGATGCCCAAGAGACTCGCTCCGAGGCCGGCGAAGATCGTCAGGAGCCAGATCTGCCGGTACGGGGCGAGCCCGTTCCCCAGGGAAGTAAGGGAGGAGATGGCCAGCGCCGCTCCGATCACGGAGCCGAACTGACGGAACGCCATCCCGACCCCGCTGCCGACAGCGTACTTGCCCGGGGGCAGGTTGTAGGCAAACGCGCTCGTGAGCACCGGGAGGACGAACGCGATCC
>JASHQY010000177.1 GCA_030038885.1 Thermoplasmata archaeon | reverse complement strand
CTCTACCACGAGAGCTGGCAGCCGGAGGCGTTCGCCCCTGAGGTCCGGCGCGCGCTGGACGCGACCGCGACCGCCGTGACCGACCAGCTCGGGGGGGTCGGGCTCTTCGGGGTCGAGTGCTTCGTTCGCGGACCGGACGTGTACTTCAGCGAGGTCTCCCCGCGGCCGCACGACACCGGGCTCGTGACGCTCGGGAGTCAGTGGAACAGCGAGTTCGCCCTGCACGCGCGCGCGATCCTGGGGCTTCCGTACGTCGGCCCGGAGCCGACCACGCCGGCGGCCGCGCACGTGATCCTCGCCGCGTCCTCCGGGTGGGCGCCGTCGTTCGGCGGGCTCCGCCGCGCGCTCGCGCCCCACGGCGTGCGGGTGTTCCTCTTCGGCAAGCCCGAAGGGTACCCCGAGCGACGCCTCGGAGTAGCAGTCGCCCGGGCTCCGACGGTCGAGGAGGCGCGGCGGCTCGCCGAAACCGCCGCGCACACGATCGAGGGCGAGATCCGGATGGAGGCGCCGACGGAGCCGACCGGCCCGGCGTAGACGGCGGCCGCCTACCACCGGCCGCTGGCCGTCGAGAGGAACTCGAGGCGGTTGCCGAACGGGTCCCGGGCGTAGAACCGGCGACGGCCCGGGTAGCGCTCGTGCTCCCACGTCTCGATCCCCCGGGCGCGCAGGCGCTCGCGCACCGCCTCGACGTCGTCGACCTCGAACGCGGGATGCGCCTTCTCGGCCGGACGGAACGCGCTCTCGATCCCGACGTGGAGCTGGGTCCCGCCGAAGTCGAGCCAGATCCCGCCCTTCGCGGCGAGGGTCGCGGGCTTCGGCACCTCGGTCATCCCGAGCACGTCGACGAAGAACGCCCGCGCCTGGGCCTCCGATCCGGGCGGCGCGGCGATCAGCACATGGTGGAGCCGGTACCGGGGGGAGGGCATGGGAGGCTCAGCGGGACCGCGTACAAGACCCCGGCCCTCGCGCCCCGCGGCCCGGGCCCGCACCGCGAACGCCAAGAGGGGCGTTCCCCTGCCGGAGCCGTGAACTCGGAACGGCCCCGCCTGCTCGTGACGATCCGGCCGCGACCGGACCTGCGGGAGAGCCTCGACCGGCTCCTGCCGGCGATCCCGTGGGGCTTTCTCGAGGAAACGCCTCCGTCCGCCCGGGGCGACGTCGAAGCGCTCCTGATCGCGTCGTTCGCGCGCGACTCGGGGCCGTTCGATCCCGCGACCACCCCGAAACTCGCGTTCGTGCAGCGGCTCTACACCGGCCTCGACGGGTTCCCGTTCTCGAAGTTTCCCGAGCGGGTCCGGGTGGCCGGGAACGTCGGCGCGATGGCCCCCTACGTTTCGGAGCACGCGATCACGCTCGCCCTCGCGGCGGCGCACGACCTCTACGCGGCGCGCGAGATGGTGCGCACCGGCCAGCTGCGCCCGCCGCCCGTGCAGCGCCTGCTCTACCGGACGACCGCGGTCGTCCTCGGCTACGGGGAGATCGGCCGCGCGATCGCACGGCGGCTCTCGGGCTTCGAGGTCCGGGTGGTCGGCGTGAACCGGAGCGGCGCGCCGGTCGAGGGCGCGGACGAGATCTTTCCCGCGGAACGGATCCGCGAGGCCCTCGCGCTCGGCGACTTCGTGTTCGAGGCCCGTCCCTTGACCCGGCGGACCGCGGGAACGATCGGCGCGGCCGAGCTCGCGGCGATGCGGCCGCACGCGGTGTTCGTGAACGTCGGGCGCGCGGGAACGGTCGACGAGGCGGCGCTCTTCCACCACCTCGAGACGCACCCGGAGTTCCGCGCGGCGATCGACGTCTGGTGGAACGAGGACTACCGCGGCGGGACCCTGTTCGGGAAGTTCCCGTTCACCTCCCTCCCGAACTTCGTCGGGACTCCACACTCGGCGGGCGTCGCCCCGGGCGAGGAGGCGCACGTGCTCGAGCGCGCGGCCGAGAACCTCGCCCGGTTCTTCCGCGGGGACGAGCCGCGGTACGTGGTCGATCGAACCGAGTACTCCGGCTGAACCGGAGGGTCCGCACTCCGGACCCCGAACGCCGATGCGCCAGCCCGCTGCCAACCCCTTGGGGGGGACACGCGGGGGGTGCCCTAGCGGATGCGTTCCAGCGCGAACGACCCGACGATCAGGGCACGGTTGGTCGCGCGGCACTCGATCCAATCGTGGGTCTGCACCTCGCCCAGCCCCTTGACCTGGAGGAACGTCTTGTCCCGGTCCTGGCGGAAGACGAGCGCGCCGTCCATCCGGCCGAGCAGGGTCTCGACCTGCGCGTCCGAAAGCGCGCCGCTCTCGAGCGAGTAGACCGCCAGCGCGTTGCGGGGCTTGAGGATCCCCACGACGTTCTGCAGGAACGAGAACGCAGCCCGCTCGTCGACGTGCGCGAGCACGCCGGCGAGGCCGAGGAAGCCGACGCGGAACGGCGCCGATCGCTCGCCGTCGGCCGCCTTCGCGGCCCGCACGAGGTTCGACAGGATCCCGGCGCGGTCGTCCGAGCCGGTGGTCGTCAGGCGGTGCGGGTCGGACGGTCCGCTCGCCGGACCGGACGCGTCGATCCACGTGACCATCCCCATCTGCTCGTACTCCCGGAACTGGGGCAGCACGACCCCGAGGCTCTGCGCGACCTCGGTCGGCCCGCGCGAGGCGGTGACGATCACGATCGGCTCGCCGCGCTTCAGGCCCTCCGCGACGAACGCGTAGAGCACGATCTCCTTGCCGACGAACGCGTCGCCGAGCAGGACGACGTGCGACTTCGGTGGGAGCCCGCCGAGCAGGAGGTCGTCGAGCCGGGGGGTCCCCGTCGGGATCCGGTCGGCGATCCGCCGCTGCGACGCGACGTGGAGGGTCTCCGCCGCGGGGGCGACGGACTCCTCGGTCGACAGGTCCCGTACCCCGGGCTCGCGCCCCCGGGCGGTGCCCGACCCGGTGCCCAGCCCCATGCGCGAGCCCGCCCCGGCCGCGGCCGCCATGGCCGCACCGAGGTCACCGGCCCGCGCGGTCTCCTGGCGGCGCAGCGACAGCTCGGCCTCGTTGGCCGAGAGCGCCCGCTCGCGGGCGTGGACCGAGCGCTCGCGCGTCTCGACGTCCGTCTGGGCGGCCCGGGCGCGCTTCTCCCGCTCGCCGACCGCGGCTTCCCGCTCCGCGAGCGATTTGAGTCCCTGGTCGACCGCGGCGGCCTTCTGCGCCGTCTCGACCTGGGTCCGGCCGATCGTCGCGAGGCGCGACTCGTAGTCCCGGGCCGCGGTCTCGTACGCGCCGCGCCGCTCCTCGACCGCCTTCGAGCGCCCGTCGAGGTCCGCCTCGCGCTGCTGCACCGCGGCCTCGCGTGAGGCGAGCGCGGCTTCCTTGGCGATCGACACCTTCAGCGCGGCCTCGACCGATCGCGCCCGCTCGGCGGTCTCCTTCGCGCGCCGTCCGAGCGTGACGTTCTGCTCGTCGAGGACCGACTTGAGCTGCTGGAGCTGGAGCTCCCGGTTCGCGAGGTCCGGCGCGCCCGCGGGGGACCCGCTCGCGATGGACTTCCCGCCCGACTCGGCCGCGGAGACCGCCCCTTCGCGCCGCAGGAGATCGACCGTCTTCTGGTCGAGCTCCTTCTTCCGGGCCTCGAGGCGTGCCTCGGACTCGGGGAGGGCGGCCGCGCGGCGGTCGATGTCCTGCGCGCGCTGGGTCAGCTCGACCTCGCGCTGGGTGAGCTCCCCCTCCCGTGCGACGAGGCGCTGCTCGCGCCCGGAGATCAGCGGGGTGGAGCGCTGCACCTCCTGCTCGCGCAGCTCGAGGGCCTGCGTCCGGTCGGCGACCGCCCGCTCCCGTCCCTCCAGGTCGGCGATCTTGCCGGCCCATGTCCGCTCCGTGGCGACGACCGCGTCGGAGCGCGTCCGATAGTCCTCCTCGAGGTGCTCGAGCTGCGAGCGGGCCTCGCCCAGCGCCGCCTGCTGCCGCTCGATCGACATCTCGTCGTTCTCGACGTCCGCCTCCCGCTTGACGAGCGCCGCTTCGCGGAAGCGGAGCGCCTCGTCCCGCTGGCGGACCTCGTCCGCGAGCCGGAACATCCGCGTCTGCCCCGACGTGATGAGCTCGCGCTCCTGCGAGCGCGTGCCCGAGGAGATCAGATGGAGGAGCGAGCCCGACATCTGGTAGAGGATCGCCGAGATGAACAGGCTGATCGCGAGCGCCGAATCGAGGCTGGTCGCGCCGCTCGGTGGAAAGAGCACGACCAGCGCGGTCGCGACCGGGAGGACGGCGGCGAACGCGCTCGCCCACTGGCGGAACGACCAGCCCCGCCACGTCAGCACCAGCCCGATCAGCGCGAAGCTGATGCCCGCGAGGATCACCGGGTAGTACCACGACCAGAGCGCGACCCCCCCGAACGCCCCGTAGTTCGCGACGTGCGCGACGAACACGAACAGGATCAGGGCGTTGGCCGCCAGCGCGGCGACCGACGCCGCGAAGTGGGCCTCCCACGGCCAGAGGTTGTACTCCTCCCATTTCGACGCGAGCCCCACGGCAGCGATCATCACGCCCGCGCCGATCGGGAGCAGCAGGTAGAACGACGTCCCCCACGAACCGGGGGCGATCGCGTCGAGGTGCGGCTGGAAGTAGAGGAGGAGGATCCCGTCGAGAGCGAGCGCCGCGGAGATCACGATCGTGTAGAAGTGGGTGTAGCGCCCGATCCTCAGCTGGAGGAGCGCGTCATCCTTCGCGAGCTCGAGATCCTCGGGTCCGGGGACCGCGATCGATCGGGTCGCGGTGGCCGGGGCCTTCCTCGGGCGCGCGCTGCCCTTGGCCATGATATTGCCCTGACGGATTCATGGGTCGAGCGCCCTACTTTATCCCTCGCTTTGGGGTCGGTCGGGACCCGTCCGGGCGGTTCCGCCCCCGGGGGCGCTCGCGGCGATCAGCACGGCGGCCGCCGCGGGCCACCGATCCGGCGAGCGCCCGAGCGACTCCTCGACCTCCAGCACGTGGGACCACGCCTTCGCGTCGCGGGCGATCGCCGCGAGCCGCACCGGGTCAGGGCCGAGACCGGGGGCGACCGCCAGCACCTCCTCGACCCGAAAGCCCATCGACGTGAGCCGCGCAGCGAGCGCGTCGGCCGACACGCGGCGGAACTCTCCGGGCGCGGTGCGCCGCCGCGGCTCCGGGACGAACCCCTCGCGCAGAACGCGGGCGCTCACGAGACCCGGCGCCGAGCGCAGGAGCCGGGCGACGCTGCCCGGCGGCAGTCGGTGGAGGTACCGGCTCCGCTCGCCCGGCCCGGGGGCGAGCTCCCACAGGAGCGTCCCCCCGGGAGCGACGAGCGCGCAGAGCTCCGAGAACAGCCGGTCGCTCTCGTCCTCGACGAACCCCAGGAGGTTCCCGAGGGCGGCGACGAGATCGAACGCCCCCGCCACGAACGGCGGGCGGGCGGCGTCCGCCCGCACGCGATCGGGGAGGGGCTCCCCGGGGTCCGCGCGGTGCCCCGCGACCGCGCGCAGCATCTCTCCTCCGATGTCGAGCGCGATCCGCCGCACGCCGACGCCGGTGCCGAGCGACCGGGTGAAGCGGCCCGGACCCGAACCCGCGTCGAGGACCCAGCGTGCCGGGACCGCGTGGCGCGCGAGGAACCGCGCCCGAAGCGTGCGGAACAGGTCCCGCTGGGCGGTTCCCTCGTACCGCTGCCATTCCCGGGCGGCGCGGTAGGCGTTCCCGTCCCGGAACCGCTCCCGCCCGGAGCCGAGCGCCACCGGCCGCGGGCGATCCGGACCGGCGGCGGGACGCGGCCGGGTCGTTCGAGGGACGCGAGGGTCGCGATCTCGATGCACGGCCGGTCCCCGACGGACCACGCCGCCGTGGGATATCCCCTCGTCCGTGCTCGTTGAACCGTTCGCCTTTATACGGGGGACGCATCCCACCGAAGGGAGCAGCACCATGCCGTACTATGAGTGCCCGAAGTGCGGCGGAGGGTACGTCATCGACGTGCCCCCGAGCGCCCGACCTGTGTGCGACCGCGACGGGGCCCGGCTCAAGAAGGCGAGCGACGCCTCCTACGAGCGGAACGCGCGGCGGGACTAGGGACGGCCCGTGGCCGACGAAGCCTCGGAGGTCCCGCCCCCGCACGGGGAGCGCTACGGCCCGCTCGTCCACCGCTCCGTACGGCACGGCGCGATCCTCTTGGTGCTCGCGTCGCTGATCTTCATCGCGGGGATGATCGTCACCCAGATCGGGTACGAATCCTCCTACAGCCTCACCCAGAACTACATCAGCGACCTCGGTGCGGCCCACTGCGGCGTGCTCGCGGGGCACAGCTACGACGGCGGCTACGTCTGCTCCCCGTGGCACGAGGTCTTCATGGTCACGATCGTCCTCCTGGGGATCCTCATCGTCCTCGCGGTGATCCTCATCCGCACGGGGTTCCCTCCGCGGAGCACCCGGACGGTCGGCCTCGCGCTCCTCGCGATCGCGGCCCTCGGCGCGATCGGCGTCGGGTTCTTCCCCGAGGACGTGAACGTCCGGGTCCACACGCTCTCCGCGGCGATCGCGTTCATCGCCGGGAACCTCGCGCTGATCGTCCTCGGGTTCGCGATGTTCCGCGACACCCGCTGGGACGGGTTCCGCGCCTACACGATCCTCTCGGGCCTCGTCGGACTGATCGCCCTGATCCTGTTCGAGGCGAAGGCCTGGGGGGCGCTCGGCGTCGGGGGGATGGAGCGGCTGATCGTCGCTCCGCTCCTGCTCTGGGCGATCCTCGCGGGGACCCACCTCGCGCGGATCCCGACCTACGCGGCACGTCCCCGGGGTCTCCCCGGGTAGGGCCCCGGCCGGTCCCGAGGAAAGCGGTAAGTAGCCCGTACCGGTCCCGCGCGCGGGCGGTGGAGCCCGCCTCCCCCAACCGCCGCAGCGCGGACGATGGCTCCTACCCGAACGGAGTATGGCGGGCAGGGACGTGGCGGCGCAGTGGACCCCGGAGACCGCCTTCCGCATGCTGCGGGAGGTCGCGACCGGAGTGTCGCAGGAGGCCCTCGCGTCCGCGATCGATCGCACCGCCGGCGCGATCTCGCGCCGCGAGCTCTCGGTCGCCGTCCTCGGGCAGTTCAAGCGCGGGAAGTCGACCCTCCTGAACTCCCTGATCGGACACGAGGTCCTCCCGTCCGGCATCCTCCCGATGACCTCGACGGCGATCGCGGTCCGCGAGGGACCGGGCGAACTGCGCGTGACCGAGGCCTCGGGGGAGACGCACGTGCTCACGGTCGACCGGGTCCGCGAGTTCGTGACCGAGACCGAGAACCCGGGGAACCGCAAGGGGATCCGGACGGTCGAACTCGCGGTGCCGGTCCCCGCCTGGGCCCACGGCGTGACGTTCCTCGACAGCCCCGGCGTCGGATCGGTCGTCGCGGAGAACACCGCCGCCGCGCGGTCGCTGCTCCCCGAGGTCGATGCGGCGATCTACGTGCTCTCCCCGGAGCCCCCGCTCACCGAGAACGACGTCGGGTTCCTGCGCGACGCGGCCGGCTACGCGACGAAGTTCTTCTTCGTCCTCAACAAGGTCGACCTCCTCCCGGACGGGGAGGCCGAGACGCTGCGCAAGTACACGGAGTCGATCCTGCGCGACCGCTGCGGGTTCGGCGCGATCCGGATCTTCTCGATCTCGGCGGGGCGCGCGCTCCGCGCGGGGCGGGACCACGACGCGGCCGCGTACGAGGGCTCCGGCCTCCCGGGGCTCGTGCGCGCGCTCGAGAGCTACCTCACGACCGGCCGGGCGGGCGCGGTCGCGGACGTGGCCCGCCACCGGATCCTCCAGTACTCCGCGCGCCTGCGCGAGATCCTCGAGCTCTCGCTGAAGAGCTCGAAGCTCTCGGAGCAGGAGTACGCGGAGAAGAGCCGGGCGCTCGAGCGGGGGATCGCCGAGTTCCGTCGCGAGCAGCGCGCGGCCGACGGCGTGCTCGACAGCGAGGTCAAGGAGGCGTTCGAGTCGGGCGACGAGCGGCTGCGCCAGTTCCGGGAGTCCGAGCGGGGACACCTCACGGACGCGCTCACCGAGTTCCTCCAGGCCGGCGGGGGAGCGCTCGGCGCGGGGGTCGCCCAGGGGTTCGACGAGCGCTTCCGCTCGCTGCTCGGCCCGCGGGTCGACGCGCTGCGGCGGGAGGTGACCGAGTCGCTCGCGAAGAGCCTCGCGGAGGCGTTCCGCCGCTACGAGGAGCGGCTCCACCGCTCGCTCGAGTCGTTCCAGCACACCGCGGAGGGGCTCTTCGACCTCAAGCTCACGCCGGTCGGCGCCGAGGTCGACCTCGCGGAGGCGAAGCGCTACCTGCCGGGGATCTCCCGCCTGTTCGAGAGCACGCTCGCCGGCCAGACGTTCCTGATCCTCCCGGGGGCCGTGCTCCGCCGCGGGCTCCAGCGGCGGCTGCCGACCCTGGTCGATGAGGAGCTCGACCGCCAGTGCGGCCGGATCCGCGGCGACCTCGTCGAGCGGGCGGCGGAGTCGACGCGGGAGTTCCGCTCGGAGACCGACCGGCAGATCACGATCGACGTCGAGGCGATCCGGGTCGCGCTCCAGCGCGGGGGGGACCGCCATGCCCTCGACCGCGCGTCCGCCGACGCGTGGGACCAGACGCA
>JASHQY010000176.1 GCA_030038885.1 Thermoplasmata archaeon | reverse complement strand
GGCGAGCGCGAGCGGCGCGCCGGCGAAGAGCCCGACGACCGCGGCCGTGAGGATCGCCCCGGGGACGTCCATCGTCAGGCCTCCTCCGCGGGCCGCGCGCGACCGGCGACCGCGCGGATCGCGTCCAGGATCGCGACGGGGGTCGGCGGGCAGCCCGCGACGTAGACGTCCACCGGGAGGATCCCGTCGAGCGGGCCGACGAGCCCGGGGTTGCGGGCGAACGCCCCGCCGCTGATCGGGCACGCGCCGACCGCGACGACCGCCTTCGGCGCCGGGATCGCGTCGTACGCCCGGAGGACCGGCTCACGCATCTCGGGCGTCGGCACCCCGACGACCAGCAGCACGTCCGCGTGGCGGGGCGAGTTCGTGAAGAAGATCCCGAGGCGCTGGGAGTCGTAGAACGGATTCGCGATCCCGAGCACCTCCAAGTTGCAGGCGTTGCAGCTGCCGACGTCGACCAGGAAGACGTGCAGCGACCGTCCGAACTCGGCCAGCGGGACGGGGCGGGCGGCCGTCGGGACCGCACCGGGCCCGGTCTTGAGCTCGGCGCGCGCGCGCGCGACGGACTCGACGCTCCCGGCGAACGCGAACCCCCGCGCCAGGCACCGGGCGCAGCGAATGCACTTGCCCTGGTCGACCGTGGTCGCGGCGATCGCGCCGACCGGGCAGGAATCGATCGCGGACCGTGGCGTCGTGCCCGGGTCCTTCGGCCCCGGGGCGCGCCCGGTGAGCGGGACCTCGGCGTCGCTCGCGGGGGCGTGAGGGTAGCGGGTCGTCAGGATCCCGCGGGCGATCGACTGCTCGATCCAGCTCGGCATCGGCCTCACCCGTCCGTTTCGGCGAACGCGAACCCGAAGCTCTCGAGCGCGAAGTGGAAGTCCGTGAACACCGCGTTGCGCATCCCGAGCGCGAACACCGGCCAGTTCGCGACGCTCGGGGACCGGAACTCGAGCGAGGCGACCCGCCCGCTCCGCACGGTGACGTCGTAAACGAGGTCCCCGCTCGGGGCCTCGGTCCGTCCGATCCCGCGCCCCTCGACGACCGGCGGGTTCGGCGCCGACGCGGCGGCCGAGGTCGGCCACCGGTCGATCATCTGCTCGAGCAGAAGGAGGCTCGCGCGGACCTCCTCCATCCGGACGGTC
Source organism: Thermoplasmata archaeon (assembly GCA_030038885.1). Taxonomy (GTDB): domain Archaea; phylum Thermoplasmatota; class Thermoplasmata; order Lutacidiplasmatales; family UBA184; genus Lutacidiplasma. The sequence goes on along the minus strand of JASHQY010000176.1, from coordinate 7,443 downwards.
AGGCGTGCGAGAGCGTCCCCGCCCGCGACGTGCGGGAGCGCGACGAAGAGGTCGTCGTACGGCGGGACCGGCACCCGCAGCCGGTCGTCCCAGGGAACGCCCGAGGCCCGCAGCGTGGGGCCGACGGCCCCCCAGTGGACCGCCTCCGCCCGGCTCACGGGGCACGTCGACTGGATCCGGTCGATGAACGTGCGCGACTCGAGGAACAGCGTCCAGAGCCGCTCGAACTCCCCGGAGATCCGCACGAGCTCGGTCGAGACCTCCTTCCGATGGGCCGGATCGAGCCGCCGCGGGGGACCGTGGGGCAGGAGCGCGCCGAAGAGCCAGCGGTGCCCGAAGATCCTCCCCTCCAGCCGGAGTACCTCCTCGGCGAGCGCGTGCGTCTGGGCGAGGCCGACGTTCTGCGACGCCGCCTCCGCGACCCGCGCGAGCACGTGGAAGTGGTTGTAGATCCGCTGGAGCTCCTGGGCGAACCCCCGGGTCCACAGTTCGACGGTCGGGACCTCGTGCGGCTCGGCGCTCTCGGCGGCCGAGAGGAACGCCGCGACGTGGGCCGCCGAGAAGTTGCCCGCGATGCGCTCGACCTGGAGGGCCGCGTCCTCGATCGGGAGGCCGACGACCGCGCGGCGGATCCGCCGCGACTTGAACCCGCCCATCGGCGCGAGGTTCAGGACCCGCTCGCCGTACGTCGTCACGTCGAACTTGCCGGATTCGGGGACCCCGAGCGAGATCGGCCCGTACGGGAACGTGAACACCCCGTAGCCGCTGACGCTCGTGCGCGGGCCGAGCGGGTGCGGTCCGTCCGGGGGCGCGGACGCCCCGCTCCAGATCGGGAACGGCTCGGTCACGGACACCGCCCGAAGCGACGGGATCAGGACGGCGACCCCGTCCGCGTAGTCGTTGTAGAGCGCGAACGAGCCGTCCTCGGGGGCGTAGGCGAGCGCCCGCTCCGTCGAGGGGCGCGGCGGCCCGGATTCGACCCTCCACGAGGGACGCGTCACGGGAGGGCTCCCCCCAGGAAGACGGCCGCGCTGCGGAGCGCGTCCGAGAGGTACGGGATCGCCGCGACGCCGATCGCGAGCGCGACCGCGGCGTTGAGGTAGGGGATCCCCCACCCCGAATCGGGCTCGCGCGGGGCGAGGGTCGTCCCGGCACGGGCCTCCCCGAACACCATCCGTCCGACCTGGGAATTGACGCCGAGGAACGCGACGAGGACCGCCACGACCACGACGCCGGCCACCCACACGAGGCCGACCGCGACCGCGCCGACGACGATCAGGAACTCGCCGAGGAACGTGCCGAACGGCGGGGCGCCGGTCACCGCGGCCGACGACACGACCCAGGCACCGCTGGTCCAGGGCAGGGTCGTGCGCAGGTCGCGGATCTCGTCGATCCGGTTCGTGCCGGTCGTGCGGAGGACGTTGCCGGCGCAGTAGAAGGCGGCGGACTTCGCGAACGCGTGCGCGACCAGGAGGATCAGCGCCCCGTAGAGCGCGACGCCGCCGACCCCGATCCCGATGACCGCGAGGCCCATGACCTCCATGCTCGAGTACGCGAACAGCCGCTTGAACGAGCGCTGGTGCTGGATCAGGAACGCCGCGACGAGCGCGGTCGCGGCCCCGAAAGCGATCACGAGGTCCGAGACCACCGCCGGTGCCGGCGTCGGCAACACCCGGTAGACCCGCAGGAACGCGTAGAGGGCGGCCGGCAACAGGACGCCGGAGAACATCGCGGAGACCGGCGACGGCGCCTCGGAGTGGGCGTCGGGAAGCCACGAGTGCATCGGGAAGAGGCCGACCTTCGTGCCGTAGCCCACGAGCGCGAGCGCGACCGCCATCTCGATCGGCAGCGTGACCGCGGGCGGGTTCGCGGCCAGCTGGTAGATGTTGAGCGTCCCGGTCGCGGTGTAGAGGACCAGGAGCGCGAAGAGCGCAATCGTGAGGCCGGCCGAGGCGATCAGGGTGTAGCGCCACGCGGACTCGACGCTCTCGGGCTTGCGCTCGAGGATGATCAACAGGGCGCTCGTGACCGTCGTGGCCTCGACCCCGATCCACATCAGGCCGAGGTCGGTGACGACCAGGACGAAGATCATCGCGAACGCGAACGCGCTCAGGAGCGCGTAGTAGACCTGGGCCGTGAGGAACGGCCGGGAGAGCGCGCGGAAGTAGACGCGGGAGTACCAGATCGACGTCACGTAGATCCCGGTGACCATGAACAGGAAGACGTCGCTCAGCGAGTCGAGGCCCAGGTACGGCCCCCACGCCCCGGACGCGTTGGTCACGAGGACCGCGATCGCCGCCGCGAACGCGATCAGCGCGCCCGCCCGGGCGACCCCTTCGCTGACGCGCGCGTTCGGCACGAGCGAGAGGATCGCGGCCGCCGACGGGGCGATGAGGAGGAGGAACAGCCAGAACGACGGGGCGATCGCGATCATCCGGTCAGCTCCTCCAGCACCGCCTCTTCGGGGCTACCCGTGACGTCCCGCTGGATCGAGAGGATCACGCCGACCAGCACGACCCCGAGCACGTCCAGGAACACGACGACCTCGACGAACAGCGGGAATCCCTGCGAGAAGAGCGCGCCGGCGTAGACGACCGCGTTCTCCTCCTCGAGGTACCCGATCACCTGCACGATCGTGTTCGACCGGGTCGCGAGCATCAGGAGGCCCTGCATCAGCAGGATGAACGGAAGGGCCGCGCCCGGCTGGGGAAAGACCGACGCGAGCGTCTCCTGGAAGACGAACCACGAGACGATCGCGAGCGCGACGGCCGCGAGCGCGTGCCCGGTGACCCGGTGCGCGGCGTGCAGCTCCCGCACCCGCCAGCGGAACGCGCGGATCTGGCGGCGCAGCACGAACAGCGGGATGAACGCCGCTCGCACGCCGACCGCGAGCGCCGCGAGGATCGCGAGGTCGACGCTCCGCTGCGTCCACGCGAGCCACCCGAGCAGCACCCCGAGGAGGAGCGACTGGAGCGCGATCGCGCGGATCAAGGGGTCGACGAACGACTCCGACTGGAGGTAGAGCGCGGTCAGGAGGATGCCGATCCCGACCAGCGCGATCACCTCGGCCGTCGCGTCCATTCAGGGCACCCCCAGGACGGCGAACGCGAACACCGCGAGGACCGCGAGCGAGAACGAGAGCGCGAGGAAGTCCCGGATCTTGAAGAGGCGGACCTTCGCGACGGTCGCTTCGACGAACATGATCACGCCGACGAGGACGAGGAGCTTCGCGATGAGCAGGCCGATGTTGAAGAGCGTCCCGGCCGCGGTCGGGTCGCTCGACATCCCCCAGGGGAGCGCGAACACGTTGACGAACACGGAGTACAGGAGGAACTGCTTCAGCCAGCCGTTCCAGCGGTTGACCCCGAGGAGCCGTCCCGAGTGCTCGAAGATCCGGCCGTCCTCGAGCATGCCGAACTCCATCGTGCCGGCGCTCTCGACCGGGAGCTTCCCCGTCTCCGCGAGCAGGAGGAGGAAGAACGCCGCGGTCACCAGGAGATGGGTCGGCGAGAGGTAGGCCGAGGTCGACGACGACAGGAGGTTGTTCGTCACGTAGGGGTTGTTGGTCCCGGTGATCACCGCGACCGCGAAGAACACGATGATCAGCGTCGGTTCCGCGAACGCGGCGAACGAGACCGTGCGGCTCGCCCCCAGCGTGGCGTAGTTGCTGCCGGAATCCAGCGCCGCGAGGAGCGTCACCGTGCCGGCGAGCCCGAAGAGCAGGCCGCCGCCGAGGAAGTCGACCGTCGAGGCGAACGGGATCGGGTACGGCGTGATCACCGGCACGACGACCGAGATGAGGAGGTAGGCCCCGAACGCGAGGAACGGCGCGACGAAGAAGATCCGGGAGGAGCCGTCGGGCAGCAGGGTCTCCTTGCGGAGGTACTTCGCGAGGTCGAAGTACGGCTGGAAGATCGACGGTCCGCTCCGCGACTCGGTCCACGCCTTGAACCGGTAGGAGATCCCCGCGATCAGGGGCGACAGCAACAGGACGGTCGACGCCTGGACAATGTTGATCACCTGCGTTGCCCAGTCCATGGTGCCTACTCCGTGCGTGGGGAGCAGGCGTCATCGGCCCGCGTGGGCTGTTCGCCAGGGACGGCGGGCGGACGCCTCCGCCGCGGGCCGTGTACTCGGTCGCCTACTTAGGGCTGGCGCTGAATTCGGCGGTGGAGCGGGGGCGGCGGAGCCCGTGCCGCGTGAGCCCACGTCGTCCTGGGCCTTCGACCCCCTCTGGGGGGTTCTGCCCCCTACAGATCGCGGAGGATCCGCTCGATCGTCTGGGCGGCCCGGTCGAGCTCATCGGCGACCTTGCGGGTCGCCCGCTTCGCGGACCCCGCGGGGTCATGGGCCGCTTTCCGCGCTTCGATCGTCACCCGTTGGGAGAGGTCCTGCGCCGACCGGGCCAGATCCTGGGCGGCGCGCTTGAGTTCGGCGACCGCTTCCTCCACGGTCACGGTGCGGGTCCGCCCCCGTGGGTTCGAGGGCATCGCGAACGCCCCGCAGGCGGGGCAGGTCGGGCTTCCGGACGGGATCTCCTTGCCGCACTGCGCGCAGTACATCGCTACTCCGGCCCCAAGAACGCCGCGAACGCACATCAAACCGATGGACGGGCCGCCTCCTTCCTCTCGTGGCACCCTGCGGGTACAGGGGACCTCGGGTGGCGCCCGTCGCGGGGCCCGGGGGGCGGCGGATCGAACCTCGCAGGGGGCCGGAGCGGTCGTCGACTTCCCCGGGGGAGGGTAGGGTGGGTCGGCGGGCAGGGGAGGGTATCGTCCGCCTGCGTCGCGTTCGGCGGGGAGAGGGATGCGCCCCGGCCCGCCGGTGGGGGAGCGTCGGGAGGTCCCGAGCGCGGAGAGCGCTCGGGGCCGAATGGGTAGGGCGAGGTACGGCGACCTACGCGACGGCGACCTTGACCTCGTCGTCGGACGGGGTCGGAGTGACCTTCGGCAGGTCGAGCTCGAGCACTCCGTTCGCGACCTTGGCCTTCGCTTCGGCCGCGACGACGGCTTCGGGCATCTCGAGGCTCCGATAGAAGCCAGCGTACCACCGCTCGCGGTGCAGGTAGTCGGCCGCCTTCGACTCGGCCGGCTTCGACTGCTCGCCCCGGATCTCAACGCTCGTGCCGCGGACGCGGATGTCCAGCTGCTCCTTCGGGATCCCGGGGATCTCCGCGAGGATCCGGTAGGAGGCCCCGGTGTCGGTCACGTCGATCCGCGGGGCGCGGAACCGCGGCGGGCTCGCCGCGAAGTCGAACGGTGCGAACCCGCGGTCGAGGGGCGGGATCCCGAACGCGCTCAGGAACTGCGCTCGGGTCTCCTCCAACGCTCGGTCGAGGTCGCTCCAGGGGTCGGCGGTCGGTGGCTCGGTCTGCTTGATCTCGGTCGTCATGGTTCCCCTCCGGGTTTTACACTAAATGTAAGTTATCGTTTCTACATAAAGACATCTATCCTCCGATCGCGCTCGGCCAGGACCCTCAAAGGGGTTCTATCTGCCGGGCGGTACCGCAGTCGGAGGGACCCATGACCCTGCCCCGACCGTCCGCCGGCCGCGCGAACCGCCTGTTCCTTCGGGTCGTCCGCTACCCTCCCGACGCCGAGCGGACCGCAGCGGAGCGCCGTGCCCTGAAGGACTTCACGGAGCGGGTCGACCGCGTCGGCCGACTGGTCGGGCACGGCCCCCTGGTCGACCCGCCCGGCGATTTCCTGATCTTCCGCGCGACGGACCGGGCCGAAGCGGAGCGGGTCGTCCGTCCCGACCCGCTGAAGCGCCTCGCCGACGCCCGCTACGAGCTCCTCGAGTGGACCCCGAGCGAGGCGGGGTCCGGCGTGAGCCTCGAGCCGCCGCCCGCGCGGGGGTCCGGCCGGCTCACCCTGCTGCAGCGCATCCCGATCGTGGTCAGCGACCAACGGAAGGCGATCGGGTGGTACCGCGACGTCCTCGGACTCAAGGTCCTCACGCAGGACGCCGACACCCAGTACGTCGAGCTCGGCCTCAGCCCCGGTACGACCGCGGTCTCGCTCATCGCCCCGCGCGCCGACTGGGGGGAGCCGTACTACTCGCAAACGAAGGCGCGGCTCGGGATCCTCACCGGCATCGTCTTCCGGACCGACAGCATCCCCGCCCTCGAGCTCCGCCTGCGGCATGCCGGCGTCCGGATCCTCGGCGGGGTCGTGCATCAGCCGTGGGGCGAGCGCACGCTCTTGTTCTCGGACCCCGACGGCAACGAGCTCCTGGCGTTCGACCGACCCGACGCGGCCCCTAGCGCGCGCTCGCGCCGGCCCTCGGGAGGCGCCGGGGCTCGAGCTGGCCGATGAGCAGGCGCACGTGCTCCTTCGCGATCGGGTCGACGAGGACGAACGAGACCCCCTCGCCGGGGATGCCGTAGAGCACGGTCGACCCGTTCGGCATCGATTCGACCAGGGCGAGCGACCCCAGGTCCTCCTCGCCGTCGACCTCGATCAGCCCGCCGCCGGCCGCGATCGTCCTCCGGACCGCCGCCCGGAGCTCCTCGGTCAGGAAGCCGGCGGGGTTCCGCACCCGGACCCGGCGCCGGGCGCCCAGCGCGTCGAACGCGTCCCGCGGGATCTCCTCCTGCCGACGGGTCTTGTAGTCGACGACGCCGACGAGCGGCATCCGGTCGAGCTCGATCGCCCGCCGGGTCACCCGGTCCCCGCAGGTCGCGAAGACCCCGAGCGCGCGGACCCGACGGTCGGCCTCGTCCCCGGAGTACACGGGGCCGTAGCGCTCGGCGAGGGTCGGACGGAGCGCGTCGGGAACCGCCCAGGCCCGCGCGTCACTTGACGCGGAGCGCGTACCGGCCCGCGGCATGGATTCCCATCTTCCGGGCGATCTCGGACTTCTCCGGGTCGATCACGACGAGGTAGCCCTGCCACTCGCGCGAGACCTCGCCGCCGCACCGGGGGCACTTCGCCTGGTCGGTGATCGTGTTGCAGTTCTTGCACGCCTTGAGGTTGATCATGACGACCCCGCCGGGGCGGGGGCCTTCGCCTCGGACTTGGCGGCCGCGGGTCGGGCGGCGACCCGCTTCCCGGCGGGCGCCCCCGTCTTCTTGCCGCCCTTCTCGTCCGTCTTCTTGTGGAGCTCCTGGATCCACTCGAGCCGGCCGAGCGCCGGCTGGCGCATCGTGAGGCCGATCCGGCTGTCGCGCGGGGAGATCTCCGACAGCGAGAGCGAGACGACGCGCGCGCGGACCTTGTAGCCCACCCGGAGGTCCCGTTTCGACTCGACGCCGACCAGCCGCTGGTTGTGCTCGTCGATGTTCACCCGGTCGTCCATGATCTGCGAAACGTGCAGGAGGCCGTCGAGCGGCCCGAACCGCACGAAGGCGCCGAACTTCCGGATCTCGACGACCGACCCCTCCACGACCTCCTGGATCTCGGGGCGGAACAGGAGCGCCTCGTACTCGACCTCCTGGTAGAC
>JASHQY010000175.1 GCA_030038885.1 Thermoplasmata archaeon | reverse complement strand
ACCCGCGCGCCGATCGCGAGCTCGCCGGGGCGGGCGTCGGTCGCCTGCAGAGTGACCCGAACCCCGGGGACCAGCTCCACGAGCACGACGGTGTACGGGCCCGAGGTCGCGACCTGGTCGTCGAACTCCGTGGGCTGGCCGCCGGGGCCGATCGTCGTAGCGGCCACAACCTCGCCCCCGTCCCGGGGCAGCGGGGTCGGGACCAGCCCTTCGGTGGCGCCGCACTCGCGACACCGTCCGCGCGGCGGAAACCCGATGCGGCCGCAGGCCGAGCAGCGCTCTCCGATCAGCCTCCAGCGTCCGGGGAGGTTCTCGAGGTAGCGGGGCCGCGGTACGTACGCGCCCTGGGAGAACGGACCCTCCGATGCCGGGGCGGGCGCCGGGGCAGTGCGGGCCGCGGCCGCGCGCGGGGGAGGCGCCTCGAAGTCCCCGACCCAGCGGTCGGGGTCCGTGGCGCGTCGCCGCCGACCCAGCTCGAGGAGACCCGGGGTGGACTGCGGCCCATCGCGCGGCACGTCCCCGAGCGCTTCCTCCCCGTCTCGGTTCCCGAGCTCCGCGAACCGGAGCGCGACCGCGGCGTCGAACCCATCGTCCCCGTTCACCGGCTCCGTCCCCGCGCGGGAGGCGGCGAGGTCGACCGCGACGAGCAGCGCCGGCTCCCCACCGCGTGCGGCGTCGCACGCCGCCTCCAGCGCGGTCCCGAGGGCCGAACCGCCTCGACCGAACCGGTCGGTCCGCAGCGGGAACCCCAGGAAGCGGACCAGGTCCGCATCGGCGGAGGCCGGGAGGTCGCCGACCAGAAGGAGGCGCGCCGGCGGAGGACCGCCGGGCAAAGGCGGTTCGAGCCGCTCGAGCGCGGTGGCGGCGAGCGTGAACCCGTCCTCGTCGTCCGCCGCCCTTGGCCGGCCGTCGATCGCGCCGGTCGGGACGTACGCGGCGGCCCGTTCGACTCCCCGCACGGACCCTCATCCCCTCGAGTAGATCGTGACGCAGGCCGTCGCGCCCGCACCCCCCACGTTGTGGGTCAGGGCCCGTTCCGCGCGCGCGACCTGCCGCGGCCCGGCCGATCCCCGCAGCTGCTGGAAGACCTCGTAGGCCTGGCTGACCCCGGTCGCCCCGATCGGGTGGCCCTTCGCCTTCAGCCCGCCGTCCGGATTGACCGGGAGCCGGCCGTCCCGGCGCGTCGCGCCCTCGAGCGTCAACCGACCCGCCGCCCCGGGCGCCGCGTACCCGAGGTCCTCGATCGCGAGCAGCTCCGCGATCGTGAAGCAGTCATGGACCTCGAGGAACGAGATCTCGGAGCGGGAGCACCCGGCGGCATGGAACGCCTCGTCGGCCGCCCACCGGCTGGCACCGAACCGGGTCAGCTCCGGCCGCTCCTGCACCGCGAGGAAGTCCGACCCCGCGCCGACCCCGTCGATGTAGACCGGCGCGTCGGTGTACGTCCGGGCGGACGCGGCCGGCGCGATCAGGAGCGCCGCCGCCCCGTCCGACACCGGGCAGCAGTCGTAGAGGCCGAGCGGGTCCGCGACCCGGGGGGCCGCTCGGACGTCCGCGCGGCTCACCCGCTTCTGGAACTGGGCCTTCGGGTTCCGGGCCCCGTTGTCGTGGTTCTTGACCGCGACCTCCTCGAGCGCCTCCGGCCCGACCCCGTGCTCGGCGAGGTAGCGCGAGGCGATCAGCCCGTAGACCCCCGCGAACGTGAGGCCCGCGAGCCGCTCCCACTCCGTGTCGCCGGACACGCCGAGCCAGTAGCGCCGGCGCGCGTTCGGCACGTCGGTCATCTTCTCCAGCCCCGCGACCAGGACCAGCCGACGGGCGCCGCCCTCGACCGCGCGCACCGCGGCGCGGATCGCGGCGCCGCCCGACGCGCAGGCGTTCTCCACCCGGGTCACCGGGACCCCGGGCACCCCGGCCTCCTCCGCGAGGACGGCCGACGAGTTACCGATCTGCCAGCCGCCGAAGCCGAGGGTCGCGAGGAACGCCTCGTCGATCGACGACCGCTCGGCGCCCCGGTCCACGGAACCGAACGCCTCGTCGACCGCGGACCGGAGCAGGGCCCGCGGTCCGGCGTCGAGCGCCCCGAACCGAGTGTGCCCCGCGCCGACGATCGCCGCCCGATGCCCCACCGTGTCCGCCCCGCGAATCGTCTTATCGGCGAAGTCGCTGAAGCCTCTTAAGGACGGGGAGCCGCGTGGCCGACGAACCTCCGATCGTCGTGGGCGTTTCGGGGGCGAGCGGCGCCCCGATCGCCGTCCGCGTGCTCGATGCGCTCGCCGAGGCGCGGGTGCCGGTCGCGCTCGTGCTCTCCGACGGCGCGGTCGCGGTGCTGCGCGCCGAGTGCGATCTCGACCCCGCCGCGCTCGCGCCGCGGGCCGCACACGTCTACTCCGACCACGACCTCACCGCCCCGATCGCGAGCGGTTCGCGGCCGACCCGCGGGATGGTGATCGTGCCGTGCTCGTCGCACACGGCCGCGAAGGTCGCCCTCGGCCTCGCGGACACCCTTCTCACGCGGGCGGCCCACGTCCATTTGAAGGAACGGCGACGGCTCGTGGTCGTCCCGCGGGAGACCCCGCTGCCGACGACGCTCCTGCGGCACCTGACGACCCTGAGCGAGCTGGGCGCGGTCGTGCTCGACGCGGCGCCGCCGTACTATCTCCACCCGAGAACGGTCGACGACCAGACCGCCTATCTCGCCGGCAAGGTGCTGGAGCAGCTCGGCGTCCCGCACCATCTGTACCGGGGCTGGAAGGAGGGGACCTCGTGAGCGCGGCCGGGCGAGGCTCGTTCTCGAGCGGCCGACGCCGCCTCGAGGAGCTCGCCCCCCTGCCGTTCGTCGGGGTGGCGCTGCTGCTCGTCGTGCTGATCATCGCGACGCCGGTCCTGACCGGCCAGTCCCCGAGCGGGGGCGTGCTGGCGCAGCCCGAACTGGTCGTGGACGCGCTGCCCGGGAACAATTCGACGCACTACTACGTCCGGGGGCTCAGCACGACCGCGCGCTACGCGGAGGTGAACCTCGGGTTCGCGTTCGGCTTCGCGTGGACCGGGTCGTTCCCGACCGGGCCCCTCAACTGGACCGACTGGGTCAACGGCTCGTCGGTCCTCTCGGTCGACCGCGCGGCGTACGAGGACCCGGTCGCCGTGAACGTCACCGCGCTCTACACCGCGAACGGGGTCAACTCGCTCTACGCGGGGCTCCTCGCGTTCAACCTCAGCACGCCGATCGGCTCGACGACCGAGATCCTCACGGTCGTCTCGGCGACCCCCGGCATCGGAGGGTTCTCGACCCCGGTCGTCGACCTCCCGGTCCCGATCCTGCTCAGCTACGTCGGCACCGGAGGGACTCCGTGAACCCTTCGCGCGCGGTGCTCCTGTTCTGGACGGCGCTGATCCTCGGCCTCGTGATCGTCGAGTTCGCGGAGATCACCCGCGTGTTCACGCTCCCCGTCGTCGCCGCGTTCGGCGACCCGTACACCCTCGTCTTCGCGCTCGTGTTCACGACCGTCCTCGCGCTGGTCGGCGCGATCTTCATCGGGATCTACGTCTCCGCGCGGATCCTCCGCCCCCAGGGGTTCACGCCGTTCGAGGAGGAGATGCTGCGGATGCGGACCGAGGTCCGCGAGCTCCGCGCCGCGCTCGAGCGTCGCGAGCCGCCGCCGGCGAAGTCCGACCCCGCGGACCCGCCGAAGGAGGGAACGCCGTGAGGATCCCGGTCCTGGACAACGGGGGGCAGTGGACCCATCGGGAATGGCGGGTCCTCCGCGACCTCGGCGCCGAGACGACGATCGTGCCGAACACGACCCCCTTCGCCGAGCTCCACGCCGACGGGATCGTGCTCTCGGGCGGCGCGCTCAGCCTCGAGGGCAGCGACGCGCCGCTCGGCCGCGTCGGGGACTGGATCGATTCGGTCGACGTGCCGGTGCTCGCGATCTGCCTCGGGCACGAGTACCTCGGCCGGCACTTCGGGGGGAAGCTCCGGACGGCCTCCGCCGAGTTCGGCGCGGTCGACCTGACGGTCGACCGGCCCGACCACCCGTTGTTCGCGGGCCTCCCCCCACGGTTCCGGGTCTGGGCGAACCACAACGACCAGGTCGCGGAGGCGCCCGCCGGCTGGACGGTCCTCGCGCACTCCGCCGCCTGCGCGGTCGAGGCGATGAGCCACCCGACGAAGGCGATCTGGGGGGTCCAGTTCCACCCCGAGGTCGAGCCGACCGAAGGGGGGCGCGAGATGTTCCGCCACTTCCTCGCGGCCTGCCATCGGTAGCCCCGGCCGCACCCTCGGGAATATGTACGGCCCCCCGCTCGCTCGCGGGGAGGAACGCCGGTGCCGCGCATCCGTCGAGGGTCGGGGGTCCGGGAGCACGACCTCGTCGCCCGGGCGAAGGTCCTCCGCGAGTCGGTCGAGCCGCTCCTCCCGCGCCGGACCGCCGACTGCCCTCCCGACCGGTTCGATCGCCTGCGGTCCGACCTCGAGGCGGTGCGCCAGGAGCGGGACGACGCGAAGCGGCTCGAGCGCGCGTCGCACTGGGGCGATCCGCTCGTGCGCTCGTACGCGGGGCTGCTGAAGTTCTACCTCGACCCCGGGACGCCGGCGGTCGTCTCGTTCCCCCTGCCCGACGGGGAGGCCTCGTACGCCGCGCTCGCCCGCGCGCCGCGGGAGACCGAGGTCGCGGTCCAGCAATCGGACGATCCCGGTCGCCTCCTGCTCGGCTACGTCGACTGGGCGCGCAAGGGATTCCATTTCTTCGCGACGCGCAAGACCCTCTGGTGCTCGGGACGGTCGCCGGCGCCGCCCGAGGAGTTCCGGGCCGAGCGCGTCGCCGACCTGCCGTACCGGCTGATCGAGGACCCGGCGAAGCACCTCTTCCTCTGCCCCCACCTGAAGCAGAACGAGCCGCGGCCATACCTCGAGGTCGCCTGGCCGGGCGCCGGCACCGCGTTCCGCGTCTGCCGGAAGTGCGCGAAGGCGGAGCGCCACCTCCTCGCGAGCGTCTCGGACGGGGCCGCGGTCCCGGACCCGAGCGCCGAGTTCCCCGTCGACGTCGTCTGGAACGTGCGGTGCGAGGGCGGACCCGAATGCGTCCACGCTCGGCTGCCCGAGCTCCCGCGCGCGTTGCGCCAGCGCTACGAGCTCGGCCGCCTGTCCGATGCCCAGCTGATCGACGCCTACGGCGACGAGCTCCGCCCCCGGATCGAGGGCACGTCGCGCCCGACGTACGTCGCGGGCGGCGTGTGCTACGGCGCCCGCGCGGAGGCGTTCCTCGAGGCCCTCGACGCGACCACGATCGAGCGGCGGGCCGTCGAGCGGGCGTTGAAGGACGTGCCGGGCTACTTCGAGGTCGACGAACCGTCGGCGAGCCGCGCGCTCGAGCGGCTCTGGCCGGAGCACTCCGAGGTCATCGTGCGCACGATCGTCACCGACCCGACCGAGGCCCGGCGGATGATCGACGAAGCGCGGGGGGCCCCGGGACGGGTCGCCGAGATCCTGAAGCGGGCGCAGCGTCGGACCGAGGAGCGCCAGGTCCTCGACGAGCTGCCGCGCTACCGCCGCCTCGCGCGGGAGGCGGCGTGGGTCGACCGCGTCGCCCGCGAGTACCGGGTCCACGGCAACTCGGCGGCGGAGCGGACGATCCTCCAGTCGCTCCCCCAGGAGGGCAAGGAGCGGGGCCTCGCGTTCGGCCTCCTCACCGCGCTGGGCCGCGGCGGCGCCCACGCCTGGCAGTTCTCGAAGACCGAGCAGGAGTTCGGGAGCGCGCTCGCGGACCGGGCCCGCTCGACGCTCGCCGCTCCGGCGGACCGCTACCACGCGGCCCTCGACGCCCTGCTGCAGGCGGCGGGGGTCGCGGACTGGGGCGAGCGCGAGGGGACCCCCGCTCCGGCGACGTCCTCCGGGACCTGATGCCCACGGCGTCGCGCGATGGCGCCCGGAATCGGCCCGAGAGGACCGTTCACGACCCGCTCCCTGCAGCCCCCCGCGCCCCTCGACCCTGGGCGCCAAGGAGGGGGCACCCAATAAAGATAATAATATATATTATATCGAATACTAGTTGATATTCATGTTCGTGGACCGGACGTCGGAGATTCGGGCCCTCCGAACGCTGCTCGCGAGCCGAACGCCCCAGCTGGTCCGGCTGTTCGGGCGCCGACGCGTGGGCAAGACCGAGCTGCTCCGACGGGTGATCCTCGCCGAGGGAGGCGTGTTGCTCACCGCCGACGACGCGGATCGTCGCTGGCAGCTCGCTTCGATGTCGGACCAGATCGGGCGGCAGGAGCACACGATCCGGCGACCCTACCGCGACTGGGACGCCTTCTTCGATCACGTAGAGGAAATCCGCCCCCGGGTACTGGTCTGGGATGAGTTCCAGCGGATCCTCACGAGCGATCCGCAGGCCGTGACGCGGCTCCAAGCGCGATGGGACGCGAAGTGGCGGACCGAGGGGCCCCACGTGATCCTCTCGGGAAGCAGCGTGGGGATGATGGGCCGCCTGGCCGAGTCCTCGCGGGGCCCCCTCTACGGTCGCCTGACCGGCTCGCTGCGTCTGGAGCCCTTCGAGTATCCCGCCGTCCGGCGGCTCTACCCCGACCTTCCCGAGGAGGAGCGGATCCGGCGGTACGCGGTCTTCGGCGGGACCCCGTTCTACCACACGTTGTCCCAAAGTCTCCCGCTCGGTGCCGCGGTCCGGCGCGCGCTGCTCGATCCGACTGCTCCCTTGGCCGAAGAGCCCCAGGAGCTCCTGCGCCTCGAGATGCGGGCCCCCGCTCGACCCAACAGTATCCTCTATGAGATCGGGCAGGGGACCCACCTCCTCGCCGATCTGGAAGCTCGCGTCGGCGTTCCCAAGGGAGGGCTCGCCCCCTACCTCGAAGAGCTCCGCGACGGTCTCGATCTGGTCGAGATGGAGACGCCGGTCGGTGGCGTTCGCCGGCCCGCGAGGTACGTGTTCCGGGATCCCTTCTTCGAATTCTACTATCGGTTCGTCTTCCCTCACCGATCCGAGTTGCAGCTCGGGCGCGCGGAGGCCGTTTGGAAGCAGATCGAGGGCGAACTGGACGCCCACGTGGGCCGGGTCTTCGAGCGGGTGGTCCGCAGCGTGCTGCGCGCGGCGAACGGCGGTGAGATCGCGGGACATCCGATCGACGCGCTCGAAATGGGGCGATGGTGGAACCGAACCGGCGCGGAGATCGACCTAATCTTGCGCGGCTCTCGGGAGATCTGGGCCGGCGAAGTGAAGTGGAGCCGTCGACCATTCGGGTCCACCGACGTCCATCGACTCCTCGGAAAACTGGCGCTGCTGGAGCGGACCCAATACCTTCCCGTGCGGCCGTTCGTCGTCGGCCGACGTCCCGTGACCCGCGCGGCGGCCGCCGAGCTCACGCGCGCGGGCGGGTTCGCGTTGGACCTCGCGGCGCTATCGGAATGGCTGGACCGGCACTCCCCGTGAGCCGCCGGCTCCGTCTCGAGAGTTCGGCCGATGCGCTCCGGGATCGGTCCTCGGGTGCACGTTCCCTCGGTCCCGAGAGGGGGAACCGCCGGCTCGGGACCGTCGCGAACGCCCGCCCCCCAGGAGCGGCGCGCCCTTGCGGGCGGGCCCGTCGCGAGCATTTCGCGACGCCGCGCGGCACCGCGCGCGCCGCGTTTCGCGGGGTAAACAAAAATACTTGACGGTGTACCTACCTCTACTGACCAGCAAGCGGGCCCTCGGGAGGCCAAATGCGGCCGGTCAATGGAAATGGTCGACTCGAGCGCCCCGACGGCGTCCGCTGTCGTTGCTGCCGGTGACGAGGAGACCCGCGTCCTCCTGCGGGGGCTGCTCCGCCTGCACCACTTCCGCGTCGACGGCGAGGCCGAGGGCGCGACCCAGTGCCTCGAACTGATCCGGGAGCACTCCCCCACGCTCCTGGTGGCGGACGTGAACCTGGCCGAGGGCAGCTCGGGGTCGCTGGTCCGCGAGGCCCGCCGCGTCGCGCCGGCGCTCCGGGTGATCCTCGTCGCGCCCGCGTCACGTCCCCCGACGCTGACCGGAGACCAGGGGCCGGACGTCGTCCTGCTCCGTCCGTTCCGGATCCGCCAGTTCGCGGAGGCGCTGCTCCCGCCCCCCTCGGGCACGCCGCGGACCTAGACGCGCCGGGGCCAGCGGTACCGCTCGAGCGCCGCGGACTCCTCGAAGTGGAGCTCCCGCGCCGGCACGACGAGCGCGTGCAGGGGCGGCCCGAACTCGAGCCGCGCGAGCTCGTCGACGGAACCGAACCAGCCCGCGGCGTCCGGCCGCCCGACCCGGGCGGCGACCGCCACGTCGGCGGTCGGCGGAAGGACGCGCCGGTCGGGGTCGCGCTCCCGGAGGATCCGCAGCGCCTCGCTCGCCGTCAGGTAGCGTCCCTCGTCGGGGCGCAGGTCGAGCAGGACGAGCGTGTGGAGATCGCGCTCCCGGTTCGCGCCGATCTGCTCGAGCGGGGAGCGCGGCTCGAAACCGGGCGACGGGAACGGCAGGGAGACCGTGCGGCCGAAGCGGTAGTGGATGAACCCGAGCCAACCGGCCGCCGCGGTGAGGATGCTCGCGTTCGGGAGGTACGTCCACGAGTGCCCGGCCCGCTCGGCGGCGAGCCGCAGGGCCACGTGGGTCGTCGCCGCGAACGGGTCGCCGACCACGATCAGCGCGACGCGGGGCGATCGCGCGAGCGCGCCGAGCAGCGGCGTCTCGGACTCGACCAGGGGCCGGTCGAGGACCTCGACCGGCCGCCGGAGCTCGGCGCGGAGGCGATCGAGGGTCCCGGCGGGCGCGGTCGCGGTGTACTCCTCGGCGAAGACTTCGTCGGCCGCGCGCAGGGCCTCCCACGCCCGCGCCGAGAGGCCGCGCTCGTCCCCCAGGCCGAGGCCGATGAACGCGAGCTCGCCCACGGCGTTCCCCGCTCCGGCGGTCAGCAGCGCAGCGCGAGCACCGGGCACGGGGCCGCGCGGAACAGGTCCTCGAGGAACGGCCGCGTCAGGAGCGCCCCCCCGGCGAGGTCTCCCTCCTCGCTGACCAGGAGGAGGCCGAACCGCTCGCGCTGGGTCGCCTGGAGGATCAGGTTCGGGAGCCGACCCCGTCGGACGAACGACCCCGCAATCGGCAAGCGCTTGTGGGTCACCGGGACGCCGCGGGCCGTGCGCTCCTCCCGGTCCGCGGCGCCGTCCGATTCGCCCGACGCCCGCGGTCCGAGCGCGATCGTCGTGACCGACGCGCCGTCGTTGTGGACCGCGATGTCCTCGGCGACCTGCATCGCCCGCGGCATCGGGGCCCCGCGGAACGACGGGAGGAGGATCCGCGGCAGCCGGCCCGCGCCGAGCGCGAGGCGGTTGACGATCAGCACGTCGGCGTGGGCGTGGTGGAGGATCCCGCTCGCGGTGTGGCCCACGAACGGATTGCGGCTGCGCTTGTCGCCCCCCAGCGTCATGAGGATCGCGTCGACCCCGTGGGACTCCGCGCTCTCGAGGATCTCCCCGGGGACGTCGGTCGAGGCCCGGACCTCGGGGTCGACCCGCACGTCGAGCGCGGCTCCGGCCTCGTGCGCCGGGACGACGAGGTTGACCGACGCCCGCCACTCGCGGGTCACCTGAGGGAGGGTCGTCGTCGGGATGATGTGGAGCACGCGGACCTCGCCGTCCGGGTCGAGGACCATCGACGCGAAGCGGATCAGCGGCTCGACCTCGGACGGCTCTCGGACGGGGATCAGGATCTGGCGGTACATCATCCCCTCCCCTCGATCGGCAGGAGATCGAGGTCGAGCTGGAGGACGTCGACGTACGCGACCCCGACGCCGGGGATCGGTGGCGAGGAGAGGTGCGCGTTGACGAAGTTCGTCAGGAAGTCGAACGAGAGGTTCGTCGCGGCCGCGACCCGCGGGACCTGGACGAGGACCGCCTCGGGAGTGAGGTCGGGATCGATCGTCGACCCCGACGGCGAGACGAGCCAGATCGGCAGGGTCGCGTTCACAGTGAAGTTCCCATACTCGCGCATGTACGCAAGGGTTTCGTTGAACCACGCGGCCAGCGCGGGGTCGCTCGGCCCGTCCGGCGTGATCATCCCCTCGGTCGTGTTGTAGTCGGAGAGCGACGGCCGCTCCCAGAAGAGGTACGGCGCGTCGGTGTTCTGGGCGATCAGCGACGACCCGACGACCGTGCCGTTCTCCGTGAGGAGCGATCCGTTCGCGGCGGACGGGTCGATCAGCTGGGCGATCCCGGTGACGACCAGCGGGTACGCGAAGCCCGAGATCACGAGCGCGAGGACGAGGAACACGACCGTCGCCCGCACGTGCGCCAGCGGCGAGTGGGCGGGCGGAGGCGTTTCGACCCGCGCCGGCGCGGGCGCCGGCGTCGGGGCGCCGGTCGCCGGGGCACGGACCGCGCTCACAGGCCTCCGAGCGGCAGGAAGTGGGCGACCGCGATCCCGAGGCCCTGGACCCACGAAAGGCCGCTCAGGTACGCGAGGAGCAGGTAGAGGAGCTTGATCCCGACGAACGCGCTCACGAGGCCCCCGAGACCGTAGTAGACGAGGTTCCGGCGCAATAGGTCGATCGCCGGGCGCGGCCGGAAGGGCACGCCCGCGAGCGCGAGCGGGATCAGCACCGGGATGATCAGCGCGTTGAACAGGAGCGTCGAGAGCACCGCGAGCTGGGGGTTCGTGAGGTCGAGGACGTTGAGCGCCGCGACGCCGGGCAGCGCGACCGCGCCGGCCGCGACGAAGATCGCCGGGATGATCGCGAAGTACTTCGCGACGTCGTTCGTGATCGAGAACGTCGTGAGCGCGCCGCGCGTGATGAGGAGCTGCTTGCCGATCGAGACGACCTCGATCAGCTTCGTCGGGTCGTTGTCGAGGTCGACCATGTTCCCGGCCTCCTTCGCCGCGCTGGTCCCGTTGTTCATCGCGAGGCCGACGTCGGCGCGCGCGAGCGCGGGGGCGTCGTTCGTCCCGTCGCCGGTCATCGCGACGAGCCGCCCCTCGGCCTTCTCCTTCTCGATCACGACGAGCTTCGTCTCGGGCTTCGCCTCGGCGATGAAGTCGTCGACCCCGCTCTCCGTCGCGATCGCCGCCGCGGTCAATCGGTTGTCGCCGGTGCACATCACCGTGCGGATCCCCATCGTCCGGAGCTCGCGGATCCGGTCGCGGATGCCGGGCTTCACGACGTCCTTCAGGAAGACGAGCCCGACGACCCGCTTCCCCACCGAGAGCGCGAGCGGCGTCATGCCCTGGCGCGAGGCGTCGGCCGCCGAGGCGCGGAGCGGTCCGGGAACCGCCGCGCCGTAGGTCTCGATCGCCTGGATCGACCCCTTGTAGAACTCGGTCCCGTCCCCGAGCGCGATCCCGCTCATGCGGCGCTCGGCCGTGAACGGGAGCACCTTGAACGACCCCGGCTCGAGCCGGCGGATCGGGGTCGCCCGCCGCGCCGCGAGGCGTACGATCGACTTCCCTTCCGGCGTGTCGTCGAGGGTCGACGAGAGCATCGCCGCCTCGACGACCGTGTCCATCGCGACGTCCGGCGCCGCGACGAACTGCACCGCGAGGCGGTTGCCGACCGTGATCGTGCCGGTCTTGTCGAGGATCAGCGTGTCGAGGTCCCCGGCCGCCTCGACCGCCTTGCCCGACTTCGCGATCACGTTCGACCGCGCGACGCGGTTGATCCCCGAGATCCCGATCGCCGGCAGGAGGGCCCCGATCGTCGTCGGCATCAGGCAGACGAACAGCGCGACGATCGTCGCGAGGTCGACCGCGATGATGTCGGTGAAGTTCGCGAGGTAGAGGAACGTCACGACGACCGTGAAGAGCGCGATCGTGAGCGCCGCGAGGAAGACGCCGAGCGCGAGCTCGTTCGGGGTCGGCTCGCGGGCCTGGCCCTCGACCAGGCGGATCAGCCGGTCGAGGAACGACTCGCCGCGGACCGCGCTGACCCGCATGCGGATGCTCCCCTGGACGACCCGGGCGCCCCCCAGGACGCTCGTCTTGTCCCCGCCGCTCTCGCGCATGACCGCCGCGGACTCGCCGGTCATCATCGATTCGTCGATCAGCGCCGCCCCCTGGACGATGTCCCCGTCGATCGGCACCGGTTCGCCGGCCTCGATCACGACCGTGTCGCCGATCCGCAGCACGTCCGCCGGCACCCACCGGGTCGTTCCGTCGGGGAGCAGCTGGCGCGCGCGGATCCCGCTGCGGATCTCCCGGAGCGTGTCCGCCTGGGCGCGCCCCTGGGCCTCCGCGATCGCCTCCGAGATGTGCGCGAACCAGAGCGTCAGGAACAGGATGACCGTGACCCCGAGGTAGTAGCTCGGGCTGTAGAACCGGGCGAGGTCGGGGAACGCGCGCGGGAAGAGCGTGAGGACCACGAGGTAGAGGAACAGCACCCAGACGACGAACATCATCGGGTTGCGGACCTCGCGACGCGGGTCGAACATCGCGAACGAGTCCGCGAGGACGCGCCGCCAGGAGGTGCGGGGGACCCGCCGCACCGACACCTGCGCTCCGGTCGCCACCGCCGTTCCCTCCTAGAGGACCTGGGCGAGCGGCCCGAGTGCGAGGACGGGGAGGAACAGGAGGGCGGAGATGATCACGAGGATCATCGTGAGGTAGATCGTGAACGTCGTGCTCGCCGTCCGCAGCGTGCCGGGACCCGGCGGCTTCTCCGACTGGCCGGCGAAGAGGCCGCCGACCTGGAGCATCGCCCAGATCGGAACGAACCGCCCGACGAGCATCACGACCGCCCCGGTCACGTTCCAGAAGGGCGTCGTGTCGTTGAACGAACCGGCGACCAGCGCGCTCCCGTTGTTCGACGCCTCGCTCGTGAGCTCGTAGAGGACCGCCGTGAACGTGTGCGCGGACGCCCCGACGGTCGTCGACGACGCGCCGACGATCCCCGGATCCCCCCAGAGCACGCCGACCGAGAACGGGATGAGGACGATCGCGGGATGGATGAGGAGGGCGAGCGCGGCCCACTTGACGTGACTCGTCTCGATCTTCTTCCCGAGGTACTCGGGCGTGCGTCCGACCATCAGCCCCGCGATGAAGATCGCGAGGACCGCGAAGAGCAGCAGCGTCGCGAAGCCGGTCCCCGCACCCCCGGGGGTGCTCTGGGTGAACATCCCGAACAGGAGGACCATCTGGGCGATCGGCGAGATCGATCCGATCGCCATGTTGTTCGCGCCGACGTTCGAGTAGACGCTGATCACCTGGAAGAGCGACGCCTCGGGCAGGCTGAACCGGGTCTCCTGGCCGACGGGGTAGCCGTTGGCCGACCCGCCGAGGCCCGCGACGCTCGCGAGCGCCGGGTTCGCGATCGCCTGGTAGGCGATGAAGAGGCCGAGCGCGACCGCGACGATGATCACGATCGTCCCGACGAACGGCCAGGCCTCGGCGCGGCGCCGGATGATCTGGGCGAACGCGAACGGCGTCGAGAACGGGATGAGCATCATGACCCCGACGAGGAAGAGGTTCGAGATCGCGGTCGGGTTCGCGAGCGGGGACGCGGCGTTCGCGCTGTACCAACCCCCGCCGTTCGTGCCGAGCAGCGACAGCGACTGGAACGACGCGACCGGCCCCAGGTAGATCGTCTGGGTGCCGCCGGTGATCGGGTAGGCGATCACGTAGTTCTTGAACGTCTCGGGGACCCCCATCAGGACGAGGACGAGCGCGAAGACGATCGAGAGCGGCAGGAGGATCCGGGTCACGCTGCGGACCATGTCGACGTAGAAGTTGCCGACCGTGCCGTCCTTGCGCACGAAGCCCCGGATCATCGCCGCGGCGACCGAGAGGCCGGTCGCGGCCGAGAGGAACATCGCGAGCTGCCACGCGAGGACCTCGGAGCCCATCGAGATCTGCGACTCGTTGACGAAGTGCGTGAAGTCGGTGTTCGTCGTGAAGCTCGCGGCGGACTGGAGCGCGAGGTCCCACGACATCCCCGGGACGTGCGTCGCGTCGAGCGGGAGCGCCGCCTGGAAGAAGAAATAGACGTAGAGGAAGAGGAAGACCCCGCCGTTGACGAGGAGCAGCGCGAACATGTACTCGCGCGGCCGCATCGCGCGCCGCGGGCTCGTCCCGATCAGGCGGTAGGCCGCCTGCTCGAGCGGGGCGAGGATCGCGTCGCCGAACACGGGCCGATTGAGGTAGACGCGCCCCAGGTACGCCCCGAACCACGGGGCGATCGCAATCACGAGCGCGACGATCAGGACCACGTCCCAGAGGGACTGGAGGTCGATCAGCGCCGCCACCCCCTCAGAAGCGCTCGGGGTGGACCATGGCGTAGAGCAGGTAGATCGTGAGCCCGACGGCGAGGACGGTCAGGGTCACGAGTCCAAGGTTGTCGGCGAGCGAGGAAACGAGGCCCATCGCGACCTTGCGCGGTTGGACCCGGAGGCGGTTATTTAGACTCGCCGACGGACCGGTACCCCCGTGCCCGGCGAGAACGCTTATACGGTGGCCGGCGGACCGAGACGCGCGCCTAGTCCGGGGCGCCGACCGGGGGCTCCGTGGCCGCCGTCGGGCGCCGCCGCGCCGCCGAGGAAAGCCGTCGGACGATCCGCCGCATCGACCGCTCCCGACGCACTTCGGCGGCCTGGTACTGGACGTCCCGGGTCGCCCGGGTCAGGAGGACCGCGACCCGTCCGAGCGACGAGCGGCCGGTCCGTCCCCGGCGCTGGATCGCGCGGATCTCGCTCGGGACCGACTCGAAGAACACGACGAGGTCGACATCGGGCACGTCGAGCCCCTCCTCCGCGACGCTGCTCGCGACCAGCACCGGGAAGCGTCCCTGCCGGAACCCCTCGAGCACGCGGGCCTGATCCTTCTGGCTCATCCCGGGATCCTCGGCGTCGCGGGTCGCCTGGCCGACGAACCGTCCGGTGGTCCACCCCTGGCGCTCGAGCAGCGTCTGGATGCCCTGGATCGTGTCCCGGTACTGCGCGAACACGAGCACGCGGGGCGGGTGGTCCTGCGTGCGCTCGAGCGTTCCGCGCACGAGCTCGACCAGCGCGTCGAGCTTTGGGTGCGAGGGCTCCTTCGTCGATCGCAGGTAGGCCCGTGCCTCGGCGATCGCCTGGACGACCTCGGGGAGTTTGAGCACTCCGAGGTCGCCCCGGCTCGGCTTCGGCTTCGCCGCGACCCGGTCGAGGTACTGCAGGAACGGTTCGAGCCCCTGCGTCTCGAGGCGCTCCTGGGCGTGGTGGAGGTGCAGGAGCACGAGCTGGTGGTAGAGCGGGCCGAACCGGCGGACCATCGGTCCCGGCCGCGCGAAGATCTCCGCGCGCAGCGCGAGGAGGTCCTTCACCGAGAGCGAGCGGATCGGCTTCGTGCGGAGGTACCCCATCTTCTGGAGCTTGTGGGCGGTCGTGTGGGCCGCGGTCGCGAGCAGCTCCCGGATCCGCATCGTCTCGGGTGGAAGGTCGACCCACACGAGGTCGACGTCGGTCGGTTGCACGTACTCCGCCACGCCCGGGTCCTCCCGGCTGCGGGCCTCGATCCGCTGGGCGCCCAGCACCCGCACGACCTCCTCGATCCGCTCGTCCCGCCCCCCGGGCGAGGCGGTGAGGCCGAGCACTCGCCCGCCCGGGGGCCGTTCGGTCCGGTACCGCTCCGCGATCGGGACGTAGGCGTACTTGCCGATCGCGTGGTGCGCCTCGTCGAAGACGACGAGCCCGACGTCGGTAAGGCGGTAGCGACCGGCCGCGAGGTCGTTCTCGACGATCTGGGGGGTCGCGAACACGAGGTCGGCGGTCTCCCACCCGCCTTCGCGCACGGGCCGACGCACGGTCCCCGTGAACCGGGACGTGCGCATCGGCACGAGCCACCGGCGGAACGCCTCGGCGTGCTGCTGCACGAGCGGACGGGTCGGCGCGAGCACGAGCACCTTCCCCGGCGCCCGCCGCAGGATCTCGGCGGCCTCGAGCGCCGCGATCACGGTCTTCCCGAGGCCGGTCGGGAGGACGACGAGGAGATCCTCCTCGAGGCCGATCCGCGCGAGATCGATCTGGAACGGCAGCGCCCGCACCTCCCGGGGACGGACGAACGGGTGCTCGACGTAGCCGTCGCGCACGCGCCAGACGCCCGGGACCCCCTCGGGGCGCGCGCGCTCGACCGGGGTCGGGGGCTCGATCGCGGGCCCGTCCGTGCCGAAATCGTCGAGCACCCGCTGACGGCCCACGGTCCCCTCGGCCGGGCAACCGGACCGCTCGCTTAGCGGTATGGGCGCCGCCGCGGGGCGGCTACAGGAACTTCACGTCGTGGGGCAGCGGTCCCGCGTACTCGCGGAAGGCCGCGGGCCAGCCCTCGGGGTCGAGCCCCTTCTGCGCGAGGAACGCGGTGAGCCAGCGCTCGAGCCCGATCCCGGTGCAGCCCGACCAGAGCTCGCCCTTCTGGGTCTTGATCGCGAACGCGGTCGTGTACTTGTCGCCGACGATCGACAGGTTCTGGAACTCGAGCCACTCGGAGGCCTCGCGGGTCCCGCGGTACGGCAGGTACGCCTCGAAGTCGATCGTGCCCTTGTCGTGCGCGTGCGCGTCCTCGACCCCGACCTGCCCGCTCTGCTGCATGTAGAACGGGGTCACCCACGCGGTCCGCCACTCGAGCTCGAGGAGGTCGTTGAACACCCGCGCGTACCGCTCGAGGAGGCGCTCGCGCAGCGCCCGCAGATCGTCCGGCGCGCCGACGTAGACCGGCTCGATCCGATGGAACTCGTCGACGCGCTCGAGTCCGTGGCGGCCCCCGCTCTCGTAGCGGTTCGAGACCGCGGACTTGTCGTAGACGAGCAGCGGCAGGCTCTCGGTCGCGATCGTCCGCCCCGACAGCCACCAGTAGACGGTCGGGCACTGCGCGTAGCACGAGACCGCCGTCGGTCCGGTGACCATCTTCTCGAGCTCCTCGCGGGGCACCTCGCCGGTGATCTTCACGAGGTCCGTGAACCGTTCCCAGGCGGCGGGGTCGCGGGTCTTCGGTTCCGCGACGTAGTAGAACTCGCCGGGGAGGCCCGCGAGGTGCCCGGTCTTGAGCAGGGTGTCGAACGAGTCGTGGTGCGGCTGGACGACCTCCTGGAACCCGAGGGGTTCGAGGACCTCCTCGCGCGCGATCCGTTCCATCGTGCGCAAGAGGTGCGCCGCGGTCGGACCGAGGAACCACTTCCCCTTGGTCGGTCCGGGCCGGACCCAGTGGCGCTTCAGCATCTCCTCGGTCGGGTCGCGGTCGAACGGCATCTCGCGCCGGGGGCTCGACGTCAGCAGCGACCAGAACTGCTCCTTGCCCTCGTAGCGCTGCTTCTGGACCTTCTCCTTCACGAGCGAGACCGCGCGGTCCATCCAGTTGTCCCGGAGGCCGGCCTCCCCGAGGTCGGTGAGCTCCAGCGTCGCCTCCGTCCCGCGATGCGTCAGCCGGTGCGGGATCGGGAGCGTCACGGGCTTCGCCGGCGCGGCGTCGAGCGGGAACTGGGTCCGGTACCGGGACGCCCGGAACGAGCGCACGCCGATCTTCTCGGCGCGGCCGAGCTCCTCCCCGAACCGCCGGACGAACGCGAGCAGCGCCTGATGGGGTCGACGGCCCTGCGACTCGAGGACGAGCCGGAGCCGATCCCCCTCGAGCGACCACTCGGCGAGCCGTCCGTCGCCGCCGGCGCCGATCGTGCGCTGGATCGCGTCCGCCGCGATCCGGGAGACGAGCGGTCCGACGGTCGTCGGGTCGCGCACCGGGCCGCTGAGCGTCAGCTCGGCCTCGAGGCGGTGCTCCATCGCGGCACCGACCGGGGCCCGGACTATTAAGGTCACGAGCGCGCCACTCCCGCCCCCGGAGAGCCTTTTAGCGCCCGCTCGCGTCGCCCGCACGGGTCGTGCGCGGGATGGCATCGAAGGTCGAAGAGTTTGGATTGTTCATCGACGGAACGTGGAGCTCGCCCTCTCCGGCGAAGCGGTTCGAGACGATCAATCCGGCGACGCGGGAGCCGATCGGCTCGTTCGTCGCCGGCTCGCCGGACGACGTCCGCCGCGCCGTCGCCGCGGCCGCGACGGCGTTCCCCGCCTGGAAGGCGGTGCCGGCACCGAAGCGCGGCGACCTCCTGCTCGAGGCCGCGCGCCGACTGAAGGAGCGCAAGGCCGAGGTCGGACGGATCGTCACCCGCGAGATGGGCAAGGTGATCTCGGAAGGGCTGGGCGACGTCCAGGAGGCGATCGACTTCATCGAGTACATGGCCGGCGAGGGGCGGCGACTCGTGGGGGAGACCGTGCCGTCCGAGCTCCGATCGAAGTTCTGCCTCACGGTCCGCCAGCCGAAGGGCGTCGTTGCGTGCATCACCCCGTGGAACTTCCCGACCGCGATCCCGAACTGGAAGATTGCGGCCGCGCTGATCTCGGGCAACACGGTCGTCTTCAAGCCCGCGTCGAACACCGCCCGATGCGCGGTCGAGGTCGTCCGGATCTACGAGGAGGCGGGGCTCCCGGCGGGGGTCCTCAACCTCGTCACCGGTTCCGGGGGCGTCGTGGGGAACGCCCTGGTCTCGGATCCCCGGGTCCGCACGGTCTCGTTCACCGGCGGGGTCGACACCGGTCGGGAGGTCTACGTCCGGGGAGCGCAGTCGCTCAAGATGGTCCACCTGGAGCTCGGTGGCAAGAACCCGGTGATCCTCATGGAGGACGCCGACCTGGGCCTCGCGCTCGACGGCGTACTGTTCGGCGCGTTCGGCACCGCCGGCCAGCGGTGCACGGCGACCAGCCGGCTGATCGTGCACCGGGACGTCTACGACGACTTCCTCGGCCGGCTGACCGAGCGCCTCGACCGCTTCCCGGTCGGCGACCCGCTCGACCCGCGGACCGGCATGGGCCCGGTCGCCTCGGCGGACCAGGAGAAGAAGATCCTCGACTACATCGCGATCGGCAAGAAGGAGGCCCGGCTCCGCTACGGCGGCTCGAAGCTGACCGGCGGCGCGTACGACCGGGGGTTCTTCATCGCGCCGACGATCTTCGAGACGACGCACGGCACCCGGATCTCGAAGGAGGAGATCTTCGGTCCGGTGCTGTCGGTGATCCGCGTCGGCGACTACGACGAGGCGGTCCGGGTCGCGAACGACGTCGACTACGGCCTCTCGTCGTCGATCTACACGCGCGACGTGAACCGCGCGTTCCGCGCGATGGAGGATCTCGAAGCCGGGATCACGTACGTGAACGCGCCGACGATCGGCGCCGAGGTCCAGCTCCCGTTCGGGGGCGTGAAGAACACCGGCAACGGCGGGCGCGAGGCCGGCAGCGTCGCGATCGACGAGTTCACGGAGATCAAGACCGTGTTCGTCGACTTCTCGTCGAAGCTCCAGAAGGCCCAGATCGAGGACGGCCCCGGGGAATGAGCTCGTTCCGCGGCTCGGACGAGGCGCTCGACCGCGAGATCGCGGCGACCGAGTACGTCGCGCGCGTGCGGGTGCGCCGGGCCGCGGCCGACCTCCGCGCGCTCGAGCGCGACCTCGCCGAGCTGCGACGGGAGCGGGCCCGACGGCGCGCGCGCTCGGAGTCGATCGTCCCCGAGCCGATGCGGGCCGAAGGCGAGACCGCCTGATCCGCCGGGCGTCCGGGCCGCGCTAGTACGTCGGTCCCGTGCGCCCGGGGTTGTCGAAGTTCGTCAGCAGCGTCTGGCCCCGGCCCCTCGGGCGCCCGATCGGTGCGAGGAGCGGGTCCTCCTCGAGCGCCGGCATCGTCTCCGAGACCGGCACGTCGACCAGGATCTCCCGGGTGCGGCCGCCGCGGCCGCGCGAGACGATCGTCGCGCGGATCAGGCCCAGCGACTCGAGCTCGCTCACGTAGTTCGAGATCGAGCGGGCGTGGAGGGGGGGCAGCCCGAGCCGCTCCGCCAGCCGCTTGTAGTTGTCGTAGACCTCGCCGGTCAGGACGCCCGTCCGCCGACGCTCGTACGACTGGAGGATCGCGTAGAGGAGGACCTTGCAGTGCGGCGGGAGCGAGCGGCAGCACTCGATGATGATGTCCTTCTCGAGGCGGTTCTTCGCCTTCACGACGTGGTCGCGCGTGATCCGCTTCGCGCGGTCGCGCTCCGCCATCTCGGCCGCGAGGCGCAGGAGCGCGAGCGCCCGCCGCGCGTCCCCGCTCTCGAGCTGCGCGTAGGCGGCGCAGAGCTCGATCACGCCGGGGTCGACCACGCCCTCGCGGAACGCGACCCGCGCGCGGTCCTCGAGGATGTCCTGGAGCTGCGGCGCCTTGTACGGGTCGAAGAGGATCTTCTCCTCGTTCAATCGGCTGCGGACGCGGGCGTCCAGGTGGTTCGTGAACTTGAGGTCGTTCGAGATCCCGAGGAGCACGAGGCGCGCGGTCTCGAGCTCGGTGTTGAGCTGGCTCAGCGTGTAGAGCACGTTGTCCCCGCTGCGCGCGACGAGGCGGTCGATCTCGTCGAGGATCAGGATGATCGTGCCGCCCTTCGCGTCCATCATCCGGCGCATCGCGGACTGCACCCGGTCGAGCGACCAGCCCGTCGGGATCCGGTCCGCATCGGCCTTCGCGAACGTGTTGCCGATGTTCTGCAGGAGGCTGTACGCGGTGTCGATGTTCCCGCAGTTCACCGCGACGAACGAGAGCTTGCCGGCGGCCTCCGCACGCCGCTGGAGGTCCTGACGGACCTGCGTGACGACCGCGGTCTTCCCGGTCCCGATCTTCCCGTAGATCAGGAGGTTCGACGGAACGTCCCCGCGCAGCGCGGGCGCGAGGACCTCGGCGACCTGGCGCAGCTCGCCATCGCGGTGCGGGAGGCGCGCGGGGACGTACGAGTCGCGGAGCACCTCCCGGCTCTCGAGGAACAGCTCGCTCTTGGTCTGCAGGAACGAGTCGAGGAACTCCGAGGTCGAGGTTCCGGTCGGGGGCGCAGCGGTGCCGTAGGACGGCACGGGCGCTGCGCCCCCGCTCGGCGGGTGGTCACTGACGGGCGTGACCGCCCCAGGGTTCGATCGCTGCGGGTCCATCCGGTCCGGCGTCTCCGCCGAACGTTCTTCGGTAGCAGGTGGCACCGTCGACGCCTACCCGGGCCTCGGGCGGCGGTCGGAGGAGGCCGTGCCATATCAACCTTCTGTCGTGATTTGGGCCACACCGGGTCCCGGTCACGAAATTTGGTACGGCGCGCGCCGAACCACGCGGGTACGGCGGCGCGCGCTCCGACCGAACGCATTTGAAGGGGCGTCGACTCCTCTGCCGGCGATGAGCGAGTACGCGACGGCGGTCGGCGGGCACGCGGCGCACGACGTGAGCCCGATCTCGGTGCTGTGGGTCCTCGCCGCGTCCCTCCTGCTCGCCGGCGGGCAGTTCATGATCTTCTGGTGGCTCTACACGTTCAACCTGCGCTATTTCGAGGGACCGTTCCTCGTCCTGGCCGCGGTGTTCATGTTCCTCCACCCGCGGGCCGGCTGGGACCACTCGTAGCGCCCGGGACCGACGCGGATGACTCCCCCGGCCCCGAGCGAACGGCCGGTCACGATCGTCAAGCTCGGAGGATCGGTCATCACCAGGAAGCGCGAGATCGAGCGGCCCCGTCCGAAAGTGATCGCCCGACTCGCACGCGAGATCGCGGCGGTCCCCGAGCACGACGTCGTCATCCTGCACGGGGCGGGATCGTTCGGGCATCCGGGCGCCCGGAAGTTCGGCCTCGCCCGCGCGCCGGACGCCTCCGCGCGTCCCGCCGACCGCGCGCGCGGGGCGGCGATCGTCGCCGCCGAGGTCCGGCGGCTCCACCTCCTCGTGCTCCGCGCCCTCGTCCACGCGGGGATCTCCGCGGCCTCGATCCCGATCGCGACGCACGCCGAGAACCGGGCGGGGCGGGTGTCCCGGTTCGACGCCGCTCCCTTCGTCGCGGCGCTGCGCGGGGGATTCGCGCCGGTGTCGTTCGGGGACGTCGTCCCCGACGCGGCGTGGGGGACGTCGATCCTCAGCGCCGACACGATCGCGGAGCAGCTCATCGGGCCGCTGCAGGCCGAGCGGGTCGTGTTCGTCAGCGACGTCCCGGGCATCCTCGAGCCGACGCGGCCGGGGCGGCGGACCGCGATCGCCGAGGTGACCGACGCGGTCGTCGAGCGGCTCGGGCCGGTGTCGGGCCGGGCGGACGTCACGGGCGGCATCCGCGGCAAGGCGGAAGCGATGCGGCGGATCGCGCGCGCCGGCGTGGACGCAGGTCTTATTAGCGGACTCACGGATGGCGAGCTCTCGCGCGCCCTACGGGGGGAGAATGTCTACGGGAGCTGGGCGCGAGCGCGGTCCGGGTAAGCCCCGGGACCCCTCGGGGCTCGATCTGAGCCACCGCAAGGCCGAGCACGTCAAGGTCGTGCTCGGGCGGGATGTCGAGGGACGCTACCGCTACTGGGACGATGTGCAGCTGATCCACCGGGCGCTCCCCGAGCTCGACTTCGCGGAGATCGACACGTCGGTCTCGCTGCTCGGGCACCGCCTGGCCGCCCCGATCGTCATCACGGGGATGACCGGGGGGTTCCCGGACGCCGCCAAGATCAACGACAACCTCGCGCGCGCGGCGACCGACGTCGGCGTCGCGATGGGGGTCGGCAGCGAGCGCGCGGCGATCCTGAAGGGGCAGTACCCCGAGAGCTACGCGACCGTCGCGCACCACGCGGTCCCGCTGAAGTTCGCGAACATCGGGGCGCCGCAGATCATCCCCCAGGGACCGAACGACCGGGTCGTCGGAGCGGACGAGGTCCGCGCGGCGATGGAGCTGATCCACGCGGACGCGCTCGCGATCCACCTCAACTTCCTCCAGGAGATGGTCCAGCCGGAGGGCGACCGCCGGGCGCGCGGATGCCTCGCCCAGATCGGCGAGCTCGCGGCGAAGTTCCCGGTCCTCGTCAAGGAGACCGGCGCCGGGATCTCCCGGGAGGTCGCCGAGGAGCTCAGGGACCGGCACGTCCGCGCGTTCGACGTGAGCGGCACGGGGGGGACCTCGTTCGCCGCGGTCGAGCACTACCGGGCGCTCGACCAGGGCGCGACCCGCGAGGCGCGGGTCGGCCAGACGTTCTGGGACTGGGGGATCCCCTCGCCGGTGTCGGTCCTCGAGCTCGTGCCGCTCGGACTCCCGGTCGTCGCGAGCGGTGGGGTCCGCTCGGGATTGGACGTGGCCCGGGCGCTCGCGCTGGGGGCGACCGCCGCCGGTACGGCGGGCGGCGTGCTGCGGGCGGCGTCGACCGGCTACGAGGCGACGCGCGCCGAGCTCGAGCTCCTGGTCCACGAGCTCAAGGTCGCGATGTTCCTCACGGGCTCGCGGACGATCGACGACCTCCACCGCGCTCCGTACCTCGTGACCGGAGAGAGCCGCCCATGGATCCACCGCTAGCGGCCGCGATCGCTCGCCCCCCCACGCCCGAAGAGGTCCATCGGGAGAAGCTCGCCCGAGCGAAGGCGGGTCCCCACGGACCTCTCCCGTCGAACGTCGAGTGGATCGACAGCCTGCCGGCGGAGGAGCGCGCCCGCTTCGACGGCGGGGTACGGCGCAAGCCCTCCCGAACGCTCTCGGGCGTCGCGGTCGTCGCGGTCATGACCGCGCCGGCGCGCTGCCCCCACGGCCGCTGCTCGTACTGTCCGGGCGGCGTCGAGAACGCGAGCCCCCAGAGCTACACGGGCGAGGAGCCGTCCGCGCTGCGGGGGGCGCAGTTCCACTGGGACTCGGCCGAGATCACCCGGCATCGGATCGCGACGCTGGACGCGATCGGCCACCCGACCAGCAAGGTCGAGGTCATCGTGATGGGCGGGACCTTCCCGGCGCGGCCCCGGACCTACCAGGAGGAGGTCCTCCACGGGATCTACGACGGCCTCAACGGAGCGCCGAGCCCGACCCTCGAGGAAGCGATCGCCCGGAACGAGACCGCGGCGCACCGGATGGTCGGACTGACGGTCGAGACCCGACCGGACTGGTGCGATGCCCGGGTGCTGCCGTTCCTCCTCGACGCGGGCGTCACTCGGGTCGAGATCGGGGTCGAGTGCCTGCACGACCGGGTGCTCGACGCGGTCGGCCGCGCCCACAGCTCGGGCGACGTCGCGCGGGCGACCCGGGAGGCCCGCGACCGGGGGCTCAAGGTCTGCTACCACCTCATGATCGGCCTGCCCGGGATGGACCCGACGACCGACCTCTCGGACTTCCAGCGCCTCTGGGACGAGCCCGAGTTCCGCCCGGACCTCCTCAAGATCTACCCGACGCTGGTCCTTCCCGGGACCCCGCTCTTCGAGGGCTGGAAGGCGGGCCGCTACGCCCCGTACGACACCCCGACCGCCGTGCGCGTCCTCGCCGAGATGAAGCGACGGGTGCCCCCGTGGGTCCGGATCCAGCGGATCCAGCGGGACATCCCCTCCCGCCTCGTCGCGGCCGGCGTCCGCGCGAGCAACGTCCGGCAGCTCGCGCTCGCCCGTCTTCAGAGCGAGGGCGTCCACTGCCGCTGCCTGCGGTGCCGGGAGGCCGGACGGCGGGCGGCCCCGCCGCCCGACGCGTTCCGGCGGCACCGCACCGAGTACGATGCGAGCGGCGGCCGGGAGGTCTTCCTTTCCTGGGAGGAGGACGCGAGCGACACGGTCGCGGGGTTCCTGCGGCTCCGCTTCCCCTCGGCCGCGACCGAGAGGGGGCTCGCCGAACCGGTGATCCGGGAGTTGAAGGTCGTCGGCAGCGAGGTCGCGGTCGGGGCCGCCGCGGGGGGGCCGACCGACTACCAGCACCGGGGATTCGGTCGATCGCTGCTCGAGGCCGCGGAATCGGAGGTCGCCGCGCAGGGTTTCGGCGGGTTATACGTCATCAGCGCGGTGGGCACCCGGGAGTACTACCGGAGCCGGGGGTACGTCCGCGCGGGCTCGCTCATGAGGAAACCGCTCTGCGCGGGACGCAACTCCTGAGGGGGGGTCCGACCGCCCGCGACGCGTTCGTCGCGCAACCGTTAAACCCACCCCCGGCTCCGCCGACCGAGGGACCTCGATGCCCCGGAACTTCCAGGTCGAGCCGCTGCGGACCGTCCATATCGAAGACCAGGACGTCGAGATGGTCGAGCGCAAGGGGCTCGGTCATCCCGATTCGATCGCCGACGGGGTGTCCGAGGCGGTCAGCCGGGCGCTCAGCCGGCTCTACCTCGACGAGTTCGGGCACATCCTCCACCACAACACCGACGAGACCCAGGTCGTCGGGGGCCAGTCCGAGCCCGCGTTCGGCGGCGGCAAGGTCACGAAGCCGATCTACATGCTGCTCGTCGGGCGCGCGACCTCCGAGGTCAACGGCGAGAAGCTCCCGATCCGCGACACGTCGATCGAGGCGGCCCGCAAGTACGTCCAGTCGATCTGCTCCCACCTCGACATCGACCGCCAGGTCGAGTTCGACTGCCGCATCGGACAGGGATCGGTCGACCTGCGCGGGGTCTTCGAGCAGAAGGAGGTCCTCTCGAACGACACGTCGTTCGGCGTGGGCTTCGCTCCGCTCTCCGACCTCGAGCGGCTCGTGCTCGAGAGCGAGCGGTTCCTGACCCTCAAGCTGAAGAAGAAGGTCCCGGCCCTCGGCGAGGACGTCAAGGTGATGGGGTGCCGGCAGGGGGACCGCATCCGGCTGACGATCGCCGCGGCGCTCGTCGACCGCGAGATCGCGAACCCGAAGGAATACCGCGCGATCTGCGATCAGATCGCGAAGGAGCTCAGCGATCAGGCGGCGAAGCTGACCCACCGCGAGGTCGCGGTCGACGTGAACACCGCCGACGATCCCGAGCTCGGGCGCTTCTACCTCACGGTCACGGGCTGCTCGATGGAGTCCGGGGACGACGGCTCGGTCGGCCGGGGCAACCGGGCGAACGGCCTGATCACGCCCTGCCGCCCCATGAGCCTCGAGGCGACCGCGGGCAAGAACCCGGTCAACCACGTCGGGAAGATCTACAACCTCCTCGGCACCCTGATCGCGAACGACATCGTGAAGGAGACCGGCGGGAACGTGAAGGAGGTCCACGTCAAGATCCTCTCGCAGATCGGGAAGCCGGTCGACCAGCCCCAGGTCGCGAGCCTGCAGATCCTTCCGGCGGACGGCGTCAAGCTCTCGGCCGTGAAGTCGAAGGCGGAGGGGGTCGCGAACGGCTGGCTGGAGCAGATCGACACGATCCCCCGGCGCCTCCTCACCGGCAAGCTGAGCGTCTTCTGAGACCGGGGCACCGTCCGCGGTCGGCGCGGCCGGCCCGGCGGCGACGCCTCTCGGGACGCCGCGGACCGTCGGGCTAAATACTGGAAACCTCCAGTTACGTCGTGGTCCCGTCCCCGCGCGCCGACGGACGACGGAGCCCGCGGAACGAGGACGTGTGGCAACCGAACAGGTCTACTACCTGGTGTTCGCCGCGGTCGTCCTCGGGGTCGCGGTCGTCGCGGTCCTCCTCCTCGCGCTGCGGCGGCTGAAGCAGCGCAAGGCCCAGCTCCTGAGCGAGCTGCGCCACTCCCCGCGTCTCGATTCGGACCGGGCGTTCAACCGGCTCGGGATGGCCCGCCGGGAGGCCGACATCGTGGCGCGCCAGGGGACGGATGTCGCGCGCGCCCGCGAGCTGATCGCCCAGGCCCAGTCGGCGATGGACCTCCGCCAGTTCGACCGGGCGTACGAGCTCGCCCAATCCGCGCACGAATCGCTCGTGCAGGCGCGGGCCGGGGGAACGGCCCCGCTCCGGTCCGCCGACCCCTTCCCGTCGCGGTCCGGACCGCTCGCGGCGGCGGCCGCCGCCCCGTCGGGGCCGGCTCCCGCCGGCCGGGGCTCCCCGTCCGACCTGTCCGCGCCGACGCCCCCGAACCTGCCCCGCGGCCGTGCGGAAGCTCAGTTCCAGCTCCGGCTCCTCGACTCGGAGGTCGACGCCGCGACGGCCCGCCGGGCGGACGACCCCGAGACCCGCGCCGGGATCGAGCTGCAGCGAGAGGCCCGAACGGCGTTCGAGGCGGGGCGGTACACGGACGCGCTGCGCCTCGCGCTCAAGGGACGCCGGGGGCTCGGCGGGAACGTCGAGACCGTGGCGACCAGCCCGGCCACGCGCGGGGCGGCCCCGGACATGCCTCGGGTCGACGTCCAGGCCGCGGCCGAGAGCGCGGCGAGCGCGTCGCGCTGCCCCCTCTGTGGCCATCCGACCACCGCCGCCGACCTCTTCTGCCGCGGGTGCGGGTCCCCGCGCACCCCGACGGCCTGCCCGAAGTGCGGGGCGGCAAGGGGCCCGGCCGACACCTTCTGCGGCCAGTGCGGCGAGCGGTTCAGTTAGTCCCCGAGCCGGGTCGCGCGGGGTCGGGTACGAGCCACTCGTCGAGGCGGCGCTGCGTCCGCGCCTCGTGGAGCACCGCGCTCGCCGCGAGCCACCGGGCGACCGGGATCGCGAACGTCGCGCCGATCGTGGCCGCGAGGTCCGCGAGGGTCGCGAGGCGCTCGGCCGGTCGGGTGAGCGCGGCACGCACGTACTCCCGGACGTTCCAGACCCCGAGCGGCAGGATCTCCCCCGGGTGGACCTCCCGGAGCACGAGGACCCCGGCCTGGCGTCCGCGGGCGAGCAGGGCCTCGCTGGTCGCGAGCCGGGCGGCGTAGTAGCAGCCGCCGATCGACGCGTACGTCGTGCGCCCGTCGTGGCCCTCGTGGTCCCCCATGATCACGAGGTTCGTGGGGTTCGGGTTCCAGAGGGTGTTCGGGTACCACGCCTCGATCGACTCGTACCGGTACGCCCCCGGAAGGAAGACGATCAGCCAGCGGTTGTCCAACGCGGTCAGCCGGTGGACCTCGATCTCGGCGAGCTCGGGCAGCCCGCGGACCCGCTCGAGGTTCTGCTTCGACAGGAGGTCGTCGACCGCCGTGATGCTCCAGCGGGTCGGAACGAGGCGGCGATGCCCCCGTCGGCCGAGGGTCCCCACGCTGAACGCCCGCTGGATGCGGCTCACCCGGACCCCCCGCTCGTAGAGCTCCCCGACCGCGATCCGGGCGCTGGCCGCGGTGTCCGAGGCGAGGCGGTCGAGGTTCGGGTCCACCCGGCGCACGTCGAGTCGGAACCGCTCGATCGGGGCCGACGGCCCGAACGGGGGCGTCGAGTCCGAGAGCGCGAGGTGGCCCCGGGGCGGCCGGCGGAAGCGGGCCTCGCTCTCGGCGGACTCCGCCGCGATCCCGAGGAGCTGGAGATCCTCGAGCAGGCGGATCGGCCGCTCGGCGTCCGTCACGCGGATCGGGGCCGTGCCGCGGACGAGCCCGGTCCGGAACGACACGACCTCGGCGACCGAACGGCCGACCCAGTCCTCCGGGCTGTCGAGGAGCTCGGTCGAGCCGTGCTCGGGGCTCAGGAGCGGGCCGAACGAGACCTTGGGGTACCCGTACCGCCCGACGAACACCCCGGGAGGCGAAGACCCCGAGAGCTCCGCCCCACCCACGAGCGGAAGGGTCCGTTCGAACGCGTGGTACTTCACGAGGATCGGGCAGACCGGCTTGCCGCAGAGCAGCTGGGCCGAGCGGCACCGGACGCACATCGTCGGGTCCTCGCGCAGGCCCGGGATGCTCCACGAGAGCGAGGCGAGCGGGGATACGGGGAGCGGCGGGGCCGCCGACACCTCGGCCATGGGTTCGCTCTCCTCGAGGGCCGCAGGGGTTGAAGAGCGCACCCGAGGGGTCGTGGAACGCGTCCCCCACCGCGCGTCGTCCGTCGGCGACCGCGCGCTCAAATATCGCCGCGGGGTCGCCGGACGCGGCGCTGGGACTGTGGGGTAGCTTGGTCCATCCTTCGGGGTTCGGGACTCCGAGACGCCAGTTCAAATCTGGCCAGTCCCATCGCCGCCCCCGCCGGGGCCGACGGGAGCTACCGCCGGCCCCCGGTGGCCGCGGGGCTCGCGCGGAACGCGCGCATCGCCGTGCCGCCGTTCTTCAGGATCGGCCCGCCGTGGTAGCTCATCAGGGACTCGACCGAGAGCTGGTTCATCCGACGAGCCGAGATCAGCGCCGTCGAGGGGTGGTGGGTGAACTCGTCGGGCGTCAGGGAAACCTTCTCCCCGTCCACGAAGAAGAGGTCGCCCGAGAACAGGAGCTTGCGTTCGGGCTGGTAGTACGAGGTGTGCCCTGGAGTGTGGCCGGGCGTGTGGTAGGCGATCAGCCCGCCCGCGGCGTCGATCGAGTCCCCGTCCTTGAACGTCTCGTCGACCGTGAACGGCTCGGCCGGAGGCGACCCCGGGCCCACGTACGGCGGGTCGCAGGCGATGTAGGCGGCCTCGATCCAGTGCGCGTAGGTCTTCGCGTGGGTCCGGTTCGCGATCGGCTTCAGCGAGCCGACGTGGTCGCGGTGCAGGTGCGTCAATAGGATCTTCTTGATCGAGGTCGGCTCGATCCGGTGCTCGGCCAGGTAGCGCTCGATCGCCGCGTGGGCGCCGGGAAGGCCGGTGTCGATCAGGGTCCAGGTCGACCCCCGGTCCTTCACCAGGTACACGTGGGTCGAGAAGTCCGGGCTCGGGTCGACGCCGTCCACCAGATGCACTCCGGGCAGGATCTCGGTCATGGCGATTCCCCGTAGTCCGGACGGCATAAAGTCCGTTCGGAACTCCTCCCGGCGAGGCTTCGCCGCCCTCGGCGGATTCATATACCAGAGTCGCGCGCTTTCATACGATGGCCCGCATCGTCGTCGTTTGGGCGTTGGCCGCCGTGCTGATCGCATCCGTCCTCGGAGGGTACGGCGCCGTCTCGGCGTCGCACGCGTCGCCCTCGGACCCCGGGGCCGCGGTCCCCTCGACGGGCCTCGCGACCGCGGCGGGTGCCCTGGCGACGTCCCCGGACGCCTCGTCGATCGCTCTCGAGACCTACAACGGCGAAGGGGCGGCCACGACCTTCTTCTGTACCGGGAGCTGCCTCACCTTCGGCAACGGCGCCTATCCCGGCGGCAGCACGCTCTACTTCGATGTCGCCGATGCCGCGGCCGACCGGACCGTGAACCTCACGATCAACGACCCGAACGCGACCCGCGACGGACTCGTCAACCCCGTATTCTCCGCGACCGTCCAGATCAACCAGACCACCCACGAGAACCTGACGGCCGAGAACCACCTTTCCTACTCGTTCCCGGCGACGCTCGCGATCGGGGGCGGGTGGAACATCACCGCCTCGGCCCCGCTCGGCGGCTTCACGAGCGTCAACCTGACGGTCGAGACCTTCTCCCTCGCACTCGCGGGCAGCCCGGACGCGGGCTCGGTGACCCTGCCGGGGCAGACGATCGGCCTGACCTGGATCGCCACCGCCTTCGGCAACGGGTCGATCTACAACCACCTCACGAACCTGACGGCCACCGGTACGTTCACGAACGTCACCGAGCAGAACCTCTTCTCTCCGGGGCTCCAGAGCCTCACGCCGGTGGGGGCGGGGTCGTGGACCTTCCAGGTCCCGGACAATGCGACCCCGGACACCGAACTCTTCGTCGAGCTGTGGGCGGTCGTCTACAGTGACGGCGGGATCGCGGAGAACGAAACCGCCGAGGTCGAGTACGCGGTCGGAACCCCGCTCCTGCTCGCGGAGTCGCTGAGCCCCCAGAGCGGATGCACGGGGCCCGGCGCTCCGGCCTACGACTCGTTCACGAGCGGCTCCCCGGTGTTCGTCTGCCTCTGGCTCGGGGCCCACGTGCCGGGCCACACCACCTACCCGATCGGCGGTCTTCGCGTGACGATCGGGTTCTGGAACGGCGCTCAGAACGTGACGCCGGGCGGCAGCCCGCCGACCGTCCTGACGTCGACCTCCAACGGAGCGGTCGCCTTCTCGTTCATTCCGACCTCCCCGACGTTCAGCGCGTACTACGCCTATCCGTTCGGCAACACGGTCAACGTCTCGGCGATCGATCCGGCCGCGACCTCGCCCGGCTATCCGGGAGCCTACGAGAACTACTCGTTCCAGGTCCTTCCCCCGGCCTCGGCGGGGGCGGTCGGCGTGGTCCTGAACGCGGTCGACTACCTCGCGGGCGCGACGGTCTTCGCGAACTGGACGCTCGGCTCGTCCAACGCGACCAACGCGGGAGCGCTCCGCGCGAGCGAGTGGCTCCTCGACACCGCGAACGGTTTCGCCGGCGCGGGACCGATCACGACCGCCGGCACGAGCGGCACGGTCGAGGTCACGCTGCCGTCGGGATACGTCGGCGAGTTCTACGTGGGGGTCGTCGCCTCCAACGCGACCGTCTCGTTCGCGGGCTACGCGCTCGGCTATGCCGAACAGCCGACCCTGTTGCTGAACGCGCCGAGCTCGCTCTACTACACCGGCGGAGAGACCCTGTCGTTCCCGACGCAGATCGCTCCCAGCGCGCTGCCCGGCACGACCGTCTACTACAACATCTCCGCGACCTGGTACGCGTACCCGTCCGGAGCGACGATCGCCTCCGGGGTCGTCGCGGTGGGCAGCGCGCCCAGCTCCGGCGTGATCTCCTTCACGGTGCCGACGAGCAACCCGGCGAGCGTCTACGTGGTCCACGCCTGGGCCCAGTCGCCGACCGTGGGAATCTACTCCACGAACTCGGTCACGGTCGAGCTCGCCACCGGTTTCGAGGTCCTGGTCGGCATCTCGACCCCGTCGAGCTACTCGGACGGCAGCTACCAGCCCGGCCAGACGATCCACGTCTCCTGGTCGCTGAGCCCGCTCGGCGGCGCGCCGATCGCGGGAACGTACTCGGTCTACCTCTACCTGGGCACGTCGCTGGTCGCCCCGTACTGGCAGACGACGAGCTCGTCGGGCACCGTGTCGATCACGCTCCCGTCGAACACTCCGTCGGGGTTCGTCGATCTCACGATGTACGTCTACGCGAGCAACGCCTACGGACCGAACTGCGACGGCGCGGAGTGCTACGGGATCTCGGGCCTCACCGTCAACGCGCACCCGTCGATCCTGAGCCTCGAGCTCGGCGCGGGCAGCGGGCTCACGGTCGGCTGGCTGATCCTCCTGATCGTGATCCTCGTCGTCGGCCTCCTCCTGGTCCTGCTGATCCGGCGGGGACGCACCCCGCCGGGGCCGGCGCCGCGCTACAACGCGTCCGGGGAGACGATCGCCCCACCGGCGCCCGCGCCCTCGAACCCGCCGGCCACGGAATGGAAGGAGCCCGCCGCCACGCCACCCGCCGAGAGCCCCGCGCCGGCGGCCGAGGCGCCCCCGCCCCTCCCGACCCCACCGTCGGGGTCGCAGTAGGCCGGGCCCGCGCTGCGCGCCCTCGACCGATCGCTACGGGTCGACCCGCGGGATCGAGACGGACCCGGGACCGACCCCGACCATCGCGGCCCCGAGCCCCCGCACGGACGCGGTGACCTCCTCGGTGGCGAGGCCCCCGAAGTCGAAGATCCCGAGGATCTCGTCCACGCCGATCGCCGCGAACGCCCCGAGGCGCCGCGCGACCTCCGCGGGGGCCCCGAACAGGGCGAAATCGCTCTGCTCGATCGCCGAGCCGCTCGCGTGCCGGGGATCGCGCCGGACCTTCTCCTGGTAGAACGCGGACTGGGTCGCGAGGCGGGAGTCGAGATATCGCTGGAACGCCGCGCGGGCGGCGTCCGGCCGTGGTCCCGCGTAGAGGTGGAGCGCGACGGCCACCTCGGCGGACGCGCCCGGGGGAAGGTGCGCCCGGAACTCGCGGATCTCGTCCGCCAGCTCCGCGAGGTTCGCGAGGGTCGCGTACGGAATGAGGGCGAGCGAGCACGCCCGCCGCGCGACGTACGGGATCGCCTCGCGCCGCTGGACCGCGATCCAGAGCGGAGGGTGCGGCCGCTGGAGGGGGAGGACGTTGAGCCGCACGGGCCGGGCGCCGGGCTCGTCCGCCCGCACCTCGCGCCCGTCGAGGGCCGCGAGCAGCGTCTCGAGCGCACGGTCGAACCGCTCACGCTTCGTCGCCGGGTCGACCCCGAAGCCCTCGAACTCGATCGGGATGTAGCCGCTGCCGACGCCCAGGTTGAGCCGCCCGTGGGTCAGCCGGTCGACCATCGCGTACTGCTCGGCCAGCTCGATCGGGCGATGGAACGGGAGCACGCTGACCAGCACGCCCAGCCGGACGCGCCGGGTCCGCTGCCCGCAGGCCGCGAGCAGGACCGGGGGCGAGGGGCAGAGCCCTCCCGGCTGGAAGTGGTGCTCGGCGATCCACAGGGTCGAGAGCCCTCCCTCCTCGGCCGCCTCGGCCAGGCGCAGCACGTCGGCGTAGCGGTCCGCGACGCCGTCCGCCCCTCCCGTCGGCGAGTCGACGACCGTGAAGGCGCTCAGCCGCACGCTCCATCGACCCGGGCGGGGTAGAAGTCCTTTCCTCACGGCGAGCGTGCGAGCCCCGTTCCCGACGGTGCGCGGCGCGTGCCAAAGGCTAAGATGGACGAGCCCACCTTCCCGAGCAGATGGGCTGGTAGATCAGTCCGGAAGATCGCCGGTTTTGCAAACCGGAGGCCTCGGGTTCAAATCCCGACCAGTCCACTGTCTCACCGGTGGAGGGCGCGGCGTGGGCGGCCTACGGGGACGGCCCCCCTTCGTCCGGCAGCCGTCCTACGACCGCGTGGCCTCGATCCAACCCACCGGAGGGTGGTCCGTCCCGTATCGTTCCCGCATCGCCTCCGCTTCGGCCCAGCGTCGAAGCAGGTCCTCCCGCCGACCGCCCGGAGGAATCGCTTCGACCAACGAACGCGGAAAGTATGCGAGCGCGTGGGGGAGATCGACGTCCAGCGAGCCGGACCCGTGCACGGACCCTCCGGCGCGCTCCGCGAGCGCGACGAGCCGGTCGAGCGGAAGGTAGTGGAGGTCGTCCCTTCGCCCGTGGGTCTCCAGAAATACCTCCTCCCGCAGGTCGTACATCGCCAGGTGCGCGCGCTGGGCGTCGCTGCGGGCGATCGGTAGCGACTCCGAAAGGAAGATTCGAGGAGAGGCTCGCAGCATCTCGTGGAACACCTCGATCATGTGCTCCTCGCTCCCGAGCGATCGGATACCGTGGACGCACACCGCGAGATCGACCGAATCCGTCCGGAGTGGCAACTGGCGGGCGTCGCCGCGCAGCGGATGCACCCTCTCGGCAAGCCCGCTCGCGCGGACGAGGGTGCCGAACTGGCCCCACCGCTCTCGCTCGAGGGCCAGCAACCGTCCGTTCGTCCCCACGGCGTGGGCCAGGGGGATCGTCGCAAGGGCGTGAGCTCCCGACCCGACCTCGAGCACCCGAGTGCTCGGCACCACACGGGCGCATTGAAGCACCAAGTGCCGCTCCAGCACCTCACAGCGCAACCAGTCCTTCGGAAGCGGGAATCGGTCCTGGAGGGGCATCCTCCCCACCACGACGGCGAACGCCGGGTCGGCCGAGCGCAGCCGACGATCGAAGCGGTCCTCCCCGCCGGCCGACACCGCAACTCCGCCGGTGGCCGGGAGGTGTTCGCCACCAAGAGCATTGCCTCGCCCCCTGCTCGACGGCCCCCCGGGGGCGGGCGTCGCCCCGCGGTCGTAGGTGGCGTCGAGGAGGGCACGCCGAGGAGTCTCCGGCGGCGGAAGGCATCCGCCCGCCGCCCGCGGTGCGAGGTTCCGGCCGCGGGGGAACGTCCTTTACCCCGACCCCATTCCGGCTTCGACTCGATGTTCCTCTTCCCCGCGACGTCCGACGGACCGGGAACTGCGCGGGGAGCGCCGGGTCTCGAGTCGGGATGACCGGCACCCTCTCCCGGCGCCGATGGCTCGCGGCGGCGGTCGCCGGCGCGGTCGTCCTCTCCGGGGTCGGCGTCTACCTCGTCCTCCCCCGGCTCCCACCCCCGGAGCCCTGGTACGAGCTCGGCAACCCCGGCACCGCGAGCAACGGGGGCTCCCCGATCTACGTGGGCTGCAACAACACGCCGTGGGTGACCGGCGCGGCGTGGCCGGCCGCGGCGCAGCGGGTG
Source organism: Thermoplasmata archaeon (assembly GCA_030038885.1). GTDB lineage: Archaea > Thermoplasmatota > Thermoplasmata > Lutacidiplasmatales > UBA184 > Lutacidiplasma. The sequence continues at coordinate 31 of JASHQY010000175.1, read as the reverse complement.
ACGCTGATGTGGTACGGCACGACCCATCTGC
>JASHQY010000174.1 GCA_030038885.1 Thermoplasmata archaeon | reverse complement strand
TCCTCGCAGGCGTTCCCGGCACTCGCGGCCAGGGAGAAGACCGCGTGGTAGCTGAAGGGATGGCCCGGGTCCACCACGGGGGCTTTCGAGAGCTTTGCGACATTATCGGAGTAGGCGAACAGGAGGCAGTTGGCCGGGTGGGAGAGACTGATTTCGGCATACAGCGCCGCCGGCAGGCTCCCCGAATTCTTGATCGTCGCCGATAGGGCGCAGGACGTCGAGGGCGCCAAGTTGGTGACGCGGAAGGAGAGGACTTGGGACGTGAAGGACGAGAAGCAGGCAACCACATCCACACTGGGGGTGGTGGAATCCGGACTTGTCCAAGAGAGCGAGACCGACGGCGACCGTGAGCCTCCGGCACCCTCCCATGTGCCCGACGAGCACGCGTACCCGAAGCCGCCCGCTATCAGGAAAATAAGGGCCAAGGCGAATGCCGCCATCGCGGCGGTCCCCGCCATCGACCGCCTGAGAAAAGCACCTGGGGACCTGATTCTTCTCGGATCGCCAAAATGGTGGCCCCGGGCTCGAGCCCGGGGCCACCTCACCCGACTCCGTTCCCGATTGGTTTAGGTCCCCACCGAGCCCGTGAAGGTGATGTAGAAGCCCAACGCCACGCCCTGGGTCGTTCCCGCGGGCTCGGTCACCGTCACGATGTAGTTACCGGGGAAGAGTCCTCCGTCGGCTCCGATCCCATAGCTGCCCGCCCCACCGGTGTTGTACTCGGTGTTCAGGGGGTTGACGTTCAGGTTGTCCGTGACCTGGAGGCAGTTGATTTGCCCCCCCGAGTTGCAGAGATTGCCCGAGGTGTAGGTGAACGCGCTCGACTCCGACGTCGCGGGGAGCGTCCCGTTGTTGATCACTCCTAGCGTCACGCTGCACGAGTCGCCGGGGGAGAGGTCGGTCGCCGAGAAGCTTGCAACGGCTCCCGAGAGGTAGGTGACCGAGCACTGTGCGTACGTTCCGCTGCTTCCGCCGGCATAGGCGAAGCCCAAGGACAGATCTCCCGAGGTCGCGGAACCATACAGGGTCGCCGACGAGGTGTACGCCGCGAAACCGATACCCCCCACCGCAACCACCGCGACCATCGCAATCACTCCCAACAGCGTCCTGCTCACCATCTTTCTCCTCCGCTGGCCTCCCAGGCCTCAGGGTGTCATCGGCTCGGTATGTAAACGCAGGGCGAAGGTGGGGCCCCGTTCGTCCTGAGCAAGTCGAGAATTCTACGTACCAGCGGCCGTACTCGTACGTAGCTTTCGGTGAAGTCCTCCGGGCCAGCCCGAGCAAGTGGGGCGGCACCAGCTAGGGCCACTGCGCACGCCCTCGAAGCACCGATACTACGCCGTGCGCGCTTACGGTGCGATCAGCCGGTCGACCGCGTCCAACCGCCGCTCCGCCTCGGCCAGGCGGCCCGCGCGCAGGGACACGATCGCCTGGCTCAGGGTCGCAAGGGCGGTGTTGATCGCAGGGTGCGACGACGGCAGCGCGGACACGCGAGTCAGGAGTTCTCGCGCGCGGATCCGTTGGACCTGGGCCTCGTCCATCGTCACCGGGGGGGGCCGGCGCCCGTCCGTGGCCAGCTCCACATCCGAGAACGTGATTGGAACGGGGGAAGCTCGGTCGGGACCTAGGGTCGAGGTACCAGGACCCTCCGGGCGGCCCGGCTCCGGAGCGGTTCTCCCACCCGGAGCGGATCCGAACTCAAAGACGTAGTTGGTGGACCCGTCGCGAACGTAGAACGTGTGCCCCGGGAGGGCACCTGGGAGCGCGAATCGTAGGATCGGCTTCCCGAGCGTGTCCGAGACCCGGATCAGGTCCTCCCATGATCGGACCTCGATCCGCGTCGCGGCGGGCGGAGTCGTGGTTCCGACGATCACCTCACGGTACGGCTTGACGATCTCCTCGATGCTCGGACTCCGAGAGCCGTTCCCTCTCGGCGAACTCCAAAACTCGAGCCAGCTCATGGGAGGGCCACCATCCCCCTCGCGCCGATTACCATTGGGGCATACCTCGGGGGCGGGGTTCGTTCCGACGGAGCACCGGCGGAATCAGGATCGCCACGGCCACGGCGCCGACCGTGAACGCGGGTTCGAGGAGGAGATAGCCGGCTGCCGGGATCACGGCAACGACCCGACCGTCCACCTCCGAGTACGGCACCGGGCACGGATCTGGAGACGGGTTCGCGTCGCCCTTAGTGGTGTAGACCGGTCCGCTCGGCCCGGAGGTGATGGAGATGACCCGATGGACCGTGGGCGCGGGGAGGCACGAACCCGAATACGCGATGATGTCGCCGACCGCGATCTGGGCGGACGAAACATGCTGGATCACGACCAGGTCCCCGCGCACGAGGGTCGGGGTCATGCTGCCCGTGGCGATCGCGAGCAGGGGGGTGTGCGTTCCGCTCCAGGCTTGAAGGGCGACCGCGCCGGCGCAGCTCAGCCCCACCACGACCAACGCTGCCAGAACCATCCGTCGGGCCGAACTCCGATCGCGCGTCCGACGAAGGAACCGATAGCGCTGGGGGCCAAACTCCTCCCCCAGGTACCGATGCGCGAGGTAGCTGGGCTCACGGACCAAGGTAACGACCAGAACGAGGATGGCCGAGTACGCGAACACCTCTACGAGGAACGAGAATTCCCAGTCGGTGGTCGCGAGCGCGAGGGGGAACAGAGCAGGGATCAGGAGCAGCACCGACTCTAGCGCCGCCGGCCCGAAGAGGCTCCAGCGGGACTTGTAGACGAAGACGCCGAGCACCACGCTGAGAGCGAAGGCAGTGCCGGAATCGAGGAAGATGTACTGACCCGCCTGTGGGACCGAGAGTCGAAAGAGCAAGGGAAAGTTCGTGCTCGAGATCGCGAACGCCAGCGACGCGGTTCCGACGGCTCGCAGGAATCCGCCGCGATCGGCCAAGCGTCGCAGGAAATAGCCTTGGAAGATGCCCACCTGAGAGAGCGCCAGCAGCGGCGCCGCGAGGATCAGCAGTGCGCTGGTGAGCGGGGTCGGAAGGGCCAGGGGCGTCAGCCCGACGAACGCACCGGCTTCGAGGACGACCGCAAGGTACGCCCCGGTCGCGAGCGCGACGAGACCGAGGGTGCGCCAGGGTCGATCATAGATCACCCAACCGAAGTTCGAAGGATTTCCGCGTTCGGCCCGAATCCAGAGCCAGAGCAATCCCAGGAGGGACAGGGGTACGACGAAGTACGCGACCCAGTCGCCAAGGATTCCCAAGTACGGTAGGACTCCGAAGTACACTTGTAGGACGGCAACCGCGACCGCGACGAGCAGGTAGGGACGAAGCCGGTCGACGACGCGCGGCCCGGCTCGGACGGGGTCCATTCCCTCACCTGCGGCGGCGGGCACTGGTCTCATCGGACGCTGGGGAGTCGCCGGGAGCCGCAGTCAGCCAACCGGGGTGAGCGGCATCAATCTCGAGCGGGAGCGACGTGGGTGGCAGGATGGGCCCTCCCCCGCGACCCCAGGGCGTCTCCCCCGCAAGACGCACGAGCTCTCCCATCGCCTCGTTCAGCTGCGATCCCTTGCTCAGGACCAGGTTGATCGCCTCGAGCGTTTGCTCGGCTCGCGCCGTAAGCTGAAATCCGCCGTTCTGAGGAAGCAGGAGGCTATGCTCGACACAGTAGGCGAGATAGCGATCGATCGAGGTGGTGTTCAGGTTCGCCATTCCCATGATGCGGGTCTTCTTCTCCTCCCGCTTCGCGGCGGCCAGCACATCCCGAAGGATCTCGATCTTGGCGCGATACCTTCGAGGCCTCACGAACGCTCCTACGTGTCCCCTAAGGACGCCCCACCCGGAGAGGCGCCGGCGGCATCGAAGTATAACACAAAAAGGTAGCGACGGCCAGAAGGGACAGGGTGGCCACTACCCCCCCGCTCGCTGCGAAACCGGCGCCCTAGAGGTCGCGCATCGCACGAATCAGTCCTTTAGTTCGGACCGATCGGGCGTTGGTCAATCGGCAGAGACACTCGGCCAGGCGACCCGGCCCAGCCAAGATCGTTGGGCACGAGGTGGGGCTGACGTAGGCAGCGCCTAAGGTTCGACGCCTGGGGGCGCTGGACGCAACCAGAAATGCACCTGTCGAACGGTCGGCCGCGCATCTTGGAGGCACCGGGGCCCCGGTCGCCCCCGCAGAGTTCTCGAGTCGATCGTCAGACAGGCGCGACCGGCGCGGTGTATTTCCCCCACACGGTGGCTAGTACGCAATGCGTAGAGCCGGGGCATAAGCTTCCGAAGGAGTAGATTCCGCCTACTGAAACAAATGAGCCCGCGCCGCTCGTCCCGTTGCCGTAGTACACCACTTCGTTGGCAGAGCAACTTACGACCGCGAAGTACGTAAACGAAGGCGTGGCCCACTGGAAGTTCACGGAACTCCCGGAGGTGGCCGCGATCCCGGAACAGGTGAGTTGAGGATCGTAGAGGGCCGCGTCGCTGAGTCGAAACTGCTGCGGAATGGGCACGAGGAGTAAGCAGCCGGCGACCAGAACGGCGCAACCCACCGAAGCGATGACGAATCGCCAGCGCATGCGTCCGTGTGGCGAGCGGCCGTTCTCTCGGACGCCTCCGACGGCCGGGACGTCCACCGGGCTCGCCGTCCCCGACTCGCTCGGCATCCCGATTAGCAGCCCGAGTCCAAGGCCAGCGAAGATCGTTCCCCCGACCAGGACCCCGGCGCGAACAGCGTAGTCCAGGGTCGACTGCGAGCAAACGTCTGCCAAGGCTTCAAGCGAGCCGCAAGCCACCACCCGGTAGATTATCTCGGTCGCGATCAGCGAGGCTCCTAGCGATAGGAACCCGGAGGCGAAACGTCTCCAATTTCGGGTCGGGGAGAGTCCCATCGTCGGACGGTTCTCGCTCTGCCGAAGGAAAGGAATCCTCTGGTATTCGTAGTTTCTGCAGGTGGCCGGTTCCCGGAGCGAGGGTGCAAGACGGAACGCACCCATTTGGCGTTCAGTGTAGGGAGATTTACGACTCGAGAGTTACGTCGGCACGGACGTGACGCCGTACCATTCGCGCCGGGGTCGGCTCAGAGCCGACGCGAGCG
>JASHQY010000173.1 GCA_030038885.1 Thermoplasmata archaeon | reverse complement strand
ACCTGCGATGAGCGCGGACCCGGCCCGCGTCCCGCTCGACTACCCCGAGGCCACGGTGGAGGCCCTCCTGGGCCCCGCGTGGAGGGCGACGACCGAGTCGGCGTACCGCTGGATGCGCCTCGGCCGGGCGCTCGACGCGCGGATGCAGGCGCTCCAGCGGCAGGGCCGGGTCGGGTTCTACGGGGCCGCGACCGGCCAGGAAGCGGTGAACGTCGCCGCCGGGCTCGTCACGACGCCGGACGACTGGATCTTCCCGGGACTGCGCGAGCAGCTGATCGCCCTGGTCCGGGGCCACCCCCTCGCGACCTACGCCCACCACCTCTTCGCCGACGATTGGGATCCGGGCCGGGGCCGGAACATGCCGTGCCACCCGTCGGCGCGGGACGTCCACTACGTGTCGATGTCGTCCGTGATCGGCACGCAGATCTCCCAGGCGGTCGGGCTCGCCTATGCGCTCGCGCAGCGGCACGACCCCGGGGTGTCGGTCGCCTTCTTCGGGGACGGGGCGACCAGCTCGAACGACTTCCACGCCGGGCTCAATTTCGCCGGCGTCGGGCAGCTGCCGGTCGTGTTCTGCTGCGCGAACAACCAGTGGGCGATCTCGCTGCCGACCTCGCGCCAGACCGCCGCGGCGACGCTGGCCCGGAAGGCCGCGGCGTACGGAGTTCCCGGCCGCCGGGTGGACGGGACCGACTTCTTCGCGGTCCACGCCGAGCTCGCCCGGGCGCTCCGCGAGGCACGCCGCGGAGCAGGTCCTTCGATGATCGAGTTCGTCACGTACCGGATGACCGCGCACTCGAGCTCGGACGACCCGACCCGCTACCAGCCCGCCGACTGGGCCGCGCGGGCCGCCTCCCGCGACCCGGTGGGGCGGCTCGAGGAGTGGATGCGTGCGCACGGTCTGCTCGACGCCGCCCGCATCGCCGCGATCGCCCAGGAAGCGGAGGAGACGGTCCGCACGGCGGTCGCCGCCGCGGAGGCCGCCCCGGCGCCCGCGCCCGAGTCCCTGACCGAAGACGTCTATGCCTCCTCCGGCTCCCGAGGCCCGTCCGCGGCGGAGTAGGGAGGATCGGCCATGGCGGGAACGTACGCGCGCACGACCGAGGTGCTCGTGATCGGCGGGGGCCCGGGCGGTTACATGGCGGCGATCCGGCTGGGCCAGCTGGGGAAAAAGGCCCTGCTCGTCGAGTCGCGGGAGCTCGGCGGCGAGTGCCTCAATCGGGGGTGCATCCCGTCGAAGGCTCTGATCCACGCGTCGCTCCTCTACCACGCGCTCCGCACGGAGGGTCCGGAGATCGGGGTCTCCGCCCCGGAGGCACGCTTCGACCTCCCGACGCTCATGGCGTGGAAGCGAGAGGTCGTCGCGAAGGAGCGCCAGGGGGTCGCCACGCTCCTGAAGAGCGCGGGCGCGACGGTCCTCACCGGCGAGGCCCGGTTCACCGGGCCCCATTCCGCCGACCTCGCCGCGCCGGACGGGGGCCACGAGCGGGTCGACTTCCAGAGCGCGGTGATCGCGACCGGCGCGGTCCCCGCGACGATCCCGGGCTTCGAGACCGACGGCCGCCAGGTCGTCCAGGCGTGGGACCTGCTCGAGATGGAGAGCCTGCCGAAGTCGATGCTGATCCTCGGCGGGGGAGTGAGCGGGTGCGAACTCGGCGAGTTCCTCGCGCGCGTCGGCGTCACGGTCACGATCGTCGAGCTGATGCCCCAGATCCTCCCCGGGATGGAGCCGGACCTCGCGCGGGAGCTCGGGATCGCGCTCGACCGTCTGGGGATCCACGTGCTGGTCGGAACGAAGGCGACCGGCCTGTCGCGGACCCCGGAGGGCGTTTCGATGTCGGTCGACGGTCCGGGGGGCCGCGCCGAGCTCGCGGCCGAGCGGCTCTTCGTGACGGTCGGGAAGAAGCCCGCGAGCCGGGAGATCGGCCTCGAGGACGCCGGCGTCGCGTTCGATTCGAAGACGGGGTTCATCCCGGTCGACGATCGGTTGCGGACGAACCAGCCGCACATCCACGCGGTCGGGGACGTCGCCCGCCCTCCGATGCTCGCCCACAAGGCCTACCGCGAGGGGATCGTCGCGGCCGAGGCGATCGCCGGCCTTCCGACGCGCTTCGACTTCCGGGCGATGCCCGGCGTCGTCTTCACGACCCCCGAGCTCGCGACGGTCGGGTACTCCCGGGCCGACGCGGAGGCGAAGGGGTTCACGCCCCGCGAGGCCCGGTTCCCCTACGCCGCGCTCGGACGGGCGCACGCGAGCCACGCGACCCCGGGCTGGCTGAAGATCGTCGGGGACGATCCGACCGGCGCGCTCCTCGGGGTCCATGCGGCCGGGGAGCGGGCCGGCGAGTTCATCGCCGAGGCCGCGCACGCGATCGAGATGGGATCGACCGTGCGGGACCTCGCGCTGACGATCCACCCGCACCCGACGTTCTCCGAGGCGCTCGGGGAAGCCGCGCTGCTCTGGCTCGGGGAGCCGATGCACGTCGCCCGACGGAGGACCGATGCCGGCGCTCATTGAGTGGGGGCTGCGGGACTACGGGGACGCCCTCACCGAGATGCGGGAGCTCGTCCGGCAGCGTCGGCTCGGGGCGATCGGCGACACGCTGATCCTCGTCGAGCATCCGCCGGTGGTCACGGTCGGGGTCGAGGGCGACGACGGTGCGGCGGCCCGCAGCGGGCTCACGGTCGTGGCGGTCGAGCGGGGCGGGCGGGCCACGTACCACGGTCCGGGCCAGCTCGTCGGCTACCCGATCGTCGACCTCGACGCCCGCGGCCGGGACGTGCGGCGCTTCGTCCACGAGGTCGAGGACCTGGTCGTCGACGGCCTCGCCGCGCACGGGATCGTCGCGGGCCACGTCTCCGGCCGGCACGGCGTGTGGGTCGACGGCGAGCGCAAGATCGCGTCGATCGGGATCGCGGTCGACCACTGGGTGACGCTCCATGGCTTCGCGGTCAACGTCGACGTCGACCTCGGACCGTTCGCGCAGTTCCACCCGTGCGGCCTCAGCGGCGCGCTCATGACGTCGGTCTCGGTGGAGCTCGGCCGCCGCGTTCCGGTGGCGCAGGTGCGGCCCGCGTTCGTGGCCGCGTGGAACGTCCGGTTCGGCGGGGCGAATCCCGGCGCGCTCGGTGCGGCGGGCGCCCCGCTCCCCGTCGGACCGCGGCCGTCGACCGCATGACGACCCCCTCACCCCGTCCCCGACTCTTGCTGGTCGGTGGGGGAGGCGGGCTCGTCGGCCGATCGATCGTCGAGGAGTTCGCGCCTGATTGGGCGATCCGCTCGGTGCACCGCCACACCACGCCGAACGAGGCGCTCCCGGGCATCGAGACGGTCCGCGCGGACGTAGCGACCGTGCGCGACTGGGCTCCGCTGCTCGAGGGGGTAGACGTCGTCCTGAACGTCGCCTGGTACCGGACCGGGCCCGAGCGGGTCTTCCGGCCGCTCGCCGACGGACTGGGCCGACTGATCCGCTCGTCGGAGGCGCGCGGGATCCGCCGATGGATCCAGATCAGCGTGCCAGACGCCCCCGCATCGCTCGAAGCGCGCCTGCCGTACCTCCTCGAGAAGCGTCGGATCGACCGGACGCTCACCGACAGCGCGCTGTCGTACGCGATCGTGCGGCCGACGATGCTCTTCGGGCCGAACGACAAGCTCCTGACCGTGATGCTGCGGACGATCGCGCGCTACCACCGGTTCCCGATGTTCGGGAACGGCGAGTACCACGTGAGCCCGCTCGCGGCGCGGGACCTCGCGCGGGTCGTCCGACGGGAGGCGGCGGGGGACGCACGGCACACGATCAGCATCGGTGGCCCGCGACGCTGGAGGTACCGGGACCTGACCGACCGGATGTTCGCGGCGCTCGGCCGGCGCCCGCGCTACGTCCGGTTCTCGCCCCGGGGCTCCGTGCGCCTCGCGCGGCTCCTTGAGTCCCTGGGCTCGAGCCTCCTGTACGCGTACGAGGTCGAGTGGCTGCTCTCCGACCGGCTGGGGCTCCCGCCGTACGAGGGGCTCGACCCTCCGCTCGCTCCGGCCGAGGCGTTCCTCGATCGCGAGGCCGCGCGCCTCTCCTCGAGGGCCCGGGCGCGCGGACAGCATATTTAAGGTTGGACGGTGCCTTCGTTCACCACCCATGGAAGCGATCGATCTGAGCCGGCGGTTGGGGGATTTCGGTCAGGTGGCGGGCGAGGTGCTGCGCGACGTCGAGGACGTCACCGAACCCCAGATCCGCCACTGGATCGTGAACCCGTTCCTCGGTGCGCTCGGCTGGAACCCGGACGACAAGAAGCAGGTCTTCCTCGACTTCCCGGTCCCCGGCGGCGACGGCCACGTCGACTACGCGCTGTTCAACGCCGAGAGCCAGCCGCGGCTCTTCCTCGACGTCCGCGAGCGGACCGCGAACGTCACCGACCTCGGCAAGATCGCGGAGCAGGCGAAGGCCGCGAAGGTCCCGCTGGTCCTCCTGACGAACGGCCGCGAGTTCTCGCTCTGGTTCGTCAGCGGGACCGACGCGCCCGGACCGCTGTTCGTCCTGCCGCTCTCCGACCTCGCGGACAACGCGGAGGCCCTGCTCGGCCTCACGGCCGACTACCGGCTCTCCGACACCGGCATCCAGCAGCTCCGCCGCAGCGCGATCCGGCTCGCGGTCCTCGTGATGCTCGAGGAGAACGCGGAGAAGACGTTCGACGCGATGGTCGACTGGGTCCAGGGCCAGGTCGCACCCGGCGCGCTCGACGACACGACCGAGCAGGCGATCCGCGACGCGACGATGATCTGGCTGACCGA
>JASHQY010000172.1 GCA_030038885.1 Thermoplasmata archaeon | reverse complement strand
GGCTCTCCGCCACGCGGTGGTGGCGCTGGTACTCCTCGAGCGTCGTGCGGCCCTGCGAGGTCAGTCGCGACTTGCCCCGGTGCCGCACGATCAGTCCCATGTCCTCCAGCGGAGTCAGGTACCCCAGCGCCGACGGAGGTCGGACCTTCAGGGCCTCGGCCGTGAGCTTGAGCGAGACGCCCCGTTCCGGGGACTCGCGGACGGCGATCGCGCGGAGGGCATCCACCTGGCGTCGGGTCAGCTGCTGCAGGGTCTCCATCAGGGAACCGGAGGAACTGACCACATATATGGTGTACCCTAATTTTTAGGGTAATATGAACCGGGATCGACCGTGGCGCCTCGTTCCGGGGGACGCCCGGTCGACGGCAGGGTCGCGGCCAGCGGCTCCCCGAGAGAATTTCCGAGGGTACGCACCGCAAGATTCATAATGCCCAATGCGGATGAATACGTGGATGAGCCGCCGGGGGTGGCGTCGCCGACGGTCGCGCGGCGTCGCGAACATCATTGCGCAGATCCTGCTGCTCGCGATCACGATCGTGATCTTTTCGATCCTGTTCACGTTCCACTTCAATCCGGCCCCGACGGCGCCCTACGTGAACTTCATCATCAAGTCCGGTGGGAGCAACCCGGTCTGGGGGGATCCGACCGACGAGGAGACCGGGGAGTACTCGCTCCTGAACACCACCCAGATCATCATCTCGGCGACGTCGCCGACGAACCTGCTCCTGAGCGACATCGAGTTCACGTTCGAATGCGACAATCAGACGGCGACCGGTAGCGACATCACCTACCTCGTGCAGGGTTCGCTGGCGGCGATGACGTGGTTCCCGGGCGACACCAGCGAGCCGGCGGCCAACGCTCCGACGATCGGGTACTGCGCCACGTTCGACGCGGCGGGCTTCGGCGGCGGGTCGAACAGCGTCTACTACAACCGCTTGGGCATGTTCGTGCCGATCGCCCCCGGCCAGACATCGCTCACGGTGGGGGACACGTTCATCCTGTACATCCACAACGGAGGCTACCCTCTCGACTACACCGATTGCGGCCGGTACGGCCTGACGAGCCCCTGTTTTGACCCGGACGACTACCACGGCGCGCCGCCCTGGTGCTTCACCAGCCAGACGGCGTGCACGATCATCCTCTCCTACACCGGGACGCCCGCGACCACCCTTGTCACGATCCCCGTCTACACGCTCGCCCCGCCGGTCGCATGAACTCGACGGCGACGGAGGAACGTGGGGAGCCCGCCCAGCTTCGAGCGTTCGAGCGCCGGGCCCCTGACGTGATCCGGACGCAGGAGGGCGGAGGGAAATGAGGATTCGGCGCCGCTCGTTGTGGGTCATCCTCGTCGCGGTCGCCACCGTGATCCTCGTGGTCCTGCTCGCGCTGATCGCCGTCGGGACCCTTTCCCTGCCGGGGAAGGCTCCCCCGCCGGACCTGAGGATCTACCAGGCCGAGTTCTCGATCCTTCAGGGCGAGAACTCGAGTGGGTTGCCGTGGTTCGGGCCGAACTTCACCTACGAGGGCGTCGCGAACGGGTACCCGTTCTCCCTGACGCCGGGAGCCCGGTTCACGCTGCCCTTGCTGCTCTACAACTACGACACCACGAACCACACGATCTACTCGATGAGCGCGAGTCCGCCGTTCAGCCTCGTCGCGTCCAGCCCCGGGCTCCCCCGGGTCGTGGCACCCGTGGACCTGGAGGACGACAGCGGAAGCTTCGATCTTACGCTGCTGGCGCCGAACAGTCCGGGCGATAACGTGACGCTGTACATCACGATCGACGCGCTCGCTCCCTGATCGGCCGCACCCCCGCCCGCTCCTCGCCTCGCTGGCGTGGGTGGCCATTCCCACGAGCCCGCGGTCGGATGAGGCTTAAACCCCAGCCGCCCTGCCGGGCCGAGGTGCCCCCGTGGTGCAGAAAGTGACCGAGGTCGTGGGAACGTCGACGGAAGGGTTCGCGCACGCCGCCAAGAACGCGGTGGATGTCGCGGCGAAGACCGTGCGGAACCTTCGCTGGTTCCGGGTGACCGAGCTCGAGGGAAAGATCACCGATCAGAAGGTCGCCGAGTACCACGCGACCGTCAAGATCTACTTCGATCTCGACTAGGCCGGCGGCGGAGGTGGGGGCCCGGCCTGCCGCGCCCGCTCGAGGGCCCGGGCGACATGCCGGCCGGGCAGCATCCCCTGCACCACCTCGTCGACCCGACCGTCCGGTCCGACGAAGAACGTCACGCGCTTCGCCATGCCCAGGAGCCCGAGCACCCCGTACTGCTTCGCGATCGACCGATCCTGGTCCGCGACCAGCGGGAACGGGAGATGGCACTTCTCGGAGAAGCTTTTCTGGGACTCGACGGAGTCGACGCTGACCCCGATCACCGCGTAGCCGGCCCGTTGCAGATCCGGGTAATGCTCGGCGAATCCCCGGGCTTCCGACGTGCAGCCCGCGGTGTTCGCCTTCGGGTAGAAGTACAGCACGAGCGGATGCCCCCGGTACGCGGCGAGGTCGAGCGGAGTTCCGTCCGCGGTCGTTCCGACGAACGTCGGGGCGACGGCCCCGGATTCGATCACAGGACGGGCCATCCCGCTGGGGTATTTGACGGTCCTACGCTCGGTCGGGCAGTGCCGCGATCCGCGCGATCTCCTCGTCCGAGAGCTCGGGGACCACCGCCCACCGCTCGAGCTCCGCAAGCCGCTCGGGCGGGGGCAGCGGAACGATCGCCGAGCACACCCACGGCCGGTGGAGCGCGAAGCGCAGCGATGCTTGGGCGAGGGTCCTACGGGACCCCCCCGTGAGGAACGCGAGCCGGAGGACCGGGTCGAACTCTCGTTGGAGCTCGGCGACGGTCCGCGGCGGCTCACCGGGCGCGCGGTCCGCCAGCGAGCGCCCGAACTCACTCCCGTCGAGCCGCCCCCGACCGAGGGGGTCGTCGGCGAAGAAGCCGAACGGCGTACGGGCCGACCGCTCCTCGAGCGCTCCGAGCAGGCGATGGTCCAGCA
>JASHQY010000171.1 GCA_030038885.1 Thermoplasmata archaeon | reverse complement strand
CGTCGAGGACGCGGGCGCGATCGAAGCCGCCGCGCTCCCTCCCGAGCCTCCCGGTGGGGCGACCGTCTGAGCCGAAGCGGCTCCGAGCGTCCCGAAAACGAATCCGGCCACGACGACGATGCTCAGCAGCGTTCGAATGCTCCATGCCCGCATGGCGCGCGCTGGAGACCCGCAGGGCTCTTGAAGCCTAGCCTAGGCTCGACCGGAATACGAAGTCTCGTTTGACGCTTTCAAGTGAGAGCGCCCGACGCGCTCCCGCGGTCCGAACCGGACACGAGGTGGAGACCCCTCTGCCCGAGGCACGAATCCTCTCCCCCGACCCTCGCGCTCGGAACCAGGACGAGGAATGGACCGCCCAGGTCGTCTCTCGAGCGATCGTCGGGTTCCACGTTCGGGCCCCTCGGGCTTCCACCCTCTCCTCCCACGGAGCGGCGGCCCAGGGACCGATCGACGAGGAGCGCGCGGATCGGTACGCCTTCGTACCGACGCCGCGTGGGACCTACGGCTCCCGCGGGCGCCCTCGCACGATCCGCCGGGTGAGGCTCACGATTCGGTCTGGGGCGGACCCTTCGAGCTCGACCCGCCGCGTCGGCGGACGAGGAACAGGGCGACGAGCCCGGCGACGATCACCGCGATGACGATCCCGATGATCGCCCAGTCGACGGTCGAGAGACCGAGCAGGAGGTGGCTCGTGCTGTTGTGGGCCGGGGGCGGCGGCGAGGTCGACTGGAACGAGATCGAGACCGACGCCCCGCTGGACGTGACGATCACGGTGCCGCTCGACGGGGTCGCGGTGTAGTCCGACGCGCTCGACGCGACGCCGTACGTGTAGCTGCCCGCCGGCAGCGAGAAGGTGATCGTCGCGGTCGTGGACGAGAGCGTCTGGCCGCTGACCGTCACGTTCCAGTTCGTGCCCGAGGGCAACCCGGTCTCCGTGAAGACGAGCGAGTACGTCGGCGCGGGGATCGCGGTGAAGGTGACCGCGACCGACTGGGCCGCGCTCGCGACCGTCACCGAGCCGGACGCCGGCGCGGCCGTGTAGTTCGTGACCGTGCCCACGGCGTAGCCGTACGCCCCGTTGGGCTCGGAGAACACGATCGAGGTCGTCGTCGAGTTCTGGGCCGTGCCGTTCAGCGTGACCGACCAGTTCGTGCCCGCCGCCAGACCGGTCTCGGTGAACGTCACCCGGTAGGTCGGCACCGGCGTGAACGTCACGTTGATCGTCTGGTCGCTGGTCGTGACGACCACCGACCCGCTCGACGGCGAGACCGTGTAGCCCGTCGCGCTCACCGAGAAGCTGTAGGTTCCGGCCGTCTCGGTGAAGCTGATCGTGGACGTCGTGTTGGAGCGCGTCGTCCCGGCGAGCGTCACGCTCCAGGACGCCTTGCTCGCGAGGCCGCTCTCAGCGAACGTGACCAAGTAGCTGAACTGGACGAACGAGATCGGGACGGTCACGTTCGCGCCGGTGTAATCGACCGCGCCGGACGCGGGCGTCGCGTGGAACATGCTCGGCGCGACGACCGAGAACGCGAGCTCGGGGTCCCCGAGCGTGTAGGACGGGATGATCACGACCGGGAGGCCCGACACGTAGGACCGGCCGTCCAGCGTGATCCCCCACACGGTACCGGTCGGCAGGCCGGTCTCGGGGAAGGCGAGCCAGTGCTCGTAGAACGCGGCAAGGGGCGCCGGGTCCGAGATCCCGGGCGCGATCGTGTACGGCCCGACGCTCGAGTTCCAGTCGGACCAGAAGTTGTCGATCCCTCCGTAGTTGAACTGGATCGCGGTCGTGCCCGAGACGCCGGCCTGGAGATGGGCCGCGGAGTAGGTGCCGTCGGTCGAGGCGCCGTTGTTGCCGACGAAGTTCGACGCACCGACGACCGTAGAGGCCCCGTTGTCGACCCAGAGACCGTAGCTCGTCGACGCCTCGATCGTGCTGACCTCGACCGTGAGCCCCGTGGTCCCGTTCGCCCAGAGGCCGATCTGGTTGCCGTAGAGCAGGGCGTCGAGGATCGTCGTGCTCTCCGTGCCGGTGAGCGCGATGCCGTACGTGCCCCCGATCTCGGCGAGGTTCGAGACCGTGAGATGGTTCGAGTCGTTCGAGACGACGCCGTACGCGAATTCGGTCGCGATCCCCGAGGTGAGCGTGGTGTTCTGGTCCCCGTCGCCGAACACCGCGGCCGTCGGGGCCAGCCCGAGGGGGGAGGAGAAGTAGCCCGCCGTCGGCGCGGACTCGGTCGCGTTGTAGGTCGTGAGGTTCGTCCAGTCGTTGTCGACCGACCAGAGGCCGAGCGAACCCGAGGTCACCGACAGGTCGGTGAGAGTGAGGCCGAGGCTCCCCTCAGCCGCGAATCCGACCGACTGGTCGGACGCGCTCAGGTCGGTCGCGCGGACCGTGTGGGTTCCTTCCACGTACGCTCCGACCGAGCCGCTCGTCGCGGCGACGTTGGTGACGTTGAGCACCGTTGAGCCGTCGGAGAGGAGGCCCACACCGCCGTTCGATGCGGTCACGCCGCTGACGCTCGTGAAGGTGGAGGCCTCGAATTCGATCCCCGTTCCGTTGACGGACGAGACGTCCGTGGCCGAGCAGCGCGTGCACCCATCGATGAGGAACGCGTCCGTCGTGCCGTTGACCGAGACCCCCTCGAACGAGAGCGACGTGCTGGTCGTGACCGACCCCGGATCGCCGTGCACCACGTTCAGGTTCGAGAAGACGTCGGTGGACGAGCCGGTGACGACGAGGGCGGTCGCGCCCGCGCCCGCCGAGATCCCGTCGAACGTGGACCCGGTGACCGTCTCCACGTCCGCCGCGATGCTCTCCTCGCCGCCCTGGTCCGCGCCCGCGGCGTGGAGGTCGACCCCGCGCACGTCGGGTGCCCCGTGGTCGATGAGGCCGTAGGCTCCGCTCGATGCCGAGACGTTGAACGCGCTCGAGCCCGAGCCGAAGTAGAAGTCCACACCGTAGATGTCCTGCGACGTCACGATGTTCGAGACGTTCGAATGGAACGTCCACCAGAACTCGACCGCCACGACCGGGATGTCCGCTCCGTTGCTCGAGTAGTAGCGCGAGGAGTTCCCGAGGACCGACGTATCGGCGACCGAGAACCGTCCCGACCCGTAGTTGAAGTAGTATCCCTGGGTCCATCCCGGCAGGAACGTCTCCGTGCTGCTCCCCGACGTCGTGTAGTTGAACGTCGTCGGGCTCTGGACGAACGCGGTGAGGTTCACGTTCGTGCTGAGGTCGAGCTCCGCGAACAGGAAGAACGTCGGGACCGCGTAATCGTTCATGAGGCGGAACGGCGCCGCGATCGTCGACTCGGTGTCGTTGATCCAGAGGTTGCCGCCCTTCGCCTGCACCCCCGCGACCCCGGACTCGCCGAACGCGCTCGCCTGGGCAGTCGTGCTGAGGTAGACCGGCGTGTCGAAGACGGCCGTGTTCGCGGTGAGCGTCTCCGTGAGCGTGACGCTGCCGGTGATCGAGAAGATCCCGGTGGTGTACCCGTTCGCGTAGACGACCAGCGAATAGGAGTTCGTGCCGGTGAGCGCGGGGACCGTCGTGGTCAGCACCCCGGTGACCGAGGCCGGCCAGTACGAGAGGGACGGAAGGCCCTCGGTGTAGGTCGTGTGGTTCTGGAGGAAGGCGAACGCGTAGTCCGGCAAGCCCGTGACGTGGACGGTCCAGGTCGTCGTGGTCCCGGCGTTCCCCCACGCCCCGTTCTTCGTGTTCCAGAGTCCGTTGAGCAGCGAGGGCCCGGTGGTCAGGTTCTCGGTCGTCCCGCTGTAGGTCGCCGCGACTCCGTAGGAGGTCTCGCCCGTGTCGGCGCCGTAGTCGTACGCCGACGGGATGCTGACGTACTGGGAGGTGCGGTTCAGATACTCGAGCTGGGCCGTCGCGTTGATCGACTGCAGGACGGCGTTCGTGCCACCGCCGTTCCCGCCCAGGATGAGCTCGGCATCCCACATCGTGTAGCCGGTCGGCGTGAGGGTGTTCCCGTTGACCTCGAACTGGGGAGGCGCCGCGTCGGAGCCGAGGCCGTTGAAGGTCACGGTATCGTACGTCCCGTGGAGCGTCCCGCCGCTGTCGTGGATCGCGTAGGAGAACGTCACTTCGGGGACCAAGCCGCCCAGCCCCGAGACGAGAGTGATGTTGCTGTAGAGAGCGAGCGTGAACGGGGCCGTGACCGTGTAGGTGGGGCCGTACACGTAGTAGATGCAGCCCGAAAGCTGCCCGGAACCGCTGAGGATCGTCCCGGCCTCGACGCACGTCGCGGTGCTGGAGAAGTTCCAGATGTTGTCCTCGAGCTGGAGGCTCGTCCCGTTGTAGTGCGCGACGTTCTGGATCCAGAAGTCGCCGTTCGTATGCCCCGGGTACGACGTGTTGTCCGTCACGGTGTTGAGCTGGAACGTCATCCAGTCGGGAGCGGAAGCGTAGGGCGCCAGCCCCGGATTGTAGTCGTCGAACGAGTTCACGTGGATCGTGCCGTTGAAGCCGTCGGTCGTGTAGGTGTACGAACCGGTCGTGCCTTGCCCGACGTCCGCGAGGCCCATCGGAGCCGGGACGCCCGTGTAGGCTGGCCCCACGACTTCTCCTCCGGGCGTGGGGACCTGACCCTGGGCTGGGGCCCGCGGGAAGAGCACCCCCGATCGATTGAGCTCGTGCTGGGCGATCGCGCTCTCGGCCTGGGCGATCCCATACACGGGGCTGCCCGCGAGGTCCGCGGCGGTCGAACCGCCGGAGTCCGACGTGCTCGAGGCACCGCTCGGGGCGTGGAGGGCGGTCGCCGCGGTCCCGGACGTCGCCGGCGATCCTGCGGCGGCCACCGTCGAGCCCGTACCTGCCGGGGCGATGGCGAGACCCGTGAGCAGCCCCAGGGACGAGGCCACGAGCGTCACGGCCACGAACGCGGCTCCGAGATAGGCCCAACGACGCGCCGTCATATCCAAAGTGGCGATTCTTGACCGCTATTTAGACCTCTTCGAACCGCGGAATCTCGAAAAAGGGCCTCGCGGTGAGACCGGTGA
>JASHQY010000170.1 GCA_030038885.1 Thermoplasmata archaeon | reverse complement strand
GAGCGGACCCGCGCGCGCTCCGACGTGCCGGCGAGCGCGCGCACGCGGTCCAAGAAGCGCACGACGCCCGCGCGCGGCCCGGGCGCCGCGGGCGCGCCGTTCAGCTCGACCTCGTCCTCGGAGAGGTCCGGGTCGAACCGGACCGAGGTCCGCGAGCGCAGCCGGTCGAGCGTGACGGAGAGCGACGAGTTGTACGGCACCGCGCGCGCCGGATCGCGCATCCCCCAGTACTTCACGAGCGCGATGTTCGGAGGCGCCTCGTAGGTCACCCCGCGGCGCGTCGGGGACGGCATCGGACGCGGGGCCACGGCCCCGCGCAGTACTTATCCGCGCCGTCCCGGTTCGGCGGTCCGTGCGCCGTCGTGCCGCTCCCCCGGACCCGCGCCCGACCCGCCCGGTCCCGGACCTGCTCGCCGCCGCCCGGCGCGGGTTCCACCACGAGGTCGGGTTCCGGATCGATCCCCGGCGCAGCGGGGCCGGGTTCGTGACGGTCACCGGTCGGGTCGAGCGCCGCCACCTCAACATCAACGGGGTCGTGCACGGAGGGGTCTACGCGACGATCCTCGACACGTCGATGGGGGCGGCGGTCGTCTCCGTGCTCAACGAGACCGAGACGACCGCGACGACCTCGCTCTACGTCGAGTTCCTGCGCGCCGCGCGGGAGGGCGAGACCCTCACCGCCCGCGGGGAGGTGCTCCGCCGCGGCCGGCACATCGCGTTCGCCGAGGGGAACCTCTACGGCTCGGACGGTCGGCGCTTCAGCCAGGCCCGGGGCACGTGGTACATCTGGTCGCAGGACGAGCCAGCGGCCGGGCCCCGCCCCCGCGGGCGGGGCTAGTCGCGGAGCGACGCGAACGCCGGCCCGACCCGCTCGAGGACCGAGAGCCGCTCGAGTCCCTTGTCGATCCCCCGGGCCGCCTCGGGGTACTCGTGGCGGGCGAAGTAGCCGCGCACCTCGTCGCCCCGACCGAGACCGAGGACCGGGATCGTGATCTCGAGGGTGCGCGAGAGGAGCCCCGAGTCGTGGAACAACTCGTCGAGCCGCGGGAGCTGGTGGGTCAGCCACGGCCAGAGGACCGAGCGGCCGGCGGGGTTCGCGGCGACGTTGCGGATCACCTCCGGCACGATCCCGCGGTTCACCGCGCCCGAGCTCGCCCGGTCGAGCGTCTCCCGCACCCGCTCGGGGTCGGTCGTCCACCCGAGCGCGACCTCGAGCGGCAGCCGCTCCCCCTCGGGCTGGTCGGGGCGGATCGCGCGCCGGAGCTCCCGGAACCCGCTCGCCCCCTCGGTGCGCGCGCGCGCGACCGCGACCGCCGGCCGGACGTCGGGCTCGACCCGGTCCCACGCGACGAACAGCTCGGAGAGCTCGCGGGCGAAGCCGGGATCGATCCGGACCCACCCGAACGAGATCCGCTCCCGCAGGACCCCGTCCGACGTGGAGTCGCCGGGCCGACGCTGCGTGCCGAGCCGGGCGAACTGCGCGCTGAAGAACCACCGGGCCAGGTCCTGGACCGGCGCGGACTCGGGGAAGAAGATCGCGAGCGGTCCCAGCGTCCGGCCGAGCAGCTCCGCGACGAGCCGGTCGGACGTGAGGCCGAGGGTCCGCACCGCGCGGGCGAACGTCGCCCAGTCGACCTCGCCGGCGAGCAGGTACGCCCAGAGGTCGGCGAGGTAGGTCCACCGGTCCTCGGGCGGCCGGTTCGGCAGGGCCGCGAGCAAACGCTCCTCGAGCGTCCGGTCGTAGTGCACCCGGTAGAATCCGACCGCCCCCGGGTTGAGGTGCACGGTCGCCCCGGGCGGGATCGCGAGGGTGCGGCTCGGCGAGTCGAACCGGATCCGCTCGCGCCGGCCGTCGACATCGATCAGCATCGGGATCGGCCACGGCCGCGAGTCCGCGGTCCCGTGGTAGGAGAAGCGTCGCTGGGCGAGCTCGATCCCATCCTCCCGGACGCGCGCCGTGATCGACGGGACCCCGGGACGGTCGAGCCACGGGTCGATCAGCGGCCCCACGCGCTGCCCGACGACCCGTCCGAGCGACTCCCACAGGTCGGCGGTCGTCGCGTTCGCGTACTGGAACCGGCCGAGGTACTCCGCGAGCCCCCGCCGGAACGGCTCCTCGCCGAGGTAGGCCTCGAGCATCGCGAGCACGCTCGAGCCCTTGCCGTAGCTGATCTCGTCGAAGATCTGACTGACCTCCGCGGGGCTCGAGACCGGCGCTCGGACCGGGTGGGTCGCGTCGAGGGAATCCCCCTCGAACGCCGCGAACGTGCCGGCGATCCGCAGGAAGAAGTCCGTGCGGCTCCCCAGCGACGGGTCGACCCGGTCCGAGATCTTCGTCTCGAGGAACGACGCGAGGCTCTCGTTCAGCCAGATCTCGTTCCAGTCGCTCAGCGTCACGAGGTTGCCGAACCACATGTGGGCGATTTCGTGCGAGATCGTCTCGAAGACGTCGCGGCGCTCGAAGGAGGTCGACCGCTCGCCGACCAGGAGCCGGTCCTCGCGGAACGCGATCGCGCCCCAGTTCTCCATCGCGCCGAACGACGTCTCGGCGACCGCGACGAGGTCGAGCTTGGGGAGCGGGTAGGGGAGGCCGTAGTACTCCTCGTAGGCGCGCAGGATCCGCCGGGCGGACTCGAGCGCGAACCGACCCGAGGGTCCCTGCCCCGGGGGGGCGAACACGCGGAACTTGACCGGGCCCGACGCGTCCTCGACCCGGTCGAAGCGTCCGACCGACAGGAAGAACAGGTACGGCGCCATGCGCGGCGTCGGCGGGAACCGCCACACGCGCCGCCCGTCGACCTCGCCGGCCGACTCCTCGAGCATGTTCGCGACGACCTGAAGGTCCGGGTCGGTGCGGACCGTGAGCACGATGCGGCTCTTGCGGTCGGGCCGGTCGAGGCACGGAAAGATCCGGTGGGTGCCGTTGGGTTCGCCCTGGGTCGTCAGCTGGTAGCCCGATCCCTGGCGGGATCGGTAGAACCCGACCAGCTGCGTCGTCGCGACCCGTCCCGAGAACTCGATCGTCACGGGGCCGGGGACGAGCTCCGGGAGGACCAGCCGGCGGTCGGCCGCCTCGACCCGGAACGGCACCGGCGCGGGGCCGATCCGCACCGCGCGGATCTCGAGGCCGTCGGCGTCGAGCGTCAGGGAGCGGGTGCCCTCGGGCGGGTCGAAGCCGACCGCTCCGGTCCACGAGAGCCCGGCGAAGTCCACGTCGAGCGTGAGCCGGTACTCGGGGATCCGGGGGGAGTCGTCGCGCTCCAAGGAACCGTACCTCACGGGCGGATGGGCGGGGCGGACGCTCCGGACGGGATGAAGCCTTGCGGGCGAGGCCCCTCGCGTCGGTCCGCGCGGACCGACCGACGCAAGGTTAAATATCCGGGTCCGGTCGCGCCCGCTGGCTGACGGCCAAAGCGGCGGGGAAACACCCGGTCCCATTCCGAACCCGGCAGTTAAGCCCGCTGGCGTTCCGCGCAGTACTGAAGTGCGCGAGCCTACGGGAGACGCGGAAAGCTGTCAGCCTCCCTTCCGCTCCGAAGCGTTCGAGCGCCGCGCGGGCAGCGCCCCGACAGACTAATCGGGCCCCACGGGTCGGTGGGCCGATGATCCTCGGCGCGCACCTCGGGATCGCGAAGGGTCTTCCCGAGGCGGTGCACGAGCTGCGCACGATCGGCGGGGACGCGCTCCAGATCTTCGCGAAGAGCCCCCAGATGTGGAGCGGGCCCCCGATCGCCCCGGCGGCGGCGGAGGCCTTCCGCACCGCCGTGCGCGAGGAGAAGGTCCGTGCGACCGCCGTCCACCACGGCTACCTCGCGAACCTGGGGAGCCCGAAGCCCGACGCGCTCGCGCGCTCGCGGGACGCGTTCCGCGACGAGGTCGGGCGCGCCGAGCTGCTCGGGGCCGACGGGTTGATCTTCCATCCGGGCGCGCACCTGGGGGCCGGCGTCGACCAGGGCCTCCGGACCCTCACGGAGAGCCTCCGGCTCGCGCTCGCCGCGCGGCCCGAGGGGCGGGTCCGCTGGCTGCTCGAGAACGCGGCCGGCCAGGGGACGACGCTCTGCGCGACGTTCGAGGAGCTCGCGACCGTGCTCGCGCGCCTCGACGCCCCCGATCGGCTCGGGGTGACGCTCGATACCTGCCACCTCTTCGCCGCCGGTTGGGACCCGCGGACCGACGAGGGATACGGCCGGCTGATCGACCGCATCCGGGACACGATCGGGATCGAGTCCGTGCGCGCGTTCCACCTGAACGACGCGAAGGCGGACCTCGGCTCCCACCGCGACCGGCACGAGAACA
>JASHQY010000169.1 GCA_030038885.1 Thermoplasmata archaeon | reverse complement strand
AGGCAGAGGATGCCGGCCAAGACGCTACGGGCCTCGGTCCGCGTTCACGGGAGACCCCAGATCCGACGCCCTCTCGTACCCAACGAGGGGGTGACCGCGCGAGACTGGGACGGCGCGCGCCCTCATTGGGGTGGGCTGCGAATGACGATTTCATCTCGAAGATCTCCTCGCCAACCCCCGCCAAGCGTTCGCTCGTGGACGTCGAGCCCGTGGCTCCGCGCTCGACTGATTATCTCGGCGAAGGCTTGCTCTGACAGAAGCGAAGTCGGTCGGGTAGGGAACTTCACGTAGCAGGTCACGCCGTACTTCGCCGCGATCGGATTTTTCCGATAGTCGATCAGCTTCAAGCGGAAGCGCCGGTCCGACCAGCTCAATGAGTACGTGTGACCCCCCGGAAAGCCGAAGCGGACTCCAGTGTCGTTCATGACCATCTGAGTGGCACCGGGCCCCAACATTCTGAAGGTCCAGCAGCAAACAGCGATGAACATTGCCGGGATTACGAATACGGCTCCATAGGTTACCCGGAAGGCACGCTCGAGGTCAGCGATTCCGAACAGAAGGGGGGAGATCACTGCCAGATTAATGCCGAGCACGATGGCAACAATGCCATGCCCCCATCGAAGCGCCCGCGAGTTCTTGTAGCGTCGTGCTGAGCACGCGCGGAGATCAATCGTCGCTTCGATGTCAACCATGTTCATATGATGACTATGAGTAAGACTTCTCCGGTCAACGCCGCTCCGGTTGCCCCGAGGACTAGGTTAATCAATCCCAGCATTCGCATCGACGGGGTACCTTGAACAATCTTCGAGTTCAAGAATGCATAGGCATTTGCGGTCGCCGCGAGTAAGGCGAGTACGAGGGCGAAGACCTCCGTGGGAACACTCGGGTGCGTGATCAGGTAGAGCGTAACCACGAGGACGACCACCGATAGGGCAAGCGCCACCACCGCGGTCAGCGGGTTGCCCTCGAGTCCATCGGCCGGAAAGAGTTCGCCTCCGAGCATGCCGAGTGCGACCGGTGTGTCGGCAAGGCCGACCACCAAACCGATGATTCCCGCCGCGGTCGCCCAGTTCTGGTTTGCCCGGACCGTCGCATTGGCACTCGTTCCGTTGACCCAATTTTCGATCGCCCGGACCGCGGAGGCACTCACTGAGGTGATGCCCGTGATGTGCGGAGCGATAGTCGAGAAGGCCGCTACAGTGAGCAAGCTGAAGGCGATACCCGCGAGCACTCAGGTCGATCGGCATCGCAATCGTTAGAACGACCTCGAGTACGCTCCCCAAAGCCGGGCCCAACTCGAAAGGAGCCCCGCTGAGATCACCTCCAACCTGAATCGCGGTCGCCGCGGCCGACGGAATCTCTATCCGCACCGGGCGGGCATCCCAGCTAGCCGTGAGCCCGATAGCTTCTGCCCGCCGGCCCCGACCGGTTGGAAACCGCCCGGCGGATTCCGCGTCGGGTTTGTCCCCGGCCCTCCGTTTAGAGATCCTCCATCGGTTCGCCAGTCCCGAGATCGTTGGCGTTCTGCTCGGCGGCAGTTTCGCACGCGGGGAAACCACCTCCTCCAGCGACGTCGACCTTCTCATCCTTACGCGGAAGCGGCGCCTCCGGACGGGAGAGATCCGGTGCTCTCGGGCCGAGTCCGAGAATCGGCTGCTGACGTGGTCCCTCTCGACGGTCGCGCGCGAGCGCGCCCGGATGAACTCCCCGGAGACGGCGATCTGGGTGGTCCCGGGGATCCGACAGACGATCTGCCTGCTCGACCGGGATGATTCCGTGACCGAGCTCCAGGCGGCCGCTCGGACGTTCCGCTGGGAGTTGGTGGCGGACCGGGGCCGGAGGAAGTCCAGCGAGATGCTGGCCACGCTGTGCGAGGAGGTGGGAAAGCTCGTGGCCGCTCGCCGGCTCCGGCAACCGTACCGGGCGGCCAACGCCCTCATGGGACTGGAGTCGGGACTATCGATGGCGGTCGCGATCGCGTTCGGAGTCATGATTCCGACGGAGAACACCTGGCTCGAAGCGGTGGAGGAGCGAGTCGGCCACGACAGTCCGTGGAGCCGAACGCACCGCCGGATGCTGGGGCTCTCGCCCGGACGAGCGCCCGGTCTCTGGGATCGCGTAGAAGCGGCACTCCGATGCTACGAGGAGACCGCGTCGCTGTTCGGCCCCTTCGTGCGCCCCGCGGACCGACGCGTCGTCCGTCTGGCCCGTACGCTCGCTCGCACCGGAGCTCCGGGACCGTTGTCGGATTGAGTCGCCCGCGGTGCGGCGACGTAGGGCGGGTAGAGTCGAGGACGCCGGATGAGCCGGCGTGGTGGTCATCCTCACGCTGGGCTCCGTCCTTAGGGAGTGGGGGTCGGAGGTGGCTCGCTCTCTCTCTCGGGGAAGCGCGCCACCCCTGGAGTCGCGTCGACGCGTAGCCTCGGTGCCGCGGTGAGGCGACGGGAGCCGAGCCGCCGTCCGGCGAGAGGGCCTGAACACGCACTCGTCCGGAGGTCGGGCTCTCCCGGACCCGTACGGGCGCGACTCCGGTGCCTCGGGCAACTTCTTTGATACTACAGCTACCTAGGGAACCCAGGGCCCAGCATGGAGGCGACCGACCCGGGAGGCGCGAATCGGGCCCGCCGCGCCCGCGAGAAGCTCGAGAACGACTACCGCTCCAGCGTCGTCTACTTCTGGGCTGGACCGGTCATTCTGGCCGCGTGGGCGGGGCTGGCCGCGAGCCATTCACTGGGCGGGCCCTGGGCGGACCTCCGCACGAGTCTTCTGGGCATCGGGATCCTGATCTCGGGGCTCGGCGCGGGCCTGATCGCAATTAACGGATGGCTCCTCAAGCGGCAGGACCCGACGTCCCCGCTCCCGAACGTCCGCTGATGCCGCTTCGACCGGGGCCCGCCTCCCCGCCTTCCGGAGTCGACAGGGCCAAGTTTGGCTCGTTGGGGGCCGGGCCGGTAGCCGTCCCTCGATCGAGTGCTGGCCCGGAGCGGAACTGCCGGTAGTCGTAGGATCGAGACGCAAGCCCTGGGGGGTCGAGCCCGGGGACTCGCCAGAGATCCGGACGGTCGCCGGGCGGGCTTATCTGACGGTGCGGCCCCTAGGGCGAAGCAACGAGCGCCCGGGAACTCTCATGGCCCACGTCGCTCCCTCCCGCCGTACCGACCTCCTCATCATCGGCGCCGGCCCGTTCGGACTCGCACTCGCGGCCGAGGCGACGCTCCGGAACCTCGACCATGTCGTGCTGGGGAAGCCGCTTGAGTTCTGGCGACGGAACATGCCCTCGGGCATGTTCCTGCGGTCGGGCCCGGACTGGCCGCTCGACCCCGGCGATGAGTTCACGATCGAGAGATTCCTCTGGGATCACCACCTCGCGCTCGGGCCGGGCGAGCCGCTCTCGGTCGAGCGGTACCTCGCGTACGCCGATTGGTTCCGGCAGGGCCGAGGCATCGTCCCCGAGGAGCGGTACGTCGAACGGCTCGACGCCGGCCCGGGAGGGCGCGATCCCCTCGTCGTCCACCTCGATGACGCCTCGGTGATCCAGGCCCGCTTCGTGGTCCTCGCGCTCGGGTTCCGATGCTTCGCCTACGTTCCGCCTGAACTGGCCGGGATCCTTCCCCGGGCGAGGTTCGAGCACGCGTGCGACCGGACCGACTTCACCGGCGTCTCGGGCCAGCGGTTCCTGATCGTCGGAGGACGGCAGAGCGCGTTCGAGTGGGCCGCGCTGCTCGGCGAGGCCGGCGCGGCCCGCGTGGACGTCGTGTTCCGGCACGACCCTCCGCGCTTCGAGCGGAGCGATTGGGCGTGGGTCAACGACCTCATGGACCGGTGGCCCGAACGTCCGGGGTGGTTCCGAGAGCTGCCGGAATCCGAGCGCCAGCGGCTCGCGGACCGGATGTTCGCCGAGGGACGACTGAAGGTCGAACCGTGGCTCGAGCCGAGGATCCGGGGAGGACCGATCCGCCTCTGGCCGCGGTCGCGGCCGGTGCGGGCCCGCTCCCGCGGCGACGGCGCTCTGGACGTCCAACTCGACTCGGGCCCCAACCTCGCGGTCGACCGGGTGATCCTTGCGACCGGGTACCGGGCGGAGCTCGACAAGGTCCCGCTCCTTGCGAGGGGAAATGTGCTCGCGCGCATCGCGACGCGCGACGGCTGCCCGGTGCTGAGCGACCGCATGGAGACCACGGTGCCGGGCCTGTTCGCGTCGAGCTTCCTCGCGACTCGGGACTTCGGACCCTTCCTCGCGTTCACGGTTTCGGCCCGGCCGGCCGCGAAGATCCTCGGTGCGGAGATCGCGCGACGGCTCCACCGCGGACCGGTCCGCACGAAGGGGCAGTAGGGAGGCGACCGGGACGCACTCCCGAGCTCCGGCGACCCGGGGGGTTCCTGGGCCGTTCCGCACGGCGCGGCTTGGCGAATCCGCGGGCACGCTGCGGTCGACCGGCGGTCGGGAACGTCTTTACGTGACGGACCCTGCGCATCGCATGCGGGCGGCCGCGGATCCGCGAGGCCGGAAGGCATGACGGATTCGGACTGCTCGGATCGGCCGGTCGATCCTTCCCACGGATCGCCGCCACCGACGCGGGACCGCTCCGGCGCCTCGGTGGAGGCGACCGGGCCAACCGCAAGAGACTCGCGAACGGGGCGTGGGGTGCCGGCGGACGAGCGCCGGCCCTGCGATGCCGCAGCGACCTGCGTCGCGCCGGTGACGCCACCGCCGTTCCGGAGTGAGGTGCGGGGCGGAGGTTCGTTCCTCGGCAAGATCTCCTCGGACGGTCCGTGACCGGAAAGTCGCTCTGGCGGAGGGCGCTCGTCCCGGCGACCGTCTCCCTGCGGCACGCGATCGTGGCCCTGGAGATCGGGTTCCTCCTCGAGGCCGGCTCGGAGGTCTACCAGCTCGAGACGACCGTCGGTCCGGTCGGGTCGTCTCCGGTCGGGTACTATGCCGGCCTGGCCGCGGCGATCCTCGGATTCTACTTCTTCTGGCGGGGGCTCCACGAGTGGAGCCGGCTCCGCCCGAAACCGGCCCGAGGGCCGGGATCCCCCTCCCCCGGGGAGCCGGTCGGGATCCTCGCGGCCGGGATCGTCGCCACCGCACTGTGGAACTTCGCCCGCCACGACGTGGGCGCCGGCGACTCTCCGCCCGCGCTCGCGTGGGTCGTCGGAGGCCTCCTCGTGCTGGCGGTCGGGTCGTTCTTCCTCTCGCTGCAACGCCGGGTCGCGTTCGTCCAGGGCCCGGTCGCCCGGGGGCTCGGATGGGCCGCGTTCCTGTGGTCGCTCGGCGTCTCGGTCGTGGCCGGACTCGTCCTCGGCCAGGCGATCGTAGGGCTGTTCATCGATTTCTTCACGAGCTGGCCCGCGCTCTTCCGCGCGCTGGCTCCGTTCATCGCGACGATCTCCCCGCTCTTCGTCGCGTTCGCGCTGATCGCCGGCGCGTACCTCGACGCCGTCCGACGGCTCGGTGCGGACCCCGCGGGGGACGGCCCACGGGCGGCGTGACCGTGCCCCGATCGGTCGATCCCCTGCGCCGCTACGCCGGGGACGGGCGGAACTCCGGCCGCGGCGGCGCCGGCGCGAGCGGGAGGGTGTAACGGAACTCGTAGGAGTGGACGTTCTCCGCGAGGACGATCTCCATCGTCCCTGCGAGACCGGTGAGTTCGTCCTCCCCGGAGTCCGGCACGACCTCGACGCTCAGACGCGGGTCGCCGCGCTTCATGACCCCGTTGTGCTGCAGCACGAACCGCCCCCGACGGCCCTGCAGCGTTCCGATGACCTCTTCGAGCGCAACGTACCCGGCGGATCCCTCCACGCCGGTCATCGCGGTCAGCATCTGTCCCTCGCTTCGCGCGTCGAGGTCCCCGTGGAACCGCTTCGACAGCAGCATGCGGCCGAGCCGGGCGGTCCCCGACGGATCGTCCGGCCGCTGCGGGAGCATGTTCACTTCGAACGTCCCGCGAGCCACGTTCGCGACCGCCGCCGCCACGCCGCGCCCCCCTCTCGGAGGGTGGGGAACTATAAGGCGAGCGCCGCGGCGCCGTGGGGGCGGGAATCGCCGTCCGGGCCCCGTGAGCTTTTCCTGCGTCCCGGCTTCCCATGCGTACGATGAGCGATGTGGACCAGACCTGCATCAACACCATCCGATTCCTCGCGGTCGATTCGGTCGAGAAGGCGAAGTCCGGCCATCCGGGCCTTCCGCTCGGCGCGGCCCCGATGGCCTACGTGCTGTGGGACCGATTCCTCCGGCACAACCCGGCGGACCCGCACTGGCCGAACCGGGACCGGTTCGTCCTCTCCGCGGGGCACGGGTCCGCGCTGCTCTACGCACTGCTGCACCTGACGGGGTACGACCTGTCGCTCGCGGAGCTCGAGCGGTTCCGCCAATGGGGGAGCCGGACCCCCGGCCACCCGGAGCTCGGCCTCGCGCCCGGGGTCGAAGCGACCACCGGTCCGCTCGGCCAGGGCTTCGCGATGGGAGTCGGGATGGCGATCGCGGAGCGTCACCTCGCGGCGACGTTCAACCGGGAGGGGATCCCTCTCATCGACCACTACACCTACGAGATCGTCTCCGACGGCGACCTCATGGAGGGGATCTCGTCGGAAGCCGCGTCGCTCGCCGGGACGCTCGGGCTCGGGAAGCTCGTCTACCTCTACGACGACAACCACGTGTCGCTCGAGGGGCCGACCTCGTGGGCGTTCACCGAGGACGTGGGTCGGCGCTTCGAGGCGTACGGGTGGCAGGTCCTGCGCGTCGCGGACGGCAACGACCTCGCCGAGATCGAGTCCGCGATCCGGGCGGCGCGCGCCGATCCGGCGCATCCGTCGCTGATCTGCGTGCGGACCCACCTGGGCTACGGAAGCCCGGTCCAGGACACCCGGGAGGCCCACGGGGAGCCGCTCGGGCCGGCGAACCTGCGGGCGACCAAGGAGAAGCTCGGGTGGCCGCTCGAGCCGGCGTTCCGCATCCCGGAGGAGGCCCGGGCGCACCTGCGACTGGCCCTCGAGCGCGGCGCGCGCTGGGAGACCGAGTGGGAGGCGGTCCGGGCCGCCCACCGGGTGGCCGCTCCGGCGCTCGCGCGCCAGTTCGACGACCAGTGGTCCGGGAAGCTGCCGTCCGATTGGACGTCGGTGCTCCCGACGTTCGCTCCGGTCGAAGGCGGTCTCGCGACGCGGGACGCATCGCAGAAGGTCCTCGCGGCGCTCGCGCCGAAGGTCCCGGCGCTGCTCGGAGGGGCCGCCGATCTCTCCCCCTCGACGAAGACCGTCCTGCCGGGGAGCCCGGACTACTCCGCGACCGACGGCGTCGGGCGGAACTTCCACTTCGGGGTCCGCGAGCACGCGATGGTCGGGGCCCTGAACGGGATCGCGCTGCACGGGGGCCTGCTGCCGTACGGCGGCACGTTCCTCGTGTTCTCGGACTACGCGCGCGGAGCGATCCGGCTCGCGGCGCTGCAGCGGACGCACCTCGTCCTGGTCTTCACGCACGACAGCATCGGCATGGGCGAGGACGGCCCGACGCACCAGCCGATCGAGCACCTGCTGAGCCTGCGGGCGATCCCGCACCTCACGCTGTTCCGTCCCGCCGACGCGAACGAGACCGTGGCGGCCTGGCGGGTCGCGCTCGAGCGCCCGGGCCCGACGGCCCTCGTGCTGACCCGGCAGAAGGTCCGGGTCCTCGACCCCGCCCGGTACCCGATCGCCCAGGGCGTGCCGCGCGGGGGCTACGTGCTCTCCGAGCCGTCGGTGGGGCGCGCCGCCGTCGTGCTGATCGCGACCGGTTCCGAGGTCGCGCTCGCGCTGGACGCCCAGTCCCAGCTCGCCCAGCGCGGCGTCGGCGCGCGGGTCGTCTCGCTGCCCAGCTGGCGGATCTTCGACGAGCAGCCGGCGGCCTACCGCGAGTCGGTGATCCCGCCGGAACTGCCGGCGGTCTCGGTCGAGGCCGGGACGACCCTCGGCTGGAGCCGGTACGTTGGAGCCCGGGGCGCCTCGATCGGCATCGACCGCTTTGGCGCTTCGGCTCCGGGGCCGGTCCTGCAGAAGGAGTTCGGATTCACCCCGGAGCACGTTACGGAGGTCGCGATGGGCGTCGTGGGCCGGGCGGCGGGGTCGTCCCGACCATGACCGGTCTCGCCGACCTCCTCGCCCAGGGGCAATCGCCGTGGCTCGACTACATCCGGCGCAGCCTGCTCACGAGCGGGGAGCTCGCCCGCATGGTCCAGCAGGACGGGATCACCGGGGTGACGATCAACCCGACGATCTTCGAGAAGGCGATCGCGGGCAGCCACGACTACGATGACGCGCTCCGGGATCTGCTCGCGCGGGATCCCGAGCTGACCCCGGCCGAGCTCTACGAGCGCCTCGCGGTCGAGGACGTGCGCGGCGCGGCGGACGTCCTGCGGCCCGTCTACGACCGCACCGAGGGCCGCGACGGATTCGTCAGCCTCGAGGTCGCTCCGGGGCTCGCGCACGACACCCCGGGCACGGTCGCGGAGGCTCGGCGCCTCTGGGCGGAGGTCGGGCGGCCGAACCTGTTCATCAAGGTCCCCGGGACGGCCGAAGGCGTTCCCGCGATCGAGCAGCTGATCGCGGACGGGATCAACGTCAACGTCACGCTCCTCTTCTCGCTCGACCAGTACGCGGCCGTCGCCGCGGCGTATCTGCGCGGGGTCGCGCGCGCTCCGGCCCCGGGGCGGGTCGCGTCGGTCGCGTCCGTGTTCGTGAGCCGCATCGACACGGCGGTCGACCGCGCGCTCGCCGCGATCGGCGGCCCAGCCGCCGCGTCGCTCGAGGGAACGATCGGGATCGCGAACTGCCGGGTCGTCTACGCGCGGTTCCGCGAGCTCTTCGAGGGTCCGGCGTTCGCCCCGCTCGCGCAGCGCGGAGTGCGGCCGCAGCGGGTGCTCTGGGCGAGCACCAGCACGAAGAACGCCCGCTACCGCGACACGATGTACGTCGAGGAACTGGTCGGACCCGAGACGATCGACACGATCCCGCCCGCGACCCTGACGGCCTTCGAGGACCACGGCACCGTGCGTGGGAACACGCTCTCCCCGGGGCTGGCCGACGCCCGCGAGCGGCTCGCCCGGGCCGCGTCGCTCGGGATCGACCTCGCGAAGGTCACGGCCGAGTTGCAGACCGAGGGGGTCGGGCTGTTCGCCGACTCGTACGGCTCGCTCCTGCGGTCGCTCGCCGAGAAGAAGGAGGCGCTCCTCGCCGGCCGCGTCGACCCCCAGTCGTGGGACCTGGGAGCGGACGCGGCGGACGTCACGCAGCTCCTCGCGGCCTGGCAGGCCGCTCGCGTGCCCGAGCGGTTCTGGAAGCAGGATCCGACGCTCTGGCCGGCGGCGCCGGCGGGCGACGTCGCGACCCGCATGGGCTGGCTGCGGCTCCCGGAGCTGATGCACGAGGAGCTCGCCCGGCTCTCCGCGTTCGCGGACGAGGTCCGCGCGGCCGGCATCCGCCACGTCGTCGTGCTCGGCATGGGGGGATCCAGCCTCGCGCCGGACGTGCTCCGCGGGGTCTTCGGCCCGCGGCCGGGGTATCCCGAGCTCCTGGTCCTCGACACGACCCACCCGGACGCCGTGGCGGCCCTGCGGGAGCGGATCGATCCCGCGCGCACGCTCTTCCTCGTGTCGAGCAAGTCCGGGACGACGACCGAGCCGCTCTCGTTCCACCGCTACTTCGCCGAGGAGGTCCGCGCGAGCGGCGGCGACCCCGGGCGCGCGTTCGCCGCGATCACCGACCCGGGCACCCCGCTCGAAGCGCTGGCGCGCACCGCGGGCTTCCGGGCGGTCTTTCTCGCGCTCCCGACGGTCGGCGGGCGCTACTCCGCGCTGACGTTCTTCGGCCTCGTTCCCGCGGCCGTCGCCGGGATCGACGTGGGGTCTCTCCTCGGGCGCGCGTGGACGATGGCCGAGGCGTGCGCGCCGTCGGTCCCGGTCCGGGACGACCCGGGCCTCGCGCTGGGCGCCGCCCTCGGGGTCCTCGCGACGCACGGGAAGGACAAGCTCACGTTCTTCGCGGGCGGCCGCCTCGCCCCGTTCCCGACCTGGGTCGAGCAGCTCGTCGCGGAGAGCACCGGCAAGATCGGGAAGGGCATCGTCCCGATCGTCGACGAGCCGAGGACCTCGGTCGAGCACTACGCGGGCGACCGGCTCTTCGTCGAGATCCAGGAGAGCGGCCAGGTCGACGGCCCGGTCGCGGCCCACGTCGCGCACCTCGAGGCGGCCGGATTTCCGGTCGTCCACGTCCGCGTGCCCGACCCGCTCTCGCTCGGCGAGGAGTTCTTCCGCTGGGAGATCGCGATCGCGATGGCCGGGAGCGTGGTCGGGATCGACCCGTACGACCAGCCGGACGTCGAGCTCGCGAAGGAGCTGGCGCGCCAGGCGATGGCCGGTCCGGCCGGCGGGGCGGCGCCCACGGACGTCGTGACCGTGCCGGTCCGACGCGGGCCCGAGCTCGCTCAAGCGCTGCGCGAGTGGCTCGCGTCCGGCCGGCCCGGCGACTACGTCGGCGTCCAGGCCTACCTCGCGCCGACGCCCGAGACGTCGCGCGCGCTCGAGGGCGTGCGGCGGCGGCTGCTCGAGCGGCTGGGCCTCGCGACGACGTTCGGCTACGGGCCGAGGTTCCTCCATTCGACCGGACAGCTCCACAAGGGCGGCCCGAACACCGGGCTGTTCCTCCAGCTGATCGACACCCCCCGCCGGGACCTCCCGGTGCCCGGGGCGGGGTACACGTTCGGCGAGCTGATCCGGGCCCAGACGCTCGGCGACTACCGGGCGCTCGTGCAGAAGCACCGTCGGGTCCTCCGCCTCGACTGCGGATCGGACGTTCGGGCCGCGCTCGCGATCCTCACCGAGGCCCTCGATGCCTGAGGTGGCGCTCCTGCTCTGGGACGTGGGCGGAGTGCTGCTCTCGAACGCGTGGGACGAGCCGGCCCGCCACGCCGCGGTCGATCGCTTCGGGCTCGACGGCGCGGAGTTCGAGCGCCGGCACCACCTCGCGGCCGACGCGTTCGAGACCGGGCACCTGGACCTCGACGGCTATGTCGCGCGAACGGTGTTCTACGAACCCCGCCGGTTCGCCCCCGAGGAGTTCCAAAAGTTCATGTTCGACTGGTCGCGCCCGCACCCGGGCGCGATCGAGACCGCCCGGGCGTTCCGCGCCGGGGGCCGCTACGTCCTCGCGACCCTGAACAACGAGTCCCGCGAGCTGAACGACTACCGGCTCCGGACGTTCGGGCTGGCGGAGATCTTCCACGCGTTCTTCAGCTCGTGCTACACGGGGTGCCGCAAGCCCGACCCCGCCGCCTTCCGTGCCGCGCTCCAATTCCTGCAACGCGAACCCGAGGAGACGCTCTTCCTCGACGACCGGCCCGAGAACGTGGCCGCCGCGGCCCGCCTGGGATTCCGCACGCTCCGCGTGCGGGACCCGGACCGGGTCCGCGAAGAGCTCGCCCAGGCGGGGGTCGCGCCAGGATAGGAGGACGACGATGGAACTCGGAATGATCGGGCTCGGGAAGATGGGCGGGAACATGACGGTGCGATTGGTCCGGGGCGGCCACCGCGTGGTGGGGTTCGCCCGCACGAAGGCGGTGGTCGACGAGGTCGTCGCGCAGGGCGCGGCGGGGGCGAGCTCGCTCGCGAACCTCGTCGCGCAATTGACCCCGCCCCGCATCGTCTGGCTGATGATCCCGTCCGGGCCCCCGGTCGACCAGACGCTCGAGCAGCTCCACGGGCTCCTCGCCCCCGGGGACCTGATCGTCGACGGAGGGAACTCCTACTACCGCGACACGCTGCGGCGCGCGGCGCTCGCGGCCGGCTGGGGCCTGCGCTTCGTCGACGTCGGCACGAGCGGCGGGGTCTGGGGCCTCACGGAGGGCTACTCGATGATGGTCGGCGGCGCGGACGCGGACGTCGCACGGATCCGCCCGATCCTCGAGACCCTCGCGCCGGGTCCGCAGCGCGGCTGGGGCCACATGGGGCCGATCGGCTCCGGTCACTTCGTGAAGATGGTGCACAACGGGATCGAGTACGGCCTGATGCAGGCGTACGCGGAGGGGTTCTCGATCCTCCGCGCGAAGTCGGAGTTCGCGCTCGACCTCCACCAGATCGCCGAGGTCTGGCGCTACGGCAGCGTCGTCCGCTCGTGGCTGCTCGAACTGACCGAGGCGGCGCTCGCCGAGAACCCGACGCTCGAGGGGATCGAGCCGTGGGTCGCCGACTCCGGCGAGGGGCGATGGACGGTCAGCGAGGCGCTGGACCTCAACATCCCCGCCCCGGTGATCACGCTCGCGCTCGAGGCACGGATCCGCTCGCGGGAACCCGACCCGTTCACGGAGCGGCTCCTCGCGATGATGCGGAACAAGTTCGGCGGCCACGAAGTGAAGCGGGAGAGCTGACGATGGCCCCTCCGACGCCCGAACCGCACCTGTTCGTCGTGTTCGGAGCGACCGGCGACCTGATGCAGCGCAAGCTCCTGCCGGTCCTCTACCGCCTCCAGGCTCGGGGGCGGTGGCCGCCGGGGTCGGTCATCCTCGGCGTCGCGCGCCATCTGATGTCCGAGCCGGACTTCCGCGCGCAGGCCCTCCGATCGCTCACCGAGGAGAAGGTCGGGGACGCGGGGACGGTCGGCGCGTTCTGCGGCGCGACCCTGTTCTACCAGTCGGTCCCCGAGGAGAGC
The DNA here is from genome assembly GCA_030038885.1 of Thermoplasmata archaeon. Classification (GTDB taxonomy): domain Archaea; phylum Thermoplasmatota; class Thermoplasmata; order Lutacidiplasmatales; family UBA184; genus Lutacidiplasma. The sequence continues at coordinate 4,701 of JASHQY010000169.1, read as the reverse complement.
GGGTCGAGCTTCGCCGCGCTGCGCGCCCGGATCGAGGAGCTCGAGCGGGTCCACGGGCTCGGGGGCAACCGGATCTTCTACCTCGCGCTCCCGACCGACGCGGTCGGCCCGACCCTGACCGGGCTCGGCGAGGCCGGGCTCAGCTCGGGACCGGGGTGGACGCGGGTCGTCATCGAGAAGCCGTTCGGCCACGACCTCGCGTCCGCCCAGGTCCTGAACCGCCTCGCCCACCGGTACTTCAGCGAGAAGCAGATCTTCCGCATCGACCACTACCTCGGGAAGGAGACCGTCCAGAACCTGCTGGTGTTCCGGTTCGCGAACATGTTCATCGAGTCGCTCTGGAACCGCGAGCGGATCGACCACGTGACGATCACGGTCGCCGAGTCGCTCGGGCTCGAGGGGCGCGCGCGCTACTACGAGAAGGAGGGCGCGCTGCGCGACATGATCCAGAACCACGTCACCCAGATCCTGACGCTGATCGCGATGGAGCCGCCGGCGACCCGCGACGAGGATTCGATCCGCAACGAGAAGGTGAAGGTGCTCCAGAGCATCGTCCGCTTCGCACCGGGCGACGTCGTCCGCGGCCAGTACACCGCCGGCACCGAGGAGGGGAAGAAGGCCGTGGGCTACCGGGAGGAGCCCGGGGTCGACCCCCAGTCCGACACCGAGACGTACGTCGCGCTCCGGCTGAAGATCGCGAACTGGCGCTGGCAGGACGTCCCGTTCTTCGTGCGGACCGGCAAGCACCTTCCGATCAAGGCGAGCCGCGTGATGCTGACGTTCAAGGCGCCGCCGGTCACGTTCTTCCAGACCGCCCAGGAGTACAACTCGAACCCGGACCGGATCCTGATCCTGATCCAGCCGGACGAGGGGTTCGAGTTCGCGTTCGAGGTCAAGGTGCCGGGGCGGGAGATGCGCGTGCAGACGCACCGCATGAAGTTCCACTACGGCGACGTCTTCGGCGAGCTCCCGGACGGCTACGAGACCCTCCTGATCGACGTGATGCTCGGGGACCCGACGCTGTTCGTCCGGGCCGACGAGGTCGAGGAGTCGTGGCGGCTCTACGATCCGATCCTGACGTCGCCGCCGCCCCTCACGTTCTACCCGGCGGGGACGTGGGGACCGGCCGAGGCCCAGAAGCTCGCGCTGGAATGGGGACAGCGGTGGTACTACGAGTGAGCGCGCCGGTCCGGGTCTTCCCGGACCTCGCGCGCGCGAGCGCCGCGCTCGCGCGCCACGTCGCGGACGCCGCGCGGGCCTCGGTCCGCGCGCGGGGCCGGTTCCGCTGGGTGATCTCGGGCGGGAAAACGCCGGCGGGGCTCTTCGGCCGGCTCGCGGGCGGCGCGGGCCGGCGGATGCCGTGGTCCGCGACGGACGTCTTCTTCGCGGACGAGCGGTGCGTGCCCCCCCGATCTCCGGACAGCAACTTCGGGGCGGCGTGGACGGCGTTCCTCTCCCGCGTGCCGATCCCCCGGGCGAGCGTGCACCGGCTGCGGGGCGAACTTCGACCGCCCGCGGAAGCGGCCGCGAGGTACTCCCGACTGCTCAGCGCGCGGGCCGACGGTGACCCCCGGTTCGACCTCGTGCTGCTCGGGATCGGGCCGGACGGCCACACCGCGTCGCTCTTCCCGGGAAGCCCCGCGGTCCGGGAGGTGCGGCGGCCGGTCGTCGCGCTCGGGCGGTCCGGTCTTCCCCCGTTCGTGCCGCGGCTGACGATGACCCCCTCGACGCTCTCGTCCGCGCGCGAGGTCTGCTTCCTCGTCGCCGGTGCCGACAAGGCCGACGCGATCTCGGGCATCTTCCGGGCGGGACCCGAGGGCGACCCGCGATTCCCCGCGAGCCGGGTGCGTCCCGCGACGCTGCCGACCTGGTACCTAGACCGCGCGGCGGCGGACGGGCTTCCGCCGGGCGCGGGGTCGCGCGGCGCCCGCTGAAGCGGCCGGCGGCGCCGGCCGGGGCGACGCGTCCTCCCACAGTCGGATGCCACCGAGGATCGCGTTGCGGTTGTTCCCGCGCTCCGCGCGCGGCGGCAGGCGCCGGAGCTTGCGCACGTTGCCCCCGCCGAGCACGAGGTAGTCCGGCTCGAGCGCGGACGTGAGGATCTTCGTGGCCTCGAAGACCTCCTTCTCCCACTTCTTCCGACCGAGCTGACGCAGGCCCGCTTCCCCGAGGTAGTCCTCGTAGACGTGCCCCTTCTTGTACGGGAGGTGGCCGAGCTCCATCGGCTCGAGCCGACCGTCGACGACCATCGCGCTCCCGAGGCCGGTGCCGAGGCCGAGGAACAGCATCCGCCCACCGTGGTAGCTCCCGAGCGCCTGCATCGCCGCGTCGTTCACGACGCGCGTCGGTCGCGGGAACGCCCGGGCGAAGTCGAAGCCGACCCAGCCGTGGCCGAGGTTGTGGGGCTCCCCGACGATCCGTCCCTGGAAGACGACCCCCGGGTACCCGATCGAGACGCGGTCGAACCGCTGCCCGCGCAGGCGGCGCGCGAGCTTCCGCATCATCTTCTCCGGTCCCATCGTCGGGCCGGACGGGATCTTCCATTCGCGCAGCGAGTCGGAGAATCCGACCTTGACGTGGCTGCCGCCGACGTCGAGGATCAGGATCCGCGGCGGTGCCGGGGCCGCGCGACGGGCCATCGAGGCGCCCACGTCCCGGGCCGCTTAAGGCTGAGGGGCGCGCGGCCCCGGCCGAGGGCCCCCGCATTCCGTCGCGAGGACCCGCGCGGTGCCGAGCGGGCACGTCGAGGACGGCGTTCCGTCCACGAGGCGGTCGGGGCCCCGGGGCCGCGCGCGCCGCAGCGCACCAAAGGTGAGCGTTCCGGGTGACTCCCCTCTTTATCTGCCTCCGGGGTTGGACCCCTCGGTCGCATGACATCTCCGATCGTGGTCGAGGACCTCGTCAAGGTCTACGCCGGCCGGGTCCGCGCGGTCGACGGCGTGAGCTTCTCGGTGAACGACGGGGAGCTGTTCGGATTCCTCGGACCGAACGGCGCCGGGAAGACCACGACCGTCCAGATGCTGACGGGCAATCTGCGGATGACCGGCGGCCGCGCGACGGTCGCCGGGCTCGACGTCCGGACGGCTCCGCTCGCGGTGAAGGAGCGCATCGGCCTCGTGTTCCAGGAGTCGACCTCCGACCCCGACCTCACCGGGCGCGAGAACCTCCAGCTCGCCGCCGCGCTCTTCCGGGTCCCGCTCGCGTCGACCAAGGCCACGGTCAACTCCCTCCTCGAGCGGATGCAGATCGGGGACGCCGCGGACCGACTGGTCAAGACGTACTCCGGCGGGATGCGCCGGCGCCTCGAGCTCGGCGTCGGGATCATCCACTCGCCCCAGATCCTGTTCCTGGACGAGCCGACGCTCGGGCTCGATCCCCAGGGGCGCGCGGGGTTCTGGCGGTACGTCCAGGAGCTCCGCAAGGACCGCGGGATGACGGTCTTCGTGACGACCCACTACCTCGACGAGGCGGACTCGATGTGCGACCGGCTCGCGATCATCGACCACGGGAAGATCGTCGCGACCGGGACCCCGTCCGAGCTCAAGGACCGGCTCGGCGGCGACATCGTGACGGTCCGGCCGACGAACCGCACGGGACCCGAGGTCGAGACGCTGCTCGGGAACCTGCCGACCGTCGTGTCGGTCAGTCCCCTCGACGGGACGTACCGGGTCAAGGCCCCGCGGGGCGAGGAGCTGATCCCGACGCTGGTCGAAGCGTGCACGCGCGCCGGGATCGGGCTCGCGGGGGTCTCGCTCAAGCGCCCCAGCCTCGACGAGGTCTTCCTCGAATTCACCGGCCGGGAGTACCGGGAGGACGAGGGCCTGACCGCGACCGATCGGGCGGTCCGGATCGGGCAGGTCCAGCAGGCGTTCGGGAGGGCCCGGCGATGATCCGCGAACTCAGCGCGCTCACGCGCCGCGAGCTCCTGCGGCTGGCGCGGAACCCGCAGGCGATCGCGACCTCGCTCCTCCTGCCGATCCTCTACCTGCTCCTGTTCGGCCAGGCGTTCAACCTCGGCGCCCTCTTCCCGTCCGGGCCGGAGGGGATCATCGCGATCCACGAGACGTTCCGGGGCGCGCCGAGCTACTTCTCGTACTTCTCGGCGGGGATGACCGGGTTCGTCGCGGTCACCGCGACCCTGTTCATCGGCGCGAACGTGATCTTCGACCGGCTGTTCGGGATCCTGAAGCGCACCGCGGCCTCCCCGGCGACCGCGACCTCGATCTTCGGTTCGCGCCTGCTCGCCGGCATGATCCAGCCGGTCGGGCTCGCGTTCCTGGTCCTCGGCCTCGCGATCCTGCTCGGCCACGTCGGCCTGAGCGGGCTCGACGTCACCGCGTCGGTCTCGGTCCTCGGGGCGGTCGAGATCGTCCTCGCGATCGTGATCCTCTCGGCGATGTTCGCGTCGCTGTTCCTCGCGATCGGGTTCACGATCGAGCAGCCCCAATCGTACTTCGCGGTCGTGAACGCGGTCAACCTGCCGGTCCTGCTCACCTCGGCCGCGCTGTTCCCGTGGGGCACGATGCCGGCGTGGTTCCGCACGGTCGCCTCGTACAACCCGATCACGCTCGCGGTGAACGTGATCCGGGAGGTGCTGTTCGCGAACGCGAGCTCGTACTACCCGTACGGGCCCTCGATCTACCTGCTCGCCCTGTTCGGCTGGGCGATCGCGATGTTCGTCCTCGCGACGCTCCTCGCCCA
>JASHQY010000021.1 GCA_030038885.1 Thermoplasmata archaeon | reverse complement strand
TGGGGGTCCCCGTGCCGGTGCCGCCCCGGTCGGCGTTCGCCTCCTCCGGCGCCGCGGCCGGCGCCGGTTCGGGGGTCGCCGGGGCCGCGGCCGGGACGGACGCCGCGGGAGCGTCGGGCTTTTCCTCGGGCTCCTCGGCCTCCTTCCGCCACCGTCGAAAGAACGACATCCGCTTCCCGAAGCGGCCGCGGGAGCTTTGAGCCTGACGGGGGACCGCACCGTTTTCCGCGCGCTGTCCTACCCGGGGCATGGCGACCCTCCCGTCGGAGCGCCTCCGGGCGCTCGGGATCGAACTGCCCGCCCCGCCGAAGCCCGCCGGCGCCTACGCGCCGGTCGTCGTGTGGGACCGTCTCGCGTGGGTCTCGGGACAGATCGTCACCGAGGGAGGCCGGGTCGTCCGCCCGGGCCGGGTCGACGCCGACGTCGCTCCCGACGCGGCGAAGGACCTCGCCCGCCGGGCCACGCTCCAGGCGCTGAGCGCGCTCGCGGCCGCCCTGGGCTCGATCGACCGGGTCGCCCGGTTCCTCCGGGTCGCGGTCTACGTCGCGAGTTCGCCCGGGTTCGAGCGTCCGCACGAGGTCGCGAACGGCGCGACCGAGCTCCTGATCGAGGTCTTTGGGGAGGACGGACGGCCCGCCCGGATCGCGATCGGGGTCCCGAGCCTGCCGCTGAACGCCCCGGTCGAGGTCGAGTACTTCCTCGCCGTCCGGTAGGTCGGCCGCCCATGGACCCGACAGGCTGGGCCGGCGTCTTCCGTGAGGGGCGGGACCTCTACACCCGGAACCTGCGGCCGGGCGAACGGGTCTACGGCGAGGACCTGCGCACCGCGGGGGGCGTCGAGTACCGACGCTGGGAACCGTTCCGGTCGAAGCTCGCGGCGATGCTCCTCAAGGGAGCGCCGCCGGGGCTGTGGACCGAGGTGCGGTCCGCGCTCTACCTCGGCGGGGCCCACGGGACGACCGTGAGCCATCTCTCCGACCTCTGGCCGGACGCCGACGTGTTCGTCGTCGAGAAGAGCCCGGTGTCGTTCGCCCCGCTGCTCGCGCTCGCCCGCCGACGGCCGAACCTCCTGCCGCTCCTCGCCGACGCCCAGCTGCCGGAACGCTACGCGGCGGACGTCGGCACGGTCGACCTCCTGTACCAGGACGTCGCGCAACGCAACCAGGTCGCGATCTTCCTCGAGAACGCGCGGACCTGCCTCGCCGAGGGCGGGACGGGCGTGCTGATGCTGAAGGTCCGCTCGGTCACCCAGCGGCGGCCCGTCGCAGCGGTGGTCCGCGACGCGCGCGCCGAGCTCGTCCGCGCCGGCTTCGCGGTCCGGGCCGAGGTGGGGCTCGCCCCGTTCTCGAAGGAGCACGTCGCGCTCGTGCTCGCGCCCCCGAGCGCACCTTCCATCGCCCGCTGAGCGCTCGCGCGGGAAATACCGGCCGCCCGCTCCCGCGGTCGGGAGCCCCATGGCGCGCGCGCTCGGACCCGGTCGGCGCTCGATGCGGCTCCTGGTCGCCGGCGGCGTGGTCCTCACGATCCTCCTCGTGACCGCGTCCCCTCCGGCATCGCCCGACCCGCTCCGCGTCGCGTCCTCCGCGCCGGCCGCGCCCGCCCCCCAGCTGGAGGTCGACCCCCCGACGTGGTGGATGCCCGCGGGAAACTCGACCGCTCTGACCGCCGCGTGGGTCGATCCGGTGCCGGGCTGCGGCCTTGCGCCGCTCTGGTTCCGCTGGTCGTTCCCCCGCCCGACGGTCGAAGGGACGCTCAACTCGACGACCAACGGGACCGTCACGTTCGTCGCGACCTCCTCCGAGACCGGCACGACGACGGTCCGCGTCCGCTCGGCCGCGCTGCTCGACTGCGGAGGAAACCGGTCGGCGGTCCTCGGGATGGGGGAGGCGAACATCACGGTCGTCGCTCCGCTCGCGCTCGCGAACCTCTCGATCGTCCCGGGGGCGGCGCGCGTCGACGGCCCCGCCACGCTCGAAGGGACGGTCGTCGGGGGGATGCCGCCGTACGTCCTCCGCGTCGCGTGGGGCGACGGGACGGTCTCGTCGACTCCGGTCGCCGCCCCGGGTCCGTTCGCGATCGGCCACGCGTTTCCGGCGGGCACGTTCCGGCCGCAGATCGTCGCGACCGACGCTGCCGGGCTCGTCGCCGACGGGAGCCCGAACGGAGCGCTGACGGCGAGCAACTCGACCGCGGTCGGGCTCGTCGCGTCGAGCACCGCGGTCGACGTCGGGTTCCCGGTCTCGTTCACCGCGACCGTGCTGGACGCACCGAACGACTCCGGGACCGGCTGGTCGTGCGGGCTCGAGGCGACGGCGGTCCGGGCCTCGGACGCGAACGCGACCTCGTTCTCGTGCGAGTTCTCCGACCCGGGCAGCGCCCCGGTCCTCTTCGAGGTGCTCCCGCCGATCCCGGACTTTTCGGCGACCGCGACGCTGATCGAATCCGTCGCGCCGCTCCCGACCCTGAGCGCGGTCTCCCCGGCGCTCACCGCCGAGGTCGGCCAGCCGTGCGCCGTGACGTTCAACGTGACCGGCGGGGTCGCCCCGTTCCGCGTCGAATGGCACGAGCTCGGGACGCCGGTCGACGGTGTGCTGTCCGTCGCCTCGGACGGACGGGTCCTCCTCCCGCTCACTCCCGAGATCCCCGGGTCCCTCCAGTTGGTCGCCCAGCTCGTCGACGCCGACGGCGCCACGACCTCCAACGCCACGACCGAGTTCGTGGTCGACCCCGCCCTGAACGCCACGGCCGGGTCGGCCCGGACGCTCACCCGAGAGGGCGCGGAGCTCGCGCTCGCCGGCAGCGTGAGGACCGGGGCCCCGCCGTTCCTCTGGGTCGTCTCGCCCGCGCCGGTCCCGGCGAACGGTACCGTCGACACCGGGACCCTCGCGTCGGCCGGGCCGTTCACCTGGCAGGGCAACTACTCGCTCGAGGGCTGGGCGACGCTCACCTGGATCGTCGTCGACGCGGCGGGCGGGTTCAGCTCGACGACCGTCGTCGCGGAGGCCGTCCCGCCGTTCGCCGGCACCGTGACCGCGGCACCCGGTGACCCGACGGCTCCCGGCACGTTCGACCTCGACGTCGCGCTCGCCGGTGGGCTCCCGCCGTTCCGCCTCGACGTCACGGCGAGCGACGGCACGACGTGGAACCGAACGATCGCGAGCGACGGCGCGACCAACCTCACGTTCACTCTCGGATCCGGAGGGTCGATCGGCCTCGAAGGGAACCTGACCGACGCGCTGGGCGCGGTGGTCCCTTGGACCGACGAGGTCTCCGTGCCCGCCCCGGCCGCCCCCGCCGCCCCGCCGACCCCGTCCCCGAGCCCTCCGCCGGCGGGCCCGAGCCTCCTGGCCGCCGGCCTCGTCGGGGCGGTCGTCCTGGGAGGCGGCGTCGGGGCGCTCTGCCTGCGACGCCGCCGGCGCGGCCGGTCGGTGGTTCCGGCCCCGCCGGATCCGGTCGCGGTGCTCCGTCGGATCATCGAGCCGTCGGACGGCGCGGACCGGGGCACGGTCGAACTCCTCGCGGAAGAGGCCGGGATCCCGCTCGAGGACGTCCGGGCGACGATCGACCGGCTGATCGCCGACCGTACGCTCCGGTCGGAGACCGATCCGGACGGCGAGGACGTCCTCTCCTGGTCGGACCCGAGGGCGCCATGACCGGACGTGGCCCGTCGGCGATCGTCGGGGTCGTCCTCGCGCTCACGGTCACGCTCGCCGCGCTCGGGGGGCCGTCGCTCGGCCCGAGCGCTCCGTCCGCGGCGGCCCGGATCGGCGCCGCGAGCCCCCCGGTCACCAACGCGTCGCCGGTCGCGAACTTCTCCGCGTCGATCAACCGGCTGGTCGACCTCCTCGGCGTCGCGGGCAGCGGGCTGCTCGCGCTCGTGTGGGCCCGGGTCGCCCTGAGCTGGTTCTCGCACGACGTCACGAAGAAGGTCCAGGCGAAGGAACGCGCGCGGGATGCGCTGATCGGGACCCTCCTGTTCGTCGCCGCGCTGACGGGCCTCGTGTGGGGGCTCGCCCACTGGGTGCTCACCGGCACCTAGCCCGGGAGGTCGCCCCCTCGTGTTCGGACTGGACCTCGGGAGCCTGATCCAGGCGCTGCTGTTCTTCCTGTTCGCCGGTCTCACGGTGATCGTCAGCGCGATCACCGGTCCGACGTACGACAACCTGCTCGTCCCCGAGCTGAGCCCGTCCGCGCTCTATCCGCCGCTCGTCCTCGGCCGGGTCGATCCCGCGAACTATCTGTCGGCGGCGACCGACTTCTCGACGTACACCCTCGCGCAGGTCGTCGACCCCGCGATCGCGCTCGTGGCGGTCGGCATCGCGCTGCTGTACTTCGCGCGGGCCTTCGTCGCGCGCTGGGCGACGACGTTCGACGGGCTCGTGCCCCGGCTGGTGATCGCGGTCGTCGTCGCGAACTTCACGGTGCCGATCGCCGGCGCGATCCTCGCGCTGGGCGGCGGGCTCTACCCGGTGATGGCCGGGTGGGACGGCGGCGCCTGGCAGCACTGGGTCCTGCTCGCGGGCCCGGGCGAGGTCACGTTCTCGTGGGACAACGGCGCGCTCGCGTTCGTCCTGTCGAGCGTGGAGTTCCTGCTGGTCTTCAGCCTGGTGCTCGCGATCGGCCTCCGGGACGCGCTGCTCGCCGTCCTCGTGGTCCTCCTGCCGGTGTTCACGCTCGTCTGGCCGTTCCGCCCGCTCGCGCCGCTCGCCCGGCGGGCGTGGTTCCTGTTCGTCGAGCTGACGTTCCTCCCGTGCGTGCTGGTCGTCCCGCTCGAGCTCGCGGTCGGCAGCCCGAACCCGGTCCTGCTGGTCGGGTACCTCGGGTGCGCGCTCGCCTCGCCGTACCTGCTCTCGGTCGCCGGCACCCACCTCGTCGCGTTCGGGTTCCCCGCGAGCGGGGGCGCGATCGGCGCGGGCACGCAGCGGGGGCTCGCGGCCGCGCCGGCCGGGCTCGGCCAGTACGCGGGGCCGGTGGGGTCGACCGCGCGATCCTCGGGCGTCGTC
>JASHQY010000168.1 GCA_030038885.1 Thermoplasmata archaeon | reverse complement strand
GCGAGCGGGTAGCCGGTCGCCTTGCTCGCGAGCGCGCTCGAGCGCGACAGCCGCGCGTTGATCTCGATCGCGTAGTACTCCTCGCTCGTGGGGTCGAGGCAGAACTGGATGTTGCACTCCCCGACGATCCCGCACGCGTTCGCCGCGCGGATCGCCGCGCGGCGGAGCATCTGGTACTCGGCATCGCTCAGCGTCTGGCTCGGGGCGATCACGATGTTGTCCCCGGTGTGCACGCGCATCGCGAGGACGTTCTCCATGTTGCAGACCGTGAGCGTGTTGCCCTTCGCGTCCCGGACGACCTCGTACTCGAGCTGCTTGAACGTCCCGACGTAGCGCTCGAGCAGGATCTGGCCGACCGGGCTCGCCCGCAGCCCGCGGGCGACGACCTCGCGCAGGTCCGCCCGGTCCTGCGCGACGCCCCCGCCCTTCCCGCCGAGCGTGTACGCGACCCGCACCATCACCGGGTACCCGAGCGTCTCGGCGGCCGCGACCGCCTCATCGTAGCTGTACACCGCGCGGCTCGGGAGCGTCGGGACCCGGGCGCGGGCCATCGTGCGCACGAACTTGCCCCGGTCCTCGGTCGCGCGGATGCCGGCGAGCGGCGTCCCGAGGACCCGGGCCCCGGCGGCGCTCAGCGCGCCGGAATCCGAGAGCTGGACCCCGCAGTTGAGCGCGGTCTGGCCGCCGAACGACAGGAGGATCCCGTCGGGGCGCTCGGCCGCGAGGATCGGGGCGACGAACTCGGGGACGAGCGGCTGGAAGTAGACCCGGCCCCGGCGCGGAGGGTCGGTCTGCAGCGTCGCGATGTTCGGGTTGACGACGATCGCGTAGATCCCCTCCTCCTCGAGCGCGTGGAGGCACTGGCTGCCCGAGTAGTCGAACTCGCCGGCCTCGCCGATCTTGAGCGCCCCGCTCCCGAGGAGCAGCACCTTCGACAGCTTCGCCGGGGTCATGCGCGCCGCTTCACCTTCCGGACGAACCGGTCGAAGACGAACCCGGCCTCCTGGGGCCCGGGGTGCCCCTCCGGGTGGCCCTGCACGGTGAGGACCCGGCCGCCGGCATCGCGCAGCCCCTCGAGCGTGCCGTCGTCGGGGTTCGTCGCCCAGACCTCGAGGTCGGTCCCCGCGAGCGACGCGGGGTCGACCGCGTAGCCGTGGTTCTCGCTCATGATCAGCGCGGTGCCGTCGGAAAAGCAGATCGTCTTGTTCTGCCCGCGGTGGCCGTACTTCAGCTTGAACGTCGTCGCGCCGCGGGAGAGCGCGACCAACTGCTGCCCGAGGCAGATCCCGAGGGTCGGGAGCTCCCGGACCGACGCGCGGCCGAGCTCCTCGATCGTCGCGGCGAGCTCGGCGGGATCGCCCGGACCGTTGCCCACGAGGAGCCCCGCGACGCGCCGGCCGTCCCAGCGCGCGGGCACCGCGTGGTCGAACGGGAGGCGCAGCACCGACACGCCGCGGTCGAGCAGCGCGCGGAGGATGCTCGCCTTGATCCCGCAGTCGAGCACCGCGACCACCGGTCCGCCGCGCCGGGCGAGCAGCGTCGGGCGCGACGGCGCGACCTCGGGCATGAACTGCTCGTCGCCGTACTCGGGGGCGGCGCGGATCGCGTGCGCGAGCGCCTCGTCCGACGGTCGGTCCTCGGCGGGCCCGACGTCGATCGCTCCGCGCACGACGCCCTGGGCGCGGAGGTGCTCGGTGAGCCGCCGCGTGTCGATCCCCTGGAGCCCCGGCACCCGCTCGGCGCGCAGCCACTCGTCGAGCGAGCGCCCGCTCTCCCAGTGGTTCGGGGCGGTCGTCCCGCGCACGACCACGCCGCGCGGCTGGATCTCCGGGCTCTCGAGCCGCGGGAGTCCGTCCGCGTCCGGCGCGTTCGCCGGCACGCCGTAGTTGCCGATCAAGGGGTAGGTGAACGTCAGGATCTGGCCGCGGAACGACGGATCGGTCAGCGATTCGGGGTACCCGGCCATCCCGGTCGTGAAGACGACCTCGCCGACCCGCCGCCCGACCGCCCCGATCCCCTCGCCGTCGAACCGCGTCCCGTCCTCGAGAAACAGGGTCCCCCCCAGCGCGCTCTTCGCGGCGCGGGCCGGCACGGGCGTCAGGAACCCGAGGCAACCGAGGAGGGGGTTCGGGTTTAACATTTGCCGTCTTCGACGCGCCGGCCGCTCGCGCGCTCGGCCCCGGACCGCGGTCCGCGGCCGAAGGAGGCCTGAAATTCCCGTGCCGAGTGGACCGGGTCGTGCCGGGGCTCCCGCGGGTCCGGGAATCGTACGACTTCGTCGTGATCGGCGGCGGGCACGCCGGGCTCCAGGCGGGGCTGAAGGCCGCGCTCCTCGGATACACCGCGGCGATCGTCGACCGGGGCCCGAAGTACTCCCGGTCGTACTACGCCCCCCGGATGGACAACATCCCCGGATTCCCGGCGGGGGTCTCGGGGCACAAGCTCCTCGACGAGCAGATCGCCGCGGTGCGCGCCGCCGAGGCGATCGGCTACTTCACGCCGGCGCGCG
>JASHQY010000167.1 GCA_030038885.1 Thermoplasmata archaeon | reverse complement strand
GCCGCTGAGACCGATGTCGAAGGTTCGAGGCCGGATGGCCGTGAGAAAGGTACGTCGTCGTGCCCTCTGGACGTATTGGAGTACTACCGATCTCCCCGGCATCATCTTACGACAATGGACTCGCCGAATCGCAGTTCTTCGAGGTGGAGCGACTATCGCAGAGGTCAGTACCACGTCGCTAGGATCGCTTGGAGATGATCTCGACGAGGTTGCCGTCCGGGTCTCGGAGCAGGGCGTTACGATTGTTGTTCCCCGTGTCATGCGGGGGCTGGACCACGGGGACGCCGGCGGCCCGGAGATGGTCGAACGTGCGGTCCACGTTGTCGGTCCAAAATACGAGCGCCACGGCGGGGCTTCCCGGAGCGGCGGTGATACCGTGGGCACGCTTCGCCGCCGCCACGGTCCCCAGCCCAAGAGTAAATCCGCCGACCCTGAACTCAACGTGCGTAGGAATCCCCGTCAGCGGAGTTCGGAAGGTCTCCTTGAAACCGAGGAGCTCCCCGTAGAATCGGAGGCCCGCCTCGATGTCCCGAGTGTAGAGGTTGACCAGTCCGTCAGAGAACATTCGAGGGTCGGTAGGGGTACCGGTGGGTAAACCGCTTCCGTCCGGCCCACGAGGTCCGGACCATCGGGAACGGGACGGGGTTCGCCGTCCGGACCGGCGGCCGCATCGGTACCCGGCGCTTCGGCGGGGTCCGGACGAGTGGGCTCGACCCCGGGATTTTTCGGGCATCCGCCTTCGAGCGGGTGCCCTGGATTTGAAATCGCTCCCCCGGAGTCGAGTGGCGCTCCGAGCGCGTGCGACGGTCGATGGACCTCCGGGGCGATCGATCGTGCGGGTCGACCACCGGAACGTGGTCGCGCCGCTCGAGCCATCCGCTCTTCGGGACCGCGAAGGCACCCCACCGCGGACTCCGATGGATCCGCTCTATCCGAGGATCGCACGCCGCGAGGGCTCGGTCGCCGGAGGGTGACGCACTCGCTACGGCTGTAGCAGCACGTCGAGCAAGCGCTTCTCGGACTTTCGGAGATGCTCGACGACCGTCGCGGCTCGAACGCCCAGGTTCCGGCCCAATTGGATCGACGTGATCCGCCTCGGAACGTCGTAGTAGCCGGAGGCGTACGCCGAGCGAAGCACCTCCCGTTGCCGTCGCGTCAGCCGCTCGAGCGGGGAAACGGCAAACTCCGCCACCTTCAGCGAGAGCACTCGATAACGGAGACCGCGGGCCCGCGCCCGAGAAAGGATGTTGTCTAGCTGACGCGAGGTTCCGGCGAAGGAGAAGGTGATGGTCCCGTCGTGGTAGCTGGGGGGTCCGAAAAGGTACCCGGCCCCGGGCTTGGTCACCTCATAGCCGAAGAGCGAACGGACGGGCGGTCCGGGCCCCGGTCCTCTCAGGGATCGTTCCACCACGACGATCGAGGAGTTCTCCTCCCGTTTCAGCAGGTGGACCCGCGTGCGCACGGGATCCCCGCGGAAGCAGTCCTCGGGACGCAGGCGGGAGTCCTTCGGGGTGATCCGGCAGATCGCCACGAACTCGTTCCGATCGTACCGGAGGACCCGGAGCACTTGGAAGACCCGCAGACGCCGAAATACGGCGCTCTGTTCGATGCGTTCGAGGAGCTCGGGGCCGTAGAGCTCGACCACGATGGTGCGCATCCGCCCGCCCCGCGGCGCCCGGGTCATCGGTGTGGGTCAAGCAACCTAGCCTATGAGGCAGCATCGGGATTCCGACCCGCTCGATCGAACCCTGGGAGGGATCCATGTCGAGCGAGCACGGGCCGGGGTCGTCCCCGGCGCTCTCGTCCGGTGCCGCTCCGGGAGCGACCTTCGACCGGAGTTACGCGAATCGGACCCTCGTCGTGCTCGCGTGCCTCGGGGCTCTGATCGTCTACATCGACGTGATGCTCCTGCCGGCCCTGCCCACGATCGCGGTCGAGTACCACGTCAGCATCGCCGAGACGAGCCTCCTGATCTCGCTCTACACGGTCTTCGGCGTAGCCGTGATGCCGATCGTCGGGAAGCTCGGGGACATCTACGGGAAGCGACGGGTGCTCCTCTACGTCCTGGGCGCCTACCTCGTGGTGGCGACCACCACGTCGTTCGCTCCGACCTTTGAGCTGGTCCTGGTCTCGAGGTTCTTCCAAGGGGTCGGCCTGGGAGTCTATCCTCTCGCGTTCAGCCTCGCTCGGGAAGAGTTCCCCCGACCGCTCGTGCCGCGCGCGCAGGGGCTGCTCAGCGCGGTCCAGGTTGCCGGGGGAGCGGTCGGGATCCTCGGGGGCGCGATCGTCACCTCGGCGTTCGGCTGGCAGGCGAATTACCACCTTGCGCTCCCATGCATCCTCGTCTTGGCCCTGCTGACGTACCTGCTGGTACGTGAGTCGCCGAACCTCACGCCGGGGACCCGGCTCGACTACGTCGGTGCCGCCGGGCTCGGAGCCTGCCTGACCGGGGTCGTGCTCGGTCTCTCCGAGGGGGCGACCTGGGGTTGGCTTTCGCTGCCGACTCTCGGCCTGATCGCGGGTGGCCTCGTCGGCCTCCTGCCGCTCGCGCTCTACGAGAGCCGCCAGCGAGCACCGGTCTTCAGCCTGCGGCTCCTGCGGCAGCGGAACATCCTCATCGCGAACGTCATCACGCTCGTCTACGGTCTCGCGGGCTACATCGCCTTCCAGGCCATCACCTACCTGATGGAACTGCCTCCCCCCAGTGGGTACGGCCTCGTTCTGTTCCAGACCGGACTCACCCTGCTGCCTCTGGTCGTCGTCCTGCTACCGGTCGCACTCGCGGCCGGGGCCGTCATTCCCCGTTACGGGGTGAAGCCGTTCCTCTACCTCGGAGGGCTCTTCGGCGTGGCCGGGTACCTTCTCCTGTCGCTCGCGACGAGCCCCTTCGAGGTGGCCGCATTCCTGACCGTCTATGCAGTCGGAGGTGGTCTGGCGTCGGTCGCTCTCCAGAACCTTCTGGTCCTCTCGCTGGACAAGAGCGAGATGGGATTGGGGACCTCGCTGAACACGTCGTTCCGCTACATCGGCCAGAGCCTCGGCGCGCCGCTGGCCGGCGCGATCCTCACCACCTATGTAGCCGTCCAGTCGTCCGGAGGACACTCTCTCCTGCTTCCGACGCGGATGGCCTTCCAGTCCTGCTTCTATCTGGCGGGTGCGGCCTTCGTGGTCGTAGGCGTCGTCACGATTCTCGCCCGAGAGGTCATCGGCCCACGGGTGCTCTCGGCCGAGGCGTCGCTCGCTCATCCCGCCCGAGGACTGGAATGAGGCACCAGCGGCTACCGGTTCGGCCCCCGAACTCCCTCCGCGGGGGAGGGACTCCTCCCGGGCCACCCCCGGGAGAACGTCGGAGCCGATTCGCCCCATCTCTCTCGAAAGATAAATCTAGGGGAACACGGCGAGGAACGTCTCCCAGGTTCCCTCAAGGCCTTTGAACGCTCGATATCCGCGGGACTCGAACCGCACGTCGGAGCCCACGGAGAGGTCCCGGACCGTGCGGGAGGTCACCACCTCCCGGCTCTCGGCAGAGTCGCAGATCCGGGCCCTCCCGAGGATCCCAACAGAGGGGGAGCGGAAATCCCGAGCCGCGCAGCAGCTGGTTCACGGCGATGCGTCCGATCAGGCCCCTCCCTTCGCCGAATGGCGGAAGGTGCTCGAATCTGAAGCGAAACTCGGCCGCCCGCTCTATGGGGTATAGTGCCTCGGTGCGCCGAGGGGTCCACCGAAGTAGCCCGACACGCATCGGACGGACGCCGCGGGCAGTCGCGCGGGACGTGGGTGCTCCCTAGGACACTGGCCCCGTGATCTCGAATCTTCTCGGCGAGCCCCGGCTTCGTCTCCCGGAGCACCCGCCTTGGACGCAAGTACAACGCCAGGGTCGCGCCCGCGCAGCGGGCGGGGCCAGGTCACTCAGGACGGTGGCAGTTACGCGCCGTGAGCTTGGGTGGCATGACGTTGCAACGCGACGAGCGCGCCGAACCTCGCCCCGCACTTTGGGCAGGTGTACACACCCTGTTCCCCACGGTGAACGCTTCCGGTGTGGTCCCGCAACCCGTCTTCCGTCGGTAGGTTGGCTCCGCAGGTCGGACAGATGTAACTTGGCATGTCTTCCGTATCCTCGGACTATGGGTGATCGAAGTTGAAGTACGCTGCGGTGTGGGATCGGCCATCGTCGCAGGTTCGGAGTGAGGCAGCGATTCCGATCTGCCCGCGACCGCTACCGTTCGGTCTCTTGGAAAAAATCCGCACCGCTAGGTCGTTCGCACTTCGGCCATTCGCCCGGTCTTGACGTCATAGACGTGACCGGTGACGCGCACATCCTTGCGCACACTGGGGGAGGTCCGGAGCCGCGCCACGTCCTCCCGAACGCTCTGGTCGAGATCGGTGTACGGAAGAAAGTCAGTGCCCGACGAGTCCAACCCCAGCTCTCCGCGAATACGCTCGTGAAGCACCTGGTTAGTGAACCGATTGAGGCCGCAATCAGTGTGGTGAATGACCATCACTCGACGGCAGCCCAGCATCTGAGTGATGAAAAGCAGCCGCAGGAAGTCGTCGGTCACTCGCCCGCCGGCGTTCCGGAAGATGTAGGCCTCCCCTTCCGGCAGAGAAAGGAAGTGCGCCGGGTCTACTCGGGAGTCCCCACAGGTAAGGACCGTAACGCCGGTTTTCGCGCGCATCGCGAGATCCCCCTTGGCGAATTTGCTGGCGTAGGCTTCGTTGGCGCGGACAAAGGACTCGACAGGATCGGTCGACTCCGGAGACAAGGGCTCGCCCCGCGAGCATCGTGATCGCGTTCCGCTATATCTACCCCGCTCGCGACGAAGGTAGGATTCCCGCCGGTATGGGCTAACCGCCATCCCCCTCTGCCGGCGAACAGATTCCATCGTCCGTTCGTGCGCGGATCACGCAGCGGCCGGTCGATTCCCGGTCCCCGGGATTCGAGTGATGGGCTCCGTCCATCAACTCCGGCCCGATCTAGCGGCGCGGAACCGCGACCTTGCACTGGAAGGAGGAGGTGCATTTCCTCCATGCATCGATGGTACTCGAGCTCGGGTCGCGTCCTGTCCACGTCGTAGTAACGCGCCCTATCCTGGGAAACCGATGTCAGCTTTCCCTCGGCAGTCGCTTTCGACCACTCGAACCGCTTGTGTCGAATGTAGCGACCTCCGGGAATCTGC
>JASHQY010000166.1 GCA_030038885.1 Thermoplasmata archaeon | reverse complement strand
GCTCCCGCGAGCGGGTGCGGCCGCCGAACGGATCGCCTCAGTGGGCCATCGCGTGGTGGCGGCTCATCTGGTGGAAGAGCCAGCCGAGGAACGCGAGGAAGACCCCTACGCCGACGAGCGCGTCGAACACGGCCATCTGGTTGTAGTACGTCGTGTAGCTCGGGTCGGTCGCTCCCGCCACGGTCGTGTTCGCGATCAGCGCGACGATGAACCCGATCAGGATCAGGAGACCGCCGACCAGGATCAGGATCCCGCCGAAGGTGAGCCAGCCCGGCAGCATCGATCCCCGGTAGGCCGGGGAGGGCGATCCCTGCCAGGTCGAGTAGGGCGGGGGCGGGTACGCCCCGGAAGGTCCGGGGGGCGGGGGCGCGCTCGGGTAGTTGGCCGCAGCCGCAGGGGGTGGGTCGGGCATGGTGCAGTACTGGCCCGTCTCTAGTATCTGAACCTAGGGGTGCTGCGGAGAGCCCTGCACCGGGCGGGCCGGACGCGGCCCGGCGCCCGGGAGGACGGGGCCCGCCCGCCGGCGGCGCGGACGGTCCGGGCGGTCCCCTCGCGCGGGACCGGCGCCGCGCGCGCGGCGCTCCGCAACTGGTAAATACGGTGCCCCGAGTGGCCGAGCCCTTGACGGCCGCATCGGCGCCCGCGGCCTCGGGGAGCGTTCGAGTGACCGAACCGTCGGTACCAGCCCCCCTCGAGCCCCGCGAGTACACGCGCTTCGAGCGCGCGCGCATCCTCGGCGCGCGGGCGCTCCAGCTCTCGCTCGGCGCCCCGATCCTGATTGACGTGCCGTCGACGCTGGT
Source organism: Thermoplasmata archaeon (assembly GCA_030038885.1). Lineage (GTDB taxonomy): Archaea > Thermoplasmatota > Thermoplasmata > Lutacidiplasmatales > UBA184 > Lutacidiplasma. The sequence continues at coordinate 5,216 of JASHQY010000166.1, read as the reverse complement.
CGACCCGGTCGAGATCGCCGAGGCGGAGTTCGCCGCCGGCCGGATCCCGATCACGGTCCGCCGGGGACCGCGCTCGAACTAGACCCCCGCGTCGTCCAGCGCGTGCGCGCACCGGCACGTCGGCGGGTGCGCGAGACGGGGCACGAGCGCGGCGAGCAGCGCGCGCATCCGGTCGGCGTTGCGGTGCATCGTCGCGACGATCTCCGACGCCTCGACCGGCCGCTCCGCCCAGACGTCGTAGTCCGTGACCATCGCGAGGCAGGCGTAGCAGATCCCGCGCTCGCGCGCGAGCGTGACCTCGGGGACCAGCGTCATGCCGATCACGTCGGCGAACGAGCGGAAGAGCGCCGACTCCGCGCGGGTGCTGAACCGCGGGCCCTCGACGCAGACGTACGTCTTCCCGTCGACGAACGGGGTCCCGGCCTCCCGGCCGACCGTCCGCGCGGTCGCGAGGAGGTCGGGGCAGAACGGGTCGGCGACCGAGACGTGGTAGACCCGGCCGCCGTCGAAGAACGTCGTCGGCCGCTGCTTCGTCCAGTCGACGAACTGGACCGGCAGCACGAACGTCCCGGGGGCGAGCTCCTCCCGGAGCGACCCGACCGAGCTGACGGTCACGATCGCCTCCGCGCCGAGCGCGCGGAGCGCGTCGATGTTCGCGCGGTAGTTGATCCGGTGCGGCGGGATCGAGTGCCCCTCGCCGTGCCGGGCGAGGAACAGCACGCGGACGCCTCCGACCTCGCCCTCCTCGATCGCGGCGGAGGGGGCCCCCCACGGGGTCGCGACCCGATGCGGGCGCCCGCCCGCGTCGCCGAAGATCGACGCGATGCCGGAGCCGCCGATCACGCCGATCGCGCGGCGGGCCGGCGCGCTCACGGGTCCCCCGTCGGGGCCGCGCCGCCCGGCGGGTGGGCGCGGGCGAGGAACCGCGCCATCACGACCTCGCCCCGCGTCCGCTCGAGCAGGGTCCGGGCGGTGTCCTGCTTCGGCTTCAGTTGGACGATCGCGCGCGTGGTGTCGAACCGGAGCAGCGCGCGGGTGAGGCGCTCCATGAGCGCGAGCTCCGCCTCCGCGCCGGCGAGATCGTCGCGGCCGAGCCGGTCGAGCACCCGCCGGCGCACCTCGCCGACGACGTCGCCGAGCCCGAGCAGGTACGGCTCGGGATCGACCCCGAGGTCCGCGGGGCCGGGGAGCGGGCGCCCGGACGCGATCGCGCCGAGCAGCAGCGCCTCGACCGCCTCCTGGAACGCGTCGAAGGCGAGCGGCTCGTCGCCCCGCCCCTCGCGGTGCACCCACTCCGCGAGCTCGGCGGTCCGCGCGCGCACCTCGGCGAGCTCGGGGTCCGCCGCGCCGGCCGCGTGGAGATGGGTCATCGTCCCCTGGGCAAGGCGCCGGAGGCGGCGGGCCCGCTGGTAGAGCTCCTCGCGCCGGAGCTCGCGCTGCCGCAGGTGCGCCTCGATCGTCGCGAGGACCGGATCCGGGACCCCGGGCGAGGCCGCGGCCCCGACGCTATCGGAAGAGCGTGAACCGCTGGTCATCGTCGCCTCCGTCCAGGATCCCGAGCCGCACGCCGGCGTCGAGCCATCCGTGCGCGTAGCTCGCGGCCGCGAGGGCCCGCTGGGGATCGCCCGCCGCGGAGAAGTGCTCCGCGTCCGCGAGGTACGCCCGCGCCATCGCGAGGAAATCGTCCGAGGCGCCCCGCAGGAACGACCGCGGGGGCGGGGCCGGGGTCACCCGGTCGAGCGCCTCGTGGGTGAGGCGCAGGTACTTCTCGAGCAGCGTCGGTTCGGTCACGGGCGCGCGGGGGTAGCCGGGCGCGCGATATAATCCGTCGTCCCCCGAGCTCATCCCGGGGGCACCTTCTGCCAGTCCTTCAGGAACCGGGCGAGCCCGAGGTCCGTCAGCGGGTGCTGCACGAGCTTCTCCATCACCGCGTAGGGCATCGTCGCGATGTCGGCCCCGAGCTTCGCGGCGTCGAGGACGTGGACCGGGTGCCGCACGCTCGCGACGAGGACCTTCGTGCGGAACTGGTAGTTCCGGTAGATCTGGACGATGTCGCGGATCAGCTCCATCCCGTCCTGCCCCTGGTCGTCCAGGCGGCCGATGAACGGGCTCACGTACGCCGCCCCGACCTTCGCGGCGAGGAGCGCCTGGTTCGCGCTGAACACGAGCGTCATGTTGACCCGCGTCCCCTCGGACGCGAGGATCTTCGTCGCGCGCAGCCCCGCCGCGATCATCGGGACCTTGACGTAGATCGACGGGTGGATCTCCCGGAGGTGGCGTCCCTCGCGGAGCATCCCGTCGGTGTCGGTCGCGACGACCTCGGCCGAGACGCTCGGGACCCCGAGCGCGCAGACCTCGCGCAGGACGTCCTCGAACCGCCGGCCCTCCTTCGCGACGAGGGTCGGGTTGGTCGTGACCCCGTCGAGGATCCCGGTCTCCCACATCGTTCGGATCTCGGCCACGCTCGCCGTGTCCAGGAACAGCTGCATCGTGCGTCCTCCTGCGAAGCTCCGTCCTACGACACCCGGCCCCGGCTCTTGAGCAGTTCCCACGCCTCGTCGCGCAGGTGCGCGGCCGAGCCGCCGTAGCGGTCGAGGAGCTCGTCCGGTCGGCCGGACTCGGAGAAGACGTCCGGCACGCCGATGCGACGCACCGGCACCGGGTAGTTCTCGGCCGTGACGGCCGCGACCAGGGCCCCGACGCCGGTGAGGGCCGAGTGCTCCTCGAGGACGAGGATCGCGCCGGTGTCCCGGGCCGCGCGCAGCAGGGCCGGCTCATCGAACGGCTTCACGGACGCGAAGTCCAGGACGCGGGCCGACAGTCCGACCCGCGCGAGGTCGTCCGCGAGCTCGAGCGCCCGGTGCACGAACGCGCCGAGCGCGACGATCGCGAGATCGGTGCCCGACCGCAGCTCGGCGGCCCGACCGATGACGAGCGGCCCGTCCGTGACGTCGGGCAGCGGGACGCCGGCGAGCCGCACGTACGCCGGTCCGGGGCGCTCCGCGACCGCGAACGTCGCGGATCGGGCGCTGGGGGCGTCGGCCGGGACGAGCACCGTCATCCCGGGGAGCCCGCGCATCAGCCCGAGGTCCTCGAGCATCGCGAGCGCCGCCCCGTCCGGGCCGGCCGAGAGCCCGGCGGGGGACGCGACGATCTTCACGTTCGCTCCGTTGAGGCCGATCGACTGGCGGACGAAGTTGTAGGCCTCCCCGGCGGCGAAGACCGCGTTCGTGCCGGCGAACGTCGGGCGCCCGTCCAGCGCGAGGCCGCCGGCGATCGACATCATCGAGGCGTCGAGGACGCCGAGGTCGATCGCCCGCTCGGGGAACGCCCGGGCGAACGCGCCGGTCCCGGTCGCCGCCGCGAGGTCCGCGTCGAGCACGACGACCCGCGGGTCGCGCTCGCCGAGCTCGACCAGCGCCCGGCCGTACGCCTCCACGAGGCTCGCGCGGTGGCCGCCGACCGTCACCGCACGGCCTCCGACGGGGGCACCCCGAGCTCGATCAGCGCTCGCTCCGCCTCGTCCTTCGACGGCGCGCGTCCGTGCCAGACGTGGGTGTTCTCCATGAACGAGACCCCGCGGCCCTTGACGGTGTGCGCGACGATCGCGCTCGGCCGGTCGATCGTCGCGCGCGCGCGCTCGAGCGCGCCGAGGATCTCGGCGAGATCGTGGCCGTCGATCTCGGCCGTCGCGCAGCCGAACGCGCGGAGCTTGTCGACGAGCGGTTCGATCCCGACGATCTCCTCGGTCGCGCCGTCGCTCTCGAACCGGTTCCGGTCGATCAGGACGACCAGCTGGCCGAGCCGATGGTGCGCCGCCGCGAGCAGGGCCTCCCAGAGCGCCCCCGCCTGGCACTCGCCGTCCCCGACGATCGCGTACACCCGGGTCGGTCGGCGGGCGAGGCGGGCGTCGAGCGCCATCCCGACCGCCATCCCGATCCCCTGGCCGAGCCCGCCGGTCGACGCGTCGACCCCCGGCAGCCGGAGCCGGTCCGGGGTACCCTGCAGGCGGCTCCCGAGCCGGCGGAACGTCGCGAGCTCCCCGCGCGGGAAGAATCCCCGGAGCGCGAGCGCCGAGTAGAGCGCCGGCGCGGCGTGGCCCTTCGACAGCACGAGGCGGTCGCGGTCGGGGTCCGACGGCCGCGCCGGGTCGATCCGCAGCTCCCGGAAATAGAGCGCGGTCAGCAGCTCGACGACCGACAGGCTGCCGCCCGGGTGGCCGCTGCCGGCGGCGTAGGTCATGCGAACGATGTCGCGGCGGATCTCGCGCGCGGTCGCCCGCAGGGTCTCGAGCAGCTCGGGCGGTACGGCGTCGCCCATGCGCGGCCGCGCGAGGCGGGGCCGGCTATTTGACGGTTCAGGCCGCGCGCTTCGCCCGCCGGCGGACCGGGCGCGACGCCTCCGCCGCGGGCGCGCCCGGAAGGAGCGAGCGCAGGGTCGCGAGATCCTGCGCGTAGCGGCCGTAGCCCCCGCCGGCATCGAGCGGGGTCTCGAGGTACCCCGGGACGTCGGCCCAGCGCCGGTCGCCGAGGATCCGGCGGAAGCCCTCGAGGCCGATCCGCCCCTTGCCGATGTTCTCGTGCCGGTCGCGGTGGGAGCCGAGGTCCGCCTTCGCGTCGTTCAGGTGGAACGCGCGCACGGACTCGATCCCGATCGTGTCCCGGATGCGGTCGATCAGCCGGCCGTACCCCTCGTCGGTCCGCGGGTCCCAACCGGCGGCGAAGAGGTGGCAGGTATCGAGCGTCACCCCGAGCCGATCGGGGGCGTCGAGGCGCGCGAGCACGGTCGCGAGCTCCTCGAACGTCGCGCAGAGCGTCGTCCCCTGGCCGGCCGCGTTCTCGAGCAGCCAGCGGACCCGCCCCTCGGGGCGCGCGGCGAGCGCGAGCCGGAGGCTCTCCGTGAGCGTCCGGAGGCCCTGGTCGACGCCGGCGCCCAGGTGCGCGCCCGGATGGAAGATCAACCCGTCGGCCCCGAGCAGCTCGGCGCGCCCGACCTCGTCGCGGAACGCGTCCCGCGAGCGCGCGAGCGCGTCGGGCTTCGGGCTCCCCAGGTTCGCGAGGTAGCCGTGGTGGACGGCGGTCGCACGGACCTTCTCCTCGCGCACGGCGGCGCGGAAGGCCTCCGCCGCCGCCGGGGCGATCGGGGGCCCGCTCCACATCTGGGGGCTCTTCGCGAAGATCTGGAGCGCGTCCCCGCCGATCGTGCGCAGCTCGTGC
>JASHQY010000165.1 GCA_030038885.1 Thermoplasmata archaeon | reverse complement strand
AACGATCCCCACGGAATCGGTCGGCCTGCTCCTGTAGGCCGGCGTCGTGGCCCTCCGCATAAAGGGTAAGAGGGCCCCCTCCTCCCGACGGGACGCGCGGTTGTGGTCTAGTGGTTAGGACGGTAGCTTCCCAAGCTACCTACTCGGGTTCGAATCCCGACAACCGCATTCCTGTCGGGTGCGGGTCGTTCGCCCCTCGAGGTGCGATCCTTCCCCTTCCCGGGTTCGGGACGAGACGCCGGGAGCCTCCGGTGGAGCGCGGACGCGGTGCGGGGGCCGGCGGTCCCCGGTCGGCCCCGTGGCCTGTCCCGCGGCGCGCACCGTGCTCGACGAGCGTGCGCCCGCTCGCCGCTCCGGGGTCACCCGCCGTGCATCGGGGCCCGGCGCCCCGGAGCGAGGACCGTCCGCGTCCCGTCCACCCCGTCAGTCCGCCGGGTTGAGCCAGAACTCGTTGCCGTCCGGGTCGAGGAACTTCGCGGCCCATCCCCACGGGGTCTTGCGGGGCGGCATCGAGAACCGGACCCCCGCCCGGCGAAGCCGGGCGCAGGTCGCCCGGAACGGTGCGTCGGTCACGAGCAGGATGCCGGTGTTCCCGACCTCGGAACGGGGGGGCTTGCGGCCAGGGCGGCCCCCGACCTCGCAGAGGTGAAGGCGGAACCGCCCCGAGCGGTCCCCGACGGTCGTCCAGTGCTCCGGTTCGTTCTCGAGGATCCGGAACCCGAGCGTCCGGACGTACCAGCGGGCGGCCTTCGCCCGGTCCGACACCGCCACCGCGACCGAGACCCCCCGGATCGTCATCGTGCGTCGACCCCGAGCCCTTCGGGGCAGAAGACCGTTCGGGGTCGCCCGCTCGGCCGGACCCGGTTAGGGGAGCGGGGCGAACGAGGGGGCCGGGGGCGGCACCCGGTAGGCTCCGGGCAGGAGGTCCGGATCGATCTTGCCCGACGTCGCATAGCGGTAGAGCGCGGCGCGGAGGACCCCTTCCGCGGCCGCGCCGACCAGCGCGAACGCCGTGCCGACCGCGATCCCGGCGCCCAAGAGGACGGCCCCGAGCAGCGTGCTCCCGCCGACGAGCAGGAAGATCCCCCCGATCCCGAGGACGATCGCCACGACCAGGCCGGCGCCCACGATCAGTCCGACCACGAGGTTCGAGATCAGGGTCCGGCCGAAGCTCGAGACGAAGAGGTGGCCCGAGCGCTTGATCGAGGCCCACGCCGCGTCGTTCTCGAAGAGGAGGACCGGGACCATGAAGTAGGTCACGACCGACCAGGAGGCGCCGGCCGCGCCCGCGATCAGGAGTCCGCCGATCCCCTGGATCCGGCTCGCGAGCAGCTGGATCAGGAGGCCGACCGTCGCGGCGATGACCGACCACGCGAAGAGCCGCCCGACGTGCGCGCGGGCGACCTTCCAGCCGTCCGACGCCGTCGGCTGCTGGCCGTTCAGCTTCAGGGTCGCCGCCGCGACCAGGCCGGCGGTCGCGTAGACCGAGAGGAACGAGCACGCGAAGTAGGCCAGGACGAACAGCCCGACCCCGGCGAGCTCGTCGTCGGTCGCGGCCCCTCCGCCGCTCACGAAGTGCGGGAACAGGAGGGCGACCCCGAACAGGAACAGGCCGACGACCCCGAGGATCGCGAGGCCGCCGACGATCGGGAAGACGAGCAGCGCCCGATCCTCGCCGATGAGGCGGAACGCGGACTTCGTGAGCTTCCAGGAATCGGAGAACGTGCCGGGCATCGTGGACCTCCGCCGGAGCCCCGCAGGTTACTTGACCCTTGACGTGGTCCGAGCGGAGCCGGTCCGGGCGATCGCCCTCAGGTCCCGGCTGCCTGACTCGAACAGGCGACCTGAGGATCTCTACGGGGGCCGCCGGAGCGCCGGCGGTCTCGCCTACAGTCCCCCGCTCTACCACTGAGCTAAGCCGGGACGGACGGCCGAGCGGTCGACCCGCTATAAGCTTCTTCCTGCGCGGGCCTTGGGCCGACGGAGAAAATGCGGACGCTCGAGCACCGTCGGCACAGTCGCCGCGACCCGTCCGGCGTCCAGCTCAACGCGGCGGGCCGGGCGCTCGCCCGCTCGGTCGGTGCGACCCTGCCCCGGTTCGACCGGGTGGTGACCTCGCCCAAGCCCCGGGCGATCGAGACCGCGGAGCGGATGGGCCGTCGGGTCGACGCGACGGTGCCCGAGCTCGGAACGATGCCCGACGACCTCGGTGTCCTGCCCGGTGCGGAGGTCCCGCACTCGTTCGCGGACTACGCCCGCTGGGTGCGGGAGAGCCCGATCGCCGCGCGGTACGCGCGGACGCAGAGCGCGCGGTGGCGGGCCGAGCTCGAGCGCGTCCCCGACGGCGGAGCGCTGCTCATGATCTCCCACGGCGGGGTCATCGAGCTCGGTGCGGTCGCGGCCCTGCCCCGCCGGGCGGCGACGTGGGGCGGACCGCTCGGATACCTCGAGGGCGTGCGGCTCACGTGGGACGGCCGCTGGGTCTCGGGCGAGGTCCTTCGGGTCTCCGAGCGCGCCCCGCGGCCGGACTAGCGCACCGCGGCGCGAACGCGCGCCGCGACCTCGTCGGGCGAGCCGGTCGCGTCCACCGGCTGCAGGCGCCCGGCCCGGCGGTAGTGGTCGAGGAGCGGCGCGGTCTGCTCGGCGTAGACCGAAAGGCGGGTGGAGATCGCTTCCGGCCGGTCGTCCGGCCGCTGGACGAGCTCGGTGCCGTCCCGGTCGCAGCGGCCCGGGACCTTCGGGGGTCGGCTCGCGACGTTGTAGACGGACTGGCAGGTGGGGCAGACCCGGCGCCCGGAGAGCCGCTCGATCAGCCGACGCGCGGGGAGCTCGAACGCGAGCACGGTCTCCACCGGAGCGATCGCTTCGAGCTGCCGGGCCTGGGCGAGGTTGCGCGGGTAGCCGTCGAGAAGGAAACCGGCCTGGGCGTCGGGGGCCGCGAGGCGCTCGCGCAGGATGCGGAGCACGAGATCGTCCGGCACGAGGCGACCGGCGTCCATGTGGCCCTTCGCTTCGAGGCCGAGCGGCGTGCGGGTGGCCACGGCCGCCCGGAGCAGGTCGCCGGTCGAGAGGTGCGGGATCCCGAGCTCCTTCGCGAGGATCGCCGCCTGGGTCCCCTTGCCGACGCCCGGCGGACCCAGGAACACGATCCGGTGCACGGTGGGCCCCACGGCCTCCCCCGTAATGTCCCTGCCGACCGGTCGCTCACTCGATCCGGCTTCCGTCGAACGCCCGACCGCGGATCGCCCGCTCGAGGTTCGCGAGATCCCGCCCCTGGACGATCGACAGCGGGATCCCCGCGCGGGCGAGCGAGTCGGCCCCGAGCCGGTCGAACAGGAAGTTCTGGCCCGCTTCGCCGGACGACGCCTCGAGCACCCGCCGGCGGAACTCCGGCCATCGGAGCCGGGGGATCCGGCGGGCGTTCGGGTGCGTTCTCGGGTCGGCGTCGTAGAGCCCGTCCACGTCGGTAGCGTTGACCAGGCACGCCGCGCGGACCCGCACGGCGATCAGGGCGGCGACCCCGTCGGTCGTGTGCCCGGGCTCGGTGCCTCCCAGGATGACCGGGGACGCGCGCCCGAGCTCGTGGACCGCGAGCGCGATCGAGGTCGGAGGGTGCGCCGGCGTCGGGCCCCCGACGCTCGCCGCGAGCAGCCGGGCGTTGAGGCGCGTGACCTCGATCCCGAGCTCGTCGAGCTCGACCTCGGTCAGCCCGAGGTCGCGGCCAAGGCGGATGTACTCCCGGGCGACCCGTCCTCCCCCCGTCGTCACGGCCAGCGGGACCGATCGGCCGACGGTCCGCAGGAGCGCGGCCAGCGCCGCGACGTACTGCCGGTCGTCGTGCCCGGTGAAGAGGACCGAACCTCCGATCGACACGACGACCGGTCGAGCCGTCCGGGAGACGCGGGGGGCCATCGCGGACCGGGAAGGACCCCGTCAGATAGGCCTGTCGGCTCCCGGCCGCCGGGTTGAATAGCCGGGGCCGCTGAGGGCCGGCCGTGCCCGACGATCGGCTGCTCGCGAAACAGGCCGCGGCCCGCCGGGGGATCTCGTTCGTTCGCCCGGGCATGCGGCTCGCCCTCGGGACGGGGTCGACCGCGGCGGAAGCGGTGCGGGCGCTCGCGACGCAATTTCCCCGCGACGCGTTCGACTGCGTCGCGAGCTCGCGGGCGACCGAGCAGCTCGCCCGCTCGCTCGGTCTCGCGGTGCGCCCGCTCCGGGAGGACGACCGGTTCGACCTCATGCTCGACGGCGCGGACGAGGTCGCCCCGACGCTCGCCCTCACGAAGGGAGGGGGTGGGGCGCTGCTCCGGGAGAAGCTGCTCGCCGGCCTCTCCCGGGAGGTCGTCATCCTGGTCGACCCGACGAAGCTCGTGGTCCATCTCGGCGACCGCTGCCCGATCCCGCTCGAGGTCGTGCCGTTCGCCCGGGAGGTGCTCGCCCGCCGGTTCGCCGACGAGGGCTACGCGGTCCTCCACCGCACGGTCGACGGTCGCCCGTTCGTGACCGACAACGGGAACGAGATCCTCGATCTCCGCCCGCGCCGGCCGATCGAGGCCCCGGCCCGGGCCGAGGCCGACCTCGCGGCCGCCACGGGGGTCGTCGAGACCGGGATCTTCGTCGACCTCGCGAGCCGGGTGCTGATCGGCCACGCGGACGGCCGCGTCGACGAACGCCGCCGGACCGGGGCGCCGACCGCGTAGCCGGCGCCCGGGGCGTCGGCGTTATCCGCTCGCGGCGGTGCGGTCGGTCGAGCCGCCCGCCGGGGCGGCGGAGCGGCGATGCAGGGCAAGTACGTTCGGACGCGCGTCGACGATCACGTCGGCTACCTGGAGATCGGGAAGCCCAAGGCGAACACGTACGACCTCGAGATGATGCGCGAGCTGAATGCCGCGGTCGACGAGTTCCGGTTCGACGACGAGGTGCGGGTCCTCGTGCTCGCGAGCACCGTCCCCGGGTTCTTCAGCGCCGGCGCCGACATCGAGATGCTCAAGAAGAGCGCCCCGGACTTCAAGGCGATGTTCTGCCTTTTCTGCCAGGAGACGCTCGACAAGCTCGCGAAGACCCCGAAGGTCGTGATCGCCGCCCTCAACGGCCACACGGTCGGCGGCGGGCTCGAGATCGCGCTCGCGTGCGACCTCCGCCTGATGGCGAAGGGCGCGGGGACGATCGGGCTGCCCGAGGTGACCCTCGGGGTCCTCCCCGGCACCGGCGGGACCCAGCGCCTCCCCCGCCTCGTCGGGACCTCCCGCGCGCTCGACCTGATGATCACCGGCAAGCGCCTCTCGCCGGACGAGGCGCTCGCGATCGGGCTCGTGAACTACGTCTATCCCGCGGAGACGTTCGCGAAGGACGTCCAGGCGTACGCGAGCGGGCTCGCGCACGGCCCGATCCGCGCGATCAGCCTCATCAAGCGCGCGGTCGTCGAAGGGGTCGAGATGCCGCTCACCGCCGGGCTCGCGCTCGAGCGGGAGCTCCAGAACCGGCTGTTCATCACCGAGGACGCGAAGGAAGGTCTCTCGGCGTTCTCCGAGAAGCGGAAGCCCAACTTTAAGGGCCGCTGAGCCCTTAGACGTCCCGAGCGATCATGTCCGGCCCCGCCCCGCCCGCCCCTGCCGTCTCGAAGACGCGCGCGGGCTCGGGGAGCCTCAAGGACGGCGGCACGGTCGTCCCGGTCCGCGAGATCCTCTGGGGGGCCTCCGCCGGGGCGCACAAGTTCGAGACCGCGGAGGAGCTCGAGCCCGACATGGCGCAGCTGATCGTCAAGCTGATGGTCGTCCAGGCGGACACCGAGTTCGCCTCGATCCAGCAGCACCGCCCCTGGCTCGACTCGGCCCCGACGCTCGAGGACCGCTGGATCGAGTCGCGGATCGTCGCCGACGAGGCGCGCCACGGCCTCCAGGCGTGTCGGATCCTTCGGGACTTCGGCGAGGCGGGCCAGCGCTACATCGACGAGCTGCTCGCGAAGCGGGAGGGCGAGCACAAGCTCGACGCGTTCAACATGAAGTTCGAGACCTGGGGCGACGTCGGGGCGTTCACGTGCTTCGTCGATCGCGTCGGGGTCTACCAGCTGCGCGCGTTCCAGGAGTGCTCGTACGGGCCGCTCGCCCGGGCGATGCCGCTGATGCTCAGCGAGGAGCAGCTGCACCTGAACTTCGGGGCGAGCGTCCTGCGCCGCATGGTCCAGGACGGGCCGAAGTACTGCGGGTCGAAGGCCGCGGCTCAGACCGCGGTCGAGAAGTGGTACCCGCGCGCGCTCGACATGTTCGGCCACTCGAACTCGGCGACGAGCCGCCGGGCGATCGAGTACGGCCTCAAGCGCTGGACGAACGAGGAGGCCCGCGCCCGGTTCGTCCAGGAAGTGACCGGCCTCTCGGCGAATATCGGGCTCGAGCTGCCGTCGCCGGACTTCGACCGCCGCGTCCTGTAGGGCGGGCGTTCCCCCCGCCGACGACCCGACCGCCCGGACCCGGTCGGAGGACGAGCGTGCGCTCGACGCCCTCGATCGCCGCGAGGCGTTCGCGCAGCCGCGGGAGGTCCCGCCGCAGCGCGAAGACGTGCACGTGCGCCCCCGCGTCGTGGGTGTACGCCGCGACCGCGCGGCCGGCGGCGCGGTTCGCGGCGGCGACCTCGGCGAGGATCGCGCGCGACGTGGACGTGAGGTAGTCGAGCGACGGGACGGTCGTCTCGCAGACGCGCCGGAAGCTGTCGCACTCCTCCATGATCAGGGGGAAGAGCCGGTCGGGCCGGCGCGCGCCGATCGCCGCGCGCATCCGTCGCAATCGGCCGGGGACCTCGCGCTGGCGGGCCGCGAACTCGGGGCTCGTCCGCACGCTCGCCTGCATCGCGTCCGCGGAGCGGACCGCCTTCACCGGCGCGTCCCGGACGAGGAGCACGAGGTCGACGAGCGCCGGCCAGTGGCCCGCCGGATAGACGGCTCGCGCGTAGCAGTCGCGCCCGTCCGGCCGCGTGCCGGCCCGCCACTCGACGAACCCTCCGAAGACCGACCGGCTCGCGCTACCCGAGCCGAACCGCGCGAGCTCGGAGAGCGCGCGGTCCGAGAGCGCGAGGCCGGCCGCGCGCGTCGCGGCCCCGGCGAGCGCGG
>JASHQY010000164.1 GCA_030038885.1 Thermoplasmata archaeon | reverse complement strand
GCACGGGTGACGTCCCCGCCGAAGTCGACGTGGCCCGGCGTGTCGATGAGGTTGATCAGGTAGTTCTCCTGCTCGTACTCGTGCACGATCGTGACGTCCGCGTTGTTGATCGTGAGGAGGCGGGCCTGCTCCTGCTCGTCGTAGTTCAGGAGGAGCTGCTTGCCCGCCAGCTCGTTCGAGATCATCCCGGCGGCGGCAAGCAGGTTGTCGGAGAGGGTCGTCTTCCCGTGGTGGATGTGGGCGACGATGCCGATGTTGCGGATCCGGTCGACGTTCCGCATCATCTCGGGAATGGCCTTCGCCAGTTCGGCTCGGATGTGGGTCATGCTCTCGGAACCCCCGGGGCCTCAGCGGGCCGACTGGGCGATGCGCTCGACCTCTTCCTTGCGACTCACGGCGAAGCTCGACAGGTTGCCCTTCGCCGCGAGGCTGATCTCGTCCGCGAGGCACGTCGAGATCGGCTTCGTCGACTTGCGCGAGGCCGTGATCGCGCCCTGGGCGAGGTTGCGGATCGCGACGTTGAGCCGGCGCGCGGGAGAGGCGTCGACCGCCCGCGGCACGCTGATCCCGCCGAACTGGAGCCGGGTGACCTCCTCCCGCGGCGACGCGTTCTCGACCGCGTCGACCAGGACCTGGAGCGGGTTCTTGCCCTCCTTGGCCGCGAGCTCCTCGAACGCGCTGCGGACGGTCGCGAGCGCCTTCGACTTCTTCCCGGTGAACTTGCCGCCCTTCATCAGGTGGTTCGCGAGCCGTTCGACCAGGTGCATCCGCGTCTTCAGGAACGGCTTCCCAGAAAGGCGGCCCTCGCTGTGCGGCGAGTAGACCGGGTGCAGGTACAGGTACGGCAGCAGGCCCACGTCGTGGACCTCGAGCCCCTCGTAGGGGTACTTCCCGAACAGCGGGGGCACCGGAAAAGGGGAGGGCGCCGCGGGCTGCGGCCGCTGGACGACCGGACCGGTGTCCTCGCCCTCGAGGTCCGGCGGCAGGATCGGGTCGGGGCTCGCGCTCATCGGGCCGGCTTCTCCTTACGTCCCCGGACGAGCTCGTCCAGCGACACCCCGTTGACCTGAATGACCTTGTAACGTACGCCCGGGATGTCCCCGTAGGACCGGCCCATGCGACCGCCGATCCCCTCGACGAGCACCTCGTCGTGCTCGTCGATGAAGTTGATCGCCCCGTCGCCGACCGCGAACGCGGTGACCTGGCGGCCGTTCTTGATCAGCTGGACCTTGATGCACTTGCGGATCGCGGAGTTCGGCTGCTTCGCCTCGACCCCGACCTTCTCGAGCACGATCCCCCGGGCCTGCGGCGCCCCCTCGAGCGGGTCCGAACGCTCCTTGAGGTGGAGCGTCCGCCGCTTGTAGTAGCGGTCCGACCAGCGCCGACGCTGGCGCAGCGAGGCGAGCCGGCCCGCAGTGTTGATACCGGACGGAGGCGTCATGGCGGACGAAGGGGCCGAGCCACTGGGTGGCCCTATTTAACCTTCGTGTCGCGTCCGTGACGGAGAACCGCGCCGGAGGGCGGGAGAGCGAGTGATCGGGGCACCGCGGCACCGCGCGCGAGGGACCGGGGCCGGCCGCGCACCCACTCCCTGGGACCGGCTCTCCCGGGAGATCCGGGAATGCACGCGCTGCCCGCTCCACCGGACCCGGACCCAGGCGGTGGTCTACCGGGGGAGCCTCGCCCCGAAGATCGTCTTCGTCGGGGAGGCTCCCGGCGCCGCGGAGGATCGTACCGGGCTCCCGTTCGTCGGGCGCTCGGGTCGTCGGCTCGACGCGGCGGTGGCCGGGCTCGGACTGGGCCCCGGCGACTGGGGCGTGCTGAACCTGCTCAAGTGCCGGCCCCCGCACAACCGATTCGATCCGGCGGCGGCCCGGACGTGCCGACCCTACCTCGACCGTCAGCTCGCCCTCCTCCGCCCCGCGCTCCTGGTCCCGCTCGGGGCACGCGCGCTGCACGCACTCGATCCGGAGGCGCCCGGGATCCTCGTCGCGGCGGGTACGCTGCGCGCGCATCGCGTGCCCCCGATCTTCCCGCTGCTGCATCCCGCCGCGGCGCTGCGCTCCCGCCGGTGGTCCGAGCGATGGGACCGGGACGTCGCCATGCTCGGCCGCTGCTGGGCGGACGGGCTCGCGCAACCGAGATAACTCGCGCCGGACTTCGTGCGGCGTGCGGACCGTTGAGCTGTTCCTCCTCGAAGGGTCCTACCAGGCTGTCGACGATGGGGTCGTCGTCGAGCTGTTCGGACGGACGCGGGAGGGGGAGGCGACCGTCGCCCGCTACTACGGCTTCCGGCCGTACTTCGTCCTCACCGAACCGACGGCCGACGACCGTGCCCGGCTGGCGGCGGACCCCGAGATCCTCGGTTGCGAGGAGATCTCGACCTGGGTGGCCGGCCGGGCCCGCCCGGCGATCCGGGTGACCCTGCACCGCCCGTGGCTCGTCCCGGAGTACCGTGACCGGTACCGCCGCTTGGGCGACGAGAACAGCGTGCTCGCGTGCGACATCCCGTTCGTCCACCGGTTCCTGTACGACAAGCACCTCGGCCTCACGGTCGCGTTCGAGGCCGAGGAGGAACCCGCGGAGGTCCATTCCCGCTACACGGTGGACCACGTGCTGCGCATCGTGACGACCGAGCGCGACATCCGCCCGGCCGAGCCGTTCCGCCCGCCGCTGCGGGTCCTCTCCTTCGATATCGAGAACGCGATCCGGGAGCGCACGATCTACACGATCTGCGGGGTGGCCGAGGGCGGCGGGAAGGAGCGGCGGACGTTCCGGTTGGGCGACCCGAGCGAGCGCCGCATCCTCGAGGAGTTCGCGCGGATCGTTTCCGAGGACGATCCGGACGTCCTCACCGGCTACAACATCGGAGGCTACGACCTGCCGCTCCTGCTCGAGCGCGCGAAAGCGGTCGGGATTCCCACGCTCGCCCTGGGACGCGAGCGGTCCGCGCCGCGCTCGAGCGGCGGCGGCGATCGACTCTGGAAGATCACCGGTCGGATCGTCGCCGACGCCTGGTGGGCGGCGCGGCGGGAGCTCCGCCCGAAGCAGGAGTCCCTGCAGTACGTCGCGCGGACGCTCCTCAACGACTCGAAGCTCGACGTCGACCGCCGCAACATCACCGCCGAGTGGAACCGCGACCGGGAGCGGGTCATGGAGTACTGCGAGCACGACGCCGACCTCGCCCTGCGAATCCTCTTCCGGCTGCGCTCGATCGACAAGGCCGCCGACCTCGCGACCGTAGCGCACCTCCCGCTCGAGGAAGGGTTGAACGGCCGCACGTCGGTGTTCGTCGACTCGCTCCTGATCCCGCTCGCCGACGCGGACGGGGTCGGGGTGCCGCCGACGCACCGGGCCGGCCGCGACGCGCCGATCGAAGGCGGCTACGTCCACGCGATCCGGGCCGGGATCTTCCGATGGGTGGTCGTTCTCGACTTCAAGTCGATGTACCCGTCGATCATCATCTCTCGCAACCTCTGCTTCACGACCCTCTCGCCGGACGGGACGATCGTCGCCCCGTCCGGCGCCCGCTTCGTCCGGCCGGAGGTCCGCCGGGGGATCATCCCGAAGATCCTCGGCGACCTGCTCGCGGACCGCGACCGGTTCCGCCAGCAGGGCCGCGCGGCCGCCTCGCCGGAGCTGCGCGCGTACTTCGATGGCCTGCAGAACGCGGTCAAGGTCCTGATGAACTCCTTCTACGGCGTGCTCGCGTCGAGCTTCTACCGCTTCACGAACAAGGAGATCGGATCCGCGATCACCGCGTTCGCGCGGGAGGCGATCACCTCGATCATCCAGGAGCTCGAGGCGGAGGGCCACGACGTCGTGTACTCCGATACCGACAGCGTGTTCGTCCGATCGCCGGTCGAGACCCTCGACGGGGCCCGGGAGTTCGGCGAGTCGATCGCGCGGCGGTTCACCCACGAAGGCGTCACGTTCGAGTTCCAGTCGGTCTACGACACGCTCTTCTCGCACGGCGCGAAGAAGCGGTACGTCGGGCACACGGTGTGGCCAAGGGAGGAGCTGGTCGTCCGCGGCTACGAAACGCGCCGCTCCGACGCGTTCGACTACCAGTCGGAGGCCCTGCTCGAGGTCTTCGACCTCGTGATGAAGGGCGACACGGAGGGGGCCGTCCGTCGCTCGCGCGAGCTCGTCCAGGCGGTGCGCGAGCACACGGTGCCGGTCGAGCGGCTCGTGATCGCGCGATCGGTCCGGGCGGAGGGCGAGTACAACGCGTCGACGAAGGACGCGCTCCCGTTTCTCCGCGTCTTCCGCCAGCTGCAGAAGGAAGGCTACGACGTGATCCCCGGCATGCGGGTCGCGTGGATCGTCACGAACTCGCGGGTCAGCCCCCAGGAGGTCGAGCCGTGGATCGAGGGCCGGCCGTTCTCGAAGGAACCGGACTGGGAGTACTACGCCGATCGCGTCGCGCAGACCCTCGCGCGCGTGACCGAGGTGTTCGACTGGGACGCCGCCGCCCTCCTGCGCGGAAGCCACCAGCAGCGACTCGCAAGCTCCGAACCCTCCCCTCCCGCGCCGGGGAGCGGTCCCCCCGCGACCCTCGACACCCCGGTCACCGATGTGGGACGCACGGGGCGGCGCCGGACGACGAACCGGAACCTAAGCGAGTGGACCTGACGGGGGACCGTCGGCGCCGGGGCCCGGGGGGTGGGCGACGCGCTCCGCACGGAGCGCGAGCAGCGCACCGGCGACCGCGACCGGGATCCCGACGATCCCGATCCACGGGATCGCGATGCCGAGGATCGCCCAGGAGAGGAGCGCGGCGAAGACCGGGATCCCGGTCATCATCATCGGAGGGACGACGAGGCCGGCCCGTCGGATCGACTCGAAATAGAGCGCCTCGGCCAGGAAGAAGCTCGTCAGCCCGGTCGCGACGAGGACCAGCACCGGCCCGACGCCGATCTCCGCGAGTCCGCGGACCCCCCCGGGGAGCAGGGGGCTGATCGCGACCCCGACGAACCCGGCCGCGAGCATCGACTGGGAGACGACCGCGCTCGGCGGGGTCCGCTCGTTCTCCCGGGCGGTCGCGAGGAAGAACAGCGCGACCGTGACGGGGATCGCGACCAGCACGACGTAGCCCCCGCCGTGGAGCGCGGTGATCCCCTGGTTCCCCACGATCGCGAGGCCTCCGCCGACCGTGCAGAGCGCCATGCCGAGCCACAGCGCCGGGGCGCGGACCCGTCCGTGGTACGACGCGAACCAGAACGAGACGACGATCGGCGTCAGCACGACGTCCCCGATCAGCGAGAGGAGCGACGTGTCGACCGGCCCCGCGAGGTACGTCGAGGCGAGCACCGCGAGCTGCATCCCCACGAGGAGCGCGACCCGGGCGTAGGCGGACGGCTGCGTCCAGACGCGGCGCAGGGCGGGGCCGTTCCCCTCCGCGAGGCACCAGAGCGTGTAGATCGCCCCGCCGAAGAGGAACGGGTAGGCGAACACCGCGGAGGGGGCCGTTCCCGGCGAGATCGCGAGCACGAAGATGTAGTAGGTCGCCCAGAGGAGCGCCGCGATGAGCGGCAGCGCGATCGCGGCGGTCGCGTAGCCGCGCTGGCCGATCACGGACCGCGCCCCCGCCCGCCCTGGGTCGTCGTCCCCGCCCCCCGGCCGTTCGGACTCAGGAGTACCCTCGATACGCGAGCCCGCGATCCGGCACCGTGACCCCGTGGCCCCGCTCCACACGCCCGATCGGGACCGCGTCCGGCGCACCCGCGCGCGCGAGCCGTCGCCGCGTTTCAGCGAGCTGATGCGTCGCGGTCACGAGCACGAAGCCGATCCCCATGTTGAAGGTCTGGAACATCTCCTCGTCGGAGATCGCCCCGAGCTCCTGGAGGAACCCGAAGATCGGGGGCGGGGCCGGCCACCGGTCGAGCACGAACGCGACCCCGGCGTGGAGCCGCGTCAGGTTGCGGACCCCGCCGCCGCTCAGGTGGGCGAAGCCGTGCGTTTCGGCCCGGTCGGCGAGCGCGTCCGCGACCTCGGTGTAGATCCGGGTCGGAGTGAGCAGCTCCTCGCCGAGCGGCCGTAGCGCTCCCGGTCGCGGGCGGGCCAGATCCACCGAGTGCTCCTCGATCAGCTGCCGCACGAGCGTGAATCCGTTGGCATGGATCCCGCTCGCCGGGATGCCGAGCAGCACGTCCCCGGGACGGATCCGCGCGCCGGTGACCGGAGTCCGACCCCGCGGAAAGAATCCGATCGCGGTGGCCCCGAGGTCGATCCCGGTGACGATCGAGGGCACCACCGCGGTCTCCCCGCCGAGCAGCGCGCACCGGGCCGCCCGCAGCCCCCGATCGATCCCCCGTCCGACCGCGCGGAACGCCTCCGGATCCGGGCGGGGGCACAGGATCGTGTCGACCAGCCCGGCCGTGCGCGCCCCGACCGCCGCGAGGTCGTTGACGTTCACTCCGACAACGTCCTCCCCCACCTCCTCCCATCGCCCGAGCGTTTCCGCGAGCCGGACCTTCGTCCCGACCGTGTCGGTCGTGATCGCAACGGTCTCCCGGCCGATGCGGATCAAGCCGGCGTAGTGCCCCGGGGCGGCGATCGCGCGCCCGTGCCGCGGGGGTGCTCGGTAGCGGACCGACGCGAGCAGCGCGGAGAGCGCCGTCGCGACCGCCGGCCGATCGACCCCGCTCCCGGCGTACGTCGCGCCTGCCCCGTGGTCGTCCACGGTCGGGGGAACGGTCCGGACGGAAATAGGCTCGCCCGGGAGGAGCGGCGTCTTCTTTATCGCCGCCGAGCTCCGAACGGGCGATCGTGCCGCCCCCCGCCCGACGCCATCGGTTCGAGGACCAGGAGGCCCCCCGCGCGTCGATCGCGACGATCCTCGCCGGCCGTGCGCTCGTGAACGAGCGGCTGCAGTCGATCGAGATCGCGATCGACGAGCACGGGCGGATCCATTCGCTCGGCAAGGTCCGGGGTGGTGGTCCCCGCCACGACGTGGGCGACTCCGTGATCCTCCCGGCGGCGACCGACCTCCACGTCCACCTCCGGGAGCCCGGGGGCCCGGCCGAGGCGGAGACGATCGCGAGCGGCACGATCGCGGCCGCCGCGGGCGGAGTGGCGCTCGTGGGAGAGATGCCGAACACCCGCCCGCCGGTCACCGATCCGGACGTGCTCCGGGAGAAGGAAAGCCGCGTCCGGGGGCACGCGGCGGTCGACGTGCTGCTCTACGCGAGCGCGGGCGGCGCCCGGGACCTCGCGGCGCTCGCGCGGGTCGCGGGAGCGTTCAAGCTGTACCTGAGCCCGACGACCGGCATCGGGTCCCCGCCGCCCCCGAGCGAGGTCCCGCCGCTGCTCGAAGCGCTCGGCGCGCTGGGGCTCCCGCTCTCCGTCCACGCCGAGGACCCGCGCCTCTTCGGCGCGGGCGGGGCCCCGAAGGGCCTCGCGGAATGGGACGCGTATCGTCCGCTGCGGGCCGAGCGGGCCGCGCTCGAGACGCTGCGGAGCGCCCCCGCGGCGCTCCGACTCCACGTCGCGCACGTCACGTCGGCGAGCGAGATCCCGTCGCTGCGCGCCCAAGGGGTCTCGTTCGAGGTGACGCCGCACCACCTCCTCCTCTCCGAGCGCTCCCCGTTGGCAGCCTGGGGCAAGGTCAACCCGCCGCTCCGCTCGGACGCCGAGCGCGCAGCGCTCTGGGCGGCGTTCCAGGCCGGGGAGGTCCCGTGCGTCGCCAGCGACCACGCTCCGCACCCGGCGTCGGACAAGGATCTCCCGTTTCCCCGGGCCCCGAGCGGAGTGCCGGGGGTGGAGACGATGCTCCCGCTCCTGCTCGCCCGGGTGCGGGCCGGGGAGCTCCGCCTCCCGACGCTGGTCCGGGCCGCGTGCGACCGGCCGGCGCGCTGGTTCGGCCAGCCGATCGGTAGGATTGCTCCCGGGCATCGGGCGCACCTCGTGGTGGTCGACTTTCGCCGGCGGACCCGGATCGAGGGCCGACGCCTCCACAGCGCGTGCGGATGGACCCCTTTCGAAGGCTTCGAGGCGATCTTCCCGGTCGAGCACTATCAGGACGGGGTCCGGATCGTCGAGGCGGGGGAGTACGTCGGGGGGCCCTCGGGCCGCGTCGTGCGCCCCGAGTTCGCACCCGGTGCGGCTCCGGGTTAGCCGATCCGCGGACCGTCCGTCGCGGAGGGGGGCGCCCGGGTCGGGACGACCCGTCGGGGGGGCCATCCGCGGGTGAGCCGACCGGCCGCGACCAGCCCGACGTAGATCGCGGCGGCCACCGCGAGCGCGATCACGGTCAGGTCGAGCGGCAGGAAGTACGCCGTGACCGCGCTCCAGTGGGACCCGAGCACGATCCCCGCGTAGAGCAACGCGAGCGTCCACGGGAGCGAGCCGAGGAGCGTGTACGCGCCGAACCGCCACGGCCGCATGCGCGCGGTGCCGGCGGGGTAGCTGATGTAGCTGCGCACGCCGGGGATCACGCGCGCGACCGCCACGGTGACCTCCCCCCGGCGGGCGAACCAGCGGTCCATCCGGGCGAGGTCGTCGTCCTGGATCCGAAGCCTTCCGATCCCGAACCCGAGCAGGCGGGAACGCCACCAGCGGCCGACCGCGTACGCGAGGAACGCCCCCGCGAGCCCGCCGACGATCGCCGCGGCGAGCGTTCCGTCGAGCGGCAGTGTCCCGTCCGCGACCAAGAAGCCCGCGAACGGCAGGATCACCTCGCTCGGGATCGGCGGGATCCCGAAGCTCTCGACGGCCATCAGCGCGAGGAGGCCGGGGAGCCCGACGAGCGCGAGCACGTCGGTGATCAGCGTGACCAGGCTGCCGACCAGCGAGAACGTCATGCGGGGGCGGCCGACCCCCGGAAGGGCTCGATCTGGATCACGTCGCGGCCGGGGGATCGAAGATCAGCCGGAAGGGCGCTCCCAGACGGGCGTTCGTCCGCGCGGGGATCCCGTCGAAGTCGAGCGGGTTCTTGCATCCCCCGCAGGAGACCGAGGGCCGCCGGCGGCCGAGGGCGATCGAGAGCGCGATGCCGACCTCGATCTCGCGGGGGCGGTCGGACGCGGCCGCGACCGCGCGTCGCAGCTCGTCCACGAGGCGTTCCTCCTCGCTCCGCTCGGGCGCGGTCGCCATCGAAGGAACGACCGGGTACGGGCTCTTAAGCAGCAGGGTCGCAGCGGAGCCCGACGGATCCCTACGGGGTCGTCGGGGGCTTCTTGTCGGTCGCGGTCTTGGGGCGCTTCAGGATCTCGCCGCTGATCTTGTCGAGCTCCGCCATCAGCGAGTCGATGTCGGGCTCGCTCTCGGCCGCGGCCGCGCCTCCCGCAGCGCCCGCCGCTCCCCCCGCCACTCCGGCCGCCGCGACCGGCGCGATCGACGGGCCAGCGGACGGAACGTGCGGGAGGGTCGTGCCGACGTCCTCCGGGGTCTCGAGGTAAGCGGGCGGCGCCGCGGCGGGGGGCGGCGGCGGAGGCGTCACGCTTCCGACCGCGCCCGGCGACGGACCCGTGACCGCGGGCGGTGCATGAAGCGGACCAGGGGGCGGGCGACGGCGGCGCAGCAGGATCAGGGCGGCGGCCAGGCACGCGACCACGAGGATCACGATCGCCGCGAGGACCCACCACTGGAGACCGGTACCCGCGACGCAGGAACCGTACTCGCAGTTCCCCTGGGCCGGCACCGCGCCCGTGTTCGGGGCCAGGCCGGCCGCGACGATGACCGCGACCATCGCGACGCCGAGCGCGATCGGAACGATGCGGGCGGAACGTGGATTCGGACTCATCTGTCCGGGCGCGCAGCGCACGCCTCGCTCCGGGGATGATACGGGGCTCGCTATAAACCTGACCATTTCCGCGAGGCCGGCGCCAAGGAGAGCCGGGCCGCGCGAGTTATACGCCGAACCACAGTCTTTACCACGGGACGCCGTCGGGGAGAGCGTGGCGTTCCCGTACGTCCTCGCGTTCCTCGGCCTCCTCGGCGTCTACATGGTCTACTCGGAATGGGCCCGTCTCGACTCGCGGTACCTCGTCGCGGGCGCGCTGGTCCTCCTCGTGGTGACCGCGCTCGTGGACGCGGCGGGCGCGACCGCCGCGGCGAACACCCTCGCGGAGTTCGTCTTCTTCCTGCTGGCGGCGGGGGTCGTGCTGCTCCTGGTCGACCACGTGCGCGACGCGTCGCCGGCCCCGCCGAGCTCACGAGCGCGGCGCCGGAACCCCAAAGCGCCCGATCCGCCGCAGGAGTGGAAGGGGCCGACCGACTAGGCTCTCGACCGCCCCGAGGAGGAGCCGGTCCCCCTCGTCCACGCTCCGCGTCAGGAGCACGACCAGGACCAAGAGGGCCGCGATCCCGAAGCCGAGCACCGGCAGGCTCCAGAGCGGGAACGTGAACGGGGCCAGCACGAGGAACGCGGCGACCGGCACCGAGGTCGCGACCAGCGGAACGAGGAAGTGGGGCCGGAACGGATGCACTCCGGTGAGGAGGGCGAGCTCCGCGAGCGAGAGGCCGGTGTAGACGACGTTCGCGAGCGCCCAGGCGATCGCGGCGCCGGTCATCCCGTGCGACGGCACGAGCGCGAACGCGACCCCCAGGTCGACCGCCGCCGCCGCGACCGAGTTGTAGGCGAGCAGGCGCGTCTGGGCGAACGCGACCTGCGCGTTCGACGCCGGCCCGAACGCGGTCGTGAGGAACGCGCCGGTCACCGTGATCTGCAGGGGGAGGAGGATCACCGCGTACTTCGAGGTGTAGACGAAGTCGAGCGACCGCGCGGGGAGGAAGACGAACAGGAGGAAGAGCGGCAGCGAGAACAGGATCATCCATTTCGTGACCGTGACGTAGGTCAGCCGGATCGCCGACGCGTCGCGGTTCCGGAGGAGCCGCGCCGCGACCGGCAGGAAGATGTAGCCGGCGGCGCCGACGCCGACCTGGAGCAGCCGGGCGAGCGTCAGCGAGGCCCCGTACGTGCCGACCGCGCCCGGGTAGTACGACCCGAGCACGAGGGTGTCGCCGCTCCCGATCACGGTGCTCATCAGGGTCACGAGCAGGAGCGGCGTGGCGAAGCGCATCAGGGGGCCGAACACGCTCGGCGCCCGGGGCCCGGGGGCAAGGCGCCGGGGCAACCATCGCAGCGTGTAGACGACCGTGAGGAGGAGCGCGACGACGTTCGCGAGCACGTAGGCGAGCAGCGCGGAGAGGTAGTCGATCCCGTACGGCGGGAGGAGGAGGACCGCGACCAGGAACGCGACGAACAGCCCCGGCGTGATCGTCTGGATGTAGAGGGCGTTCGGCACGACGTCCTCGTAGCCCTGGAAGATCGCGGCGATCAGGCTCGCGACGATCGAGGTGCCGACCGCGACGGGGAACAGTTCGAGCGCGGGAACGAGGTCCGGGAAGTTGAGGCTCGACGCGATCCAGGACCCGAGCAGGCCCAGCGCGACCGACACGGCGATCGCCGCGGCCGTCCCGACGATCAGCGTGCCGCGGACCATCGTCCGGCGCTCGGCATCGGTCGCGGCGTAGGGAAGGCTCCGCGCGATCGCGCTCGGCAGGCCCAGCGAGCCGAACGCCGCGAAGACCCCCACGAGCGTCAGCGCGAGGTAGAACGCGCTCCACTCGTCGGTCGAAATCGAGCGGATCAGAATGAAGCGGGCCACGAAGTTGAGCGCGACGTAGGCGAGCGAGCCGACCAGCAGAAGGAACGTCCCGCGGGTGACGCTCGAGAGTCCGTCCCGAGCCCCGGACGGCGATCCCACGATTCTACCGCCTGACGGTCGCGGGGGGACTCCCACGGTAAATACGTAGCGCTCGGGCAGCACCCCCCCTAATAGGGAGGGTCCCGATGCCCCGGCGTGTCCTTGCCCGGTCCCTCCGGGGTCGCGTGGGCCCTCGGACTCCTTGCCTGGGCCGCGGCCGCGGCGATCGTCGGGGAGTTCGTCCGCTCCCAGGCCGCCCGAGGGGTCGGCTCCTGGAGGTCGCTCGAGCCGATCGAGCGGCTCGTCGTCGATTTCTATCTCGGCGGTGCCGCGATGTACCTGATCGCCGCCCTTCCGGTCGGCGCGTTCGTCGCCCCGGTCGTCTACGGGCTCCCGATCGCGGCGGCGGTGCTCCTCCTGCTCGGGGAGTACGTCCGCCGCCGGACGCGGACCCCGCGGGACGCCTTCTCCCCCGGGAGCGCGCTGCTCCGTCCGGGCCCGCTGATCGCTCTCGTCTGCGCCCTCGGACTATTCCTCTTCGAGCTCGCGGTCGCGCTCCCGGTCCCCACCGGCAACACGTACGACTCGAGCCTGCTGACGCTCTACGTCTCGCTCCTCCTCCACCATCACAGCCTACCGCTCTCCTTCGCGCCGTATGCCCCGGTGGGCCTCCTGTACCCCCAGGGGACGACCGTCTGGCTCGGATGGGCCCAACTGGTCTTCGCGCTCCCGCCGGCGCGAACGGCCCTCCTCGTCACGCCCCTGTTCTTCGCGCTCGTGCCGCTCGGAGCGTTCGTCTTCGGCCGGCGGACCCTCGGCAGTGAGCGGGCCGGGCTCGCGTGCGCGGTCTTCCTCACGGCGGTCGGCTCGTGGACCCGGGTGCTGGTCGCGGGAAGCAACGACTTCGTGTTCGCGTTCCCGCTGGTGCTCGTGCTCGCGGGGCAGGCGTCCGCGTGGTGGCGCGGCTCGCTCCCGTCGTGGCCGGACGCGCTGGGGTTCGGGATCCTCGTCGGCTACTCCGCGGCGCTGAACCCGGTCGGGGCGGAGTGGCTGCTCCCCGCGCTCCTGCTCGCCGGCCTGTTCGCCCGACCCGCGCTCGCCGGATCGATCGCGCGGGGGCTCGCGCGCTGGGCGGGCACGGTCGCGGTCGCGCTGGTCCCGCTGCTCCCGACGCTCTACGTGCTCTTCCTCGGAAGGAACAGTCCCGGGCTCACGCCGGGGGCCGGCGCTCCCCCGGCGGGAACGGCGGTCGGCATCACCGGCGCGCAGTTCGCGGGCAGCATCGACCCCTACCTCTTTCGCCCGGACGACGTCTGGCTCTCGCCGATCCCGTTCCTCCGCCTCGAGCTCGCGGTCCTCCTGACCGCGGGGATCGCGATCCTCGTGCTCGCCGCCCCCCGCTCGGCGATCGGCCGCTACGTCGGTCGGTTTCGGGCGTTCGTCGCCGCGGGGGCGGTCGTGCTGATCGGCGCGATCGGGCTGCTCTGGGCCGCGTCCCTCGGGTTCGGGCCGGCGGGGCCCCTCGCCGACGTGACCAGCGCGACCGAGCTGTCGATCTGGCTCTTCACGCTCTACACGCTCGTCGGCGCGCTGGTCCTCGCGCTGTTGCTGGAGTGGGCGACCGCCCAGGCCCGCGTCCCGGCACCCCCGCCCGAGCGGGCGGCGCCGGCCCGGCACCGGGCCGCGCGCCGGTGGTCCGGCGCCCCGCCGGGGGCCGTGACGGTCCTGGCGATCCTCGTGATCGTCGCGCCCGGGGTCGCGCTGACGCCGGCCGAGCTGCCCCCGGTCCTGTCGGAGCTCTACCACGAGTTCGGCAACGTCTCGGCCGCGGACTTCGCGCTGCTCGAGTACGCCGGAGCGCACCTGCCCGCTGGGGCCCGGGTCCTCATCGCCCCCGGGAGCGCGGCGGGATTCCTGCCGGGCTATGCGCCGGACCTCGTCCTCCTCTACCCGCTTGTGCCGGGGTGGCAGTGGATCAACGCGTCGTACCGCACGGTCGTGAGCCAGCTCACGAACGCGACCCTGAACGCCACCGGCCTCGCGGCGCTCGCCGCGCTCGACGTGGGCTACGTCGTCGTGACCGGCAACAACACGATCCTCTGGCCGCCGTTCTCGCCGGTGCCCCTGCTCGGCGACCCGAGCGTGTTCGACCTCGAGTGGAGCGAGGGCGACGCGTACCTCTTCGAGCGGACCGCGGGGTGAGTCCCCGCGCCGGCGGCGCAGACGAACTCGCTCAGACGAACTCGTTCAGGACGCTCTCGTGGCCCCGGAGGCCCGCCGGCTGGTGCGCGAGGGGGCCTGCCGCGAGGACCTCCTCGAGGTCCTCGTAGGTCGGCCGCTCGGTGCGGTAGAACAGTCCGATCGGGATCTTGTCGCCCCACTCGAGCGAGCGCTGCCAGGCGGCGACGGGGTCGCTCGGGTCGTGGCCCGCGCTCTCGAGCTTGTAGACCCGTTGCCGGAAGAAGTCGAACGTGTTCAGCTTGTTGTACGTCACGCACGGGCTGAACACGTCGACGAACGAGAAGCCGTGGTGCTGGAGCCCGCCGGCGACGAGGTCCGTGAGCTGCTTCACGTCGCCCGAGAACCCGCGGGCGACGTACGTCGCCCCGCTCGCGAGCGCGAGCGCGATCGGGTCGATCGGGCGCTCGATCACGCCGGTCGGCGTCGACTTCGTCTTCTGGCCCATCGTCGACGTCGGGCTCGCCTGCCCGGTCGTGAGCCCGTAGATCTGGTTGTCCATCGTGACGTAGGTGAGGTCGACGTTCCGCCGCATCGCGTGGACGAAGTGACCGGCACCGATCCCGAACCCGTCACCGTCCCCGCCGGTCCCGACGACCGTGAGCCCGTGGTTCGCCCAGCGGATCCCCTCCGCGACCGGGAGGCAGCGGCCGTGGATCGCGTGGAACCCGTACGAGCTCAGGAAGTGCGGGAGGTTCGACGAGCATCCGATCCCGGAGACGATCACGACGTTCTGCGGCGGGATCTGGAGCCGCTTGAGCGCCCCTTCGACCGCGGCGACCACGCCGAAGTCCCCGCACCCCGGGCACCAGGTCGGGCGCGTGTCGGACTTGCCGATCACCGGCAACGCGGGGCCGGTCGTCGAGATCACGGGACGTACTGCGCTATCCGCCATGGGGGAGCACCTCGAGAGCCCGAGCGACGATCTCGTGCGGGTAGAACGGTTCCCCGTCGTACTTGAGGAGGCGCTCGGAGAGGTAGACGCCGGTCTCGGCGCGGAGCAGATGGCCGAACTGGCCGGAGTAGTTCGCCTCGACGAGGAGCGTGCGCTTCGCCTTCGCGAACTCGGCGCGCGCGCGGTCCGCGTCGATCGGGTAGACCGTGGGGAAGTGGAGGAGGTTCGTCGTCCGGCCGCGGGCGGCGAGGATCGGCATCGCGTCCCGGATCGCGCCGATCGTCGACCCCCACGCGACGAACGTGAGGTCGGCATCCGCGGGTCCCTCCCACGCTGGCGGCGGGGCTTGGGCCGCGATCCCCTCGAGCTTCTTCATCCGCTTCTCCATCATCCGCGCGCGCTCGGCGACCCAGATCGGGATCCCGGACTTCACGTCCGAGACGAGGTGCCCCTTCTCGTCGTGCTCGTCGGAGCCGGCGACGAACTGGAGCCCCGGCTGACCCGGGAACGCGCGCGGCGAGACCCCGGAATCGGTGTAGCGGTAGCGCTTGTACTCGTGGCCGTTCGGTTCGACCGTGAAGAGCGAGGGGACCGTGAGGTCGGTCGGCAGCTCGTCCCGGTCGACGGTCGCCATGTTCTCCGAGAGATGGAGGTCGCTCGCCACGAGGATCGGGGTCTGCCACGCCTCGGCGAGCTCGAACGCCCGGATCGTCGCGCGGTACGCCTCGGCCGGGTGGGACGGCGCGAGGATCGCGCGGGGGAACTCGCCCTGCCCCGCACCGAGCATGAGGTTCAGGTCGCCCTGCTCGGTCTTGGTCGGCAGCCCGGTCGACGGGCCCGAGCGCTGGGACTCGACCACGACCAGCGGGGTCTCCGTCATGCCGGCCATCCCGAGCGCCTCGACCATCAGCGAGAAGCCGCCGCCGCTGGTCGCGGTCATCGCGCGGACGCCGCCGAACGACGCGCCGATCGCCATGTTGATCGCGGCGAGCTCGTCCTCGGCCTGCTTCACGACGACCCCGAGCGCCTGGGAATGCGCGGCCATCCAGTGCATGATCGAGGACGCAGGGGTCATGGGGTACTGCGCGAGGAACTTGCAGCCGGCGGCGGCCGCGCCGAGCGCGATCGCGGCATTCCCGTTCATCAGGAGCTTCGGCGCGCCGCGCTTCGAGATCGCGCGGTCGCTCGCCCCGCCGTGCGCCTGCGCGAACTCGTAGCCCGCGGTGCTCGCTCCGAGGTTCCAGTCGACGACGTCCCCGGTCTTCTTGCCGAAGGAGTCGCGCAGGACCTCGTGCAGGAGGTCGAGGGGGATCCCCGCCAGGAAGGCGGAGGCGCCCATGCCGGCCGCGTTCTGGAGGATCGACTGGCTCGTGTACTTCCGGGCGAACTCGAGGGTCGGCACGCCCAGTGCCTTCACACCGACCGGCAGCTCGCTCTCGGGGACCGCGAACTTCTCCGGATCGTAGACGATCGTGCCGCCGCGCCGGAGCGACGGGGCGTGCACCGACACGGTCTGCTTGTCGAGCGCGTAGAGCACGTCGGCCTCGTCGCCCTGGGAGTACGGCCGCCCGTCGGAGGTGCGGGCCTGGAACCAGACGTGTCCCCCGCGGATGACCGACTGGTAGGCGTTCAGGCCGAAGACATGCCAGCCCATCCGGGAGAAGCAGCGGGAGATCGTCTCCCCGATCGACGCGATCCCGTCGCCCGCCTGGCCGCCGGCGCGCACGGCAAGATCGGTCATCGGTCGTTCGAGTTCCGCGTGCGTATTAATCAGTTGCTTGG
Source organism: Thermoplasmata archaeon (assembly GCA_030038885.1). Lineage (GTDB taxonomy): Archaea > Thermoplasmatota > Thermoplasmata > Lutacidiplasmatales > UBA184 > Lutacidiplasma. Next base: position 12,747 of record JASHQY010000164.1, on the reverse strand, counting down.
AGCGGCGGCGGGGCGCAACGATTTGACGGCGGCCGGGGTTCGGTCGGGCGATGGTCCGGCCGGTGCGCGTGCTCCTGTTCGCGACCGCCCGCACGGCGGTCGGACGGGCCGAGCTCGACTGGCCGGTCCCGGGGCAGGGGATCTCCGCGCGCGCGCTCGCGGACGAGCTCGCGCGGGCGTACCCCCGGCTGCGACCGACATTGCGGACCAGCCGCCTCGTGCGGAACGGCCGCCCGATCGACCGGACGTCGGTGCGGATCCGCCCGGGGGACGAGTTCGCGGTCCATCCCCCCTACGGGGGCGGATGAGCGGCTCGCCCCGGATCACCCGGCGGCCGCTCTCGCTCGGGGCCGCCGCCCGCGAGCTCTCGGGGCCCGAGCTCGGCGGTGTCGTGCTCTTCGCGGGCCGGGTCCGCGGCGAGCGCCGCGGTCCGGGCCGCGTGGTCGCGCTCGAGTACGAGGTGCACTCCGCGCCCGCGCTCCGCGTCCTCCGGGACCTCGACCGCGCGGCGCGGCAGCGCTTCGGCGTCGAACGGACGGTGCTGTGGCACCGGGTCGGCCGCGTGCCGGCCGGCGCGATCTCGGTGATCGTCGGCGCGGCGGGCGGCCACCGCGCGCCGGCGTTCGCGGCCGCGCGGTTCCTCATCGACGAGCTGAAGCGGACGGTCCCGATCTGGAAGACGGAGCGAGCACGATCCGCGCGTCGACCGCGACGACGCCCGCGCCCTCGGATCGCACGAGCAACGGGTTGAGGTCGAGCTCGACGATCTCCGGGACCTCGACCGCGAGCTGCGAGACCCGCTCGATCGCCTCGGCGAGCGCCGGAAGGTCGCTCGGCGGCTCCCCGCGGACCCCCTGGAGCACCCGGAAGCCCCGGACCGACTCGATCATGTGCCGGGCGCCGAGCGGCCGGATCGGCGCGAGGCGGAACGTGACGTCCCGGAGCGCCTCGACGTAGATCCCGCCCATGCCGAACACGACGATCGGCCCGAACCCCGGATCCCGTTGGATCCCGAGCAGGACCTCCTTGCCGTCCGGGATCTGGGCCTCGACCTCGAAGCCCTCGATCCGGGCCCGGGGCGCCTTCCGCGCGAGCGAGTCCTGCATCCGGGCCCACGCGGTCCGGAGGTCGGAGGCGTTCTCGATCCCCATCGCAACCCCGCCGACGTCGGTCTTGTGCGAGAGGTCCGGCGACGCGACCTTGAGCACCACGGGGTACCCCACGGATTCCGCCGCCGCCTGCGCGCCGTCGAGGGTCCGCACCCGCCGCGCGTCGGGGAACGCGACACCGTAGGCTCCGAGCACCTCCCGGGCCGCGTACTCGGGGAGCACGACGACGCCGAGCGATCGGGCGTGGCGGAGCGTCCGCCGCACGGCCCTCCGGTCGACCGCGAACGTTCGCACCTCGGTGCGGCGGCGCGTCGCCCACGCACGGTAGCGGGCCAGGCTGCCGAGGCCTTGGACCGCTTCCTCGGGGAACGTGAACGTCGGGACCCCGTGCGCCTCGAGATCGCCGACCTCGTGCGAGAGGTCCGTGAGTCCGAAGAGGCACGCGGCCACCGCCTTGCGGCTCGCGCCCCGGCCCTTCCGGATCGCGCGGGCCGCCGCCTCGGCGGTCAGCGTCCCGGTGGGGGTCGCGATCACGAGCGCGCCGTCGACCTCGGGTTCGCGCAGGAGGAGCCGCAGGGAGTCCCGGAACTGGTCGGCCCCCGCGTCGGCCGTCATGTCGACCGGGTTCGCGAGCGCCGCGGACCGCGACAGGAGCCGCCCGAGCTCGGTGCGGACCGGCGGCGCGAGCGCCGGGAGCTCGAGATGGGCGCGGGCCGCGGCGTCGGCGGCGACGATCCCGGGTCCGCCGGAGTTCGTTAGGATCGCGAGCCGCGGGCCGTCGAGGCGGGCCCCCGAGGAGAAGACCTTGGCCATCCGGAACAGATCGCCGATCGAGTCGGCCCGGAGCACCCCGGACTGCTCGAACAGCGCGTCGTACAGCTGGTCGCGGCCGGACTGGGCGAGTGAACCGGTGTGGCTCTTGGCGGCCCGCTCGCCGGCCGGCGTCCGACCGCTCTTGATCACGAGCACCGGCGTACTCTCGGTCACCTCGCGCGCGACCTCGAGGAACCGTCGTCCGTCCGCGAGGCTCTCGACGTAGAGCAGGATCACCTTCGTCGCCGGGTCCCGCCCGAGGGACGCGAGCAGGTCGTTCTCGTCGATCCCGGCGCGATTTCCCACGGACACGAACCGGGAGAACCCGATCCGCTCCGCGATGCCGTAGCGCAGGATCCCGGCGCACAGCGCGCCGCTCTGCGAGACGAACGCGATGTTCCCGCGCGGCGGCAGGCTCTCGCTGAACGTCGCGTTGAGCGAGACCTCGGGATCGGTGTTGAGGAGACCGAAGCAGTTCGGGCCGACGAGCGCGATCCGGTGGCGGCGCGCGGCCGCGACGACCTCGTCCTCGAGCGTCGCCCCGGCGGCCCCGATCTCCCGGAACCCCGCCGAGATCACGATCGCCCCGCGGGTCCCGAGCGCGCCGAGCTCGTCGACCGTCGCCGCCACGTCCCGGGCCGGCACGATCACGACCGCGAGCTCCGGGGTCTCGGGAAGGTCGGCGACCCGAGGGTAGCACCGGACCCCCGAGACGCTCGACCACCGCGGGTTGACCGGATACGCGACCCCGCGGAATCCGGCCCCGAGCACGTTGCGGAAGAGGCTCGCGCCGACCGTGCCGACCCGGTTCGACGCGCCGATCACCGCGACCGACGCCGGTGCGAACAGCCCGCTCAGCGCGTCGGGGCGCCCCTTCGCCATCGCTCGCCCGTCCGAACGCCGTCGGACGAGCCCCCGTTATATAGCCCCCTCGGCGTCCATCGACCATGAGCGCGACGCCCGGCGGGAGCGAGGGTCGTCCCCCCTCCACCCCCCCGCACGCCGGTCCCCCGCGTGGACGCCCCGGCGGCCTGCTGCAGCGGATGGACAAGGGCCAGGTGCGTCACGTCATCGCGGTCGGCAGCGGCAAGGGCGGGGTCGGCAAATCGTCGGTCACCGCGCTCCTCGCGGCCGAACTCCGCCGACGGGGGCTCGCGGTCGGGATCCTCGACGCCGACATCACGGGACCGTCGATCCCGAAGCTGCTCGGCGTCGCCGGTCCGCTCACCGACGCGGGCGAGGGGATCGAGCCCGCGGTCTCCCGGACCGGGATCCCGGTGGTCTCCTCGCAGTTCATGGTCGAGGACGAGCAGGCGCCGGTCATCTGGCGCGGACCGCTCGTCACCCGCCTGATCACGCAGTTCTTCGGTGGGGTCCACTGGGGCTCGCTCGACTACCTCCTGATCGACATGCCGCCGGGAACGAGCGACGTGCCACTGACGGTGTTCCAGACGATCCCGATCGACGGGATGGTCTTCGTCCTCACGCCCCAGGACCTCGCGGCGCTGATCGTCAAGAAGGCGATGAACATGGCCCGCGACCTCCACGTCGGGCTCCTCGGGGTCGTCGAGAACATGTCCTGGATCGCGTGCCCCCATTGCGGGGAGAAGATCCCGCTCTTCGGCCCCGGCACGGTCGCCCGCGTCGCGGAGGAGTACGGGATCCCGATCCTCGCGCGGGTGCCCCTCGCTCCGTCGATCTCCGAGCTCGCGGACCGGGGCCGGATCGACGAGTTCTGGTCCTCCGAGCTCGCTGGCCTCGCCGACGCGCTCGTCCGGAAGGTCGACGAGCTCACGACGGCGTCGGCGACGGTCCTGTAGGGGTCCGCAGGCGCCGGAACGGGATCGCCTCGACCGGTACTCCGCGCCGGCCGAGCGCGGAGCGGAGCCCGTCCAGGTGCGCGTCCCCGACGACGACCGCCATCCGCCCGTAGCCGCGGTTCCGCAGCGCGGCGAGGCGGTCCGCCATGTGCTCGTTCCGGTCGTCGAGGAGGACCCTAGCGAGCGTGGGGCTCGCGCGCCGCAGCCCCTCGGTGTAGTCGGCGGGCGCGGCCGCGTAGCGGTCCATCTCCCGCTCCACGACCTTCGCGGGGACGAAGAGCGCCATCGCCGCCCCCGCGAGCAGCGTGACCCGCTCCTTGAACGGCATCGTGCGGACGAGCTCGAGCACCGTCGCGCGGATCGGATCGTCGATCAGGAAGAGCGGGAGGTTCCGCTCCTTCGCGACCTGGGCGGCGACCCGCATCTCGGCGCCCGGCTCGCCGCCGCCGATCTCCGCCCCGAGGCGCCGCTGGACCTGGCCCCAGAGGCGCACGAAGAGCGGAGCGCCGCGGCCGCTCCGCGGGGTCCCGGGCCCGGCGAGGAGCGTGGCCGCCCGCTCCGCGTCGAGCTCGATCGCGACGCCGTCGAGCGTGCGGCCGGTGAGCTCGCGCCGCAGCGGCTCCTCGAGATCGACGACGTGCGCGGCGCCGAGGAGGAGCACCGGGCTCTGCGTGGTCGACGCGTACACGGTAGGCCCGAGGTCGGGGACCCCGTATCTCGCTTCGCCCCGCCGGCAAGCCCCTTATAGCGAGGCGGGGTCGGCCGGCGGCATGGCGTGGACCCTCTACGCGATCCCCGCGACGAAGCGCACGGAGCTCGACGCGGTGCTGAAGGACGATCTCCTCGCGCGTCAGAGCCAGAAGGTCCGGGACGCCGCGGCGGTCGGCGGGCCGACCGGCAGCGTCTACGCGCTCCTCGAGGGCTCGGCCGACGCGGTGCGGCGGGCGGACGAGCTCTTGCCGCCGCTCGGAGCGAAGCTCCGCGGAGCCGAGGCCGAGGCGCTCTACCGGAAGTTCAAGGAGGAGGAGGAGTCGGCGTCCGCCGGCATGGGCCTCTTCTTCACCGAAGACTAGGCCTCACTCGGGCTCGGCCGCGTGGGACGGCTCGAGGTCCTCGCCGCCCGCGAAGACCCGCTGGGCCGACTGGTAGAACGCCTCGAGCCCGGTCCCCTCCTTCGCGGAGGTCGGGACGAGCCCGCCGAGCGGACCGACCGACTGGATCGCGCGGAACAGCTCGGTCGAGAGCTGGATGTCCGGCGTCGGGCTCGCGCGCGTCACGGCGTCGTAGAGCTCCTCGGGGTCCTCGGCCCACCGCGCGAGCTCCCCGAGCTGCTCGGCGGTCAGCACGTCCGCTTTCGTGAGCACGTTGATCATCGGGAGGCGGAAGCGGAACTCGACGGTCGCGCTGAGCAGGAGCAGGGAGACGAAGCCCGCGGGGGCGCGCGCGAGCGCCGGATCGAACAGGAACGCGATCTGGGAGCGGTCCCCGCTCAGGGCGTCCACGACCGCCTTCGACGCCTCGCGGAACGCGAACAGCTCGATCTGCCCGGGGGTGTCGACCAGCACGTAGTCGGTCTTCAGCTCCGCGATCGCCTGCTTCACGTCGAAGATCTTCAGCGCGATCATGTCGGCGGCGGCGACCTGCGCGCCGTTCGGGCCGAGGCCGTACTCGTCCTGGATGTCCGCGAGCTGCACCCACTCGCGGATGTCGATCGCCGGATCGAGCGTCGTCGATTCGTTCCCGGGGTCGAGGTTGACGACCGTCGCCTCGTAGCCGGCGTGCTCCATCCAGTCCGCGAACGCCCGCACGAACGTCGTCTTGCCGGCACCCGCGGTCCCGGTGAAGTAGATCGTGCCGGGCTCGTCCATCGTCATCTCTTCGCGGGGGCCGGACGGTGCGTCCGGAGGTCCGCCGCGACCGCCTTGAGGAACGCGACCTTGGTCGTTCCCGCGCGCTTCGCGACCTTCACGCGGCCGGCGTACGTGAAGAAGCGCCGCGGGTACTGCTTGTCGGCCTCGATCTCCGCGCGGAACCCGAGCCGCCGGGCGGCGTCGACGATCTCCTCGCTGGTCACGTCGGGCAGCGCGTCGGCCTCGCGGAGGCGACGTCCGTCGCGGCGGGACAACCCGCGTCCGAGATACGCCGGATAGACGTAGAAGTGGTCGGGCATCGGCCCCGCCGCCGCGGACCTACGCCGCCGACGTCGCGTCCGGCACGCGGACCCCGTTCAGGACCCCGTCCTGGCCGGGGCGCGAGCGCACGCGCACGAGCCCGAGGTCGGTCTCGAGGATCGCGCCCTTCGTGATGATGTTCCGCTGGACGTAGTTCGGGTTCGCCGGGTTCTCTCGGACCGTGATCACCTGGGCCGAGCGCGTCTTCCGCGTCGCCGGGTCGTAGACGTTGATCGTCCGGGTCGTCAGGATGCGGAGCTTGACGTTCGCGCCCCGGACGCGGTACTTCTTGACCGTGCCCGCGCCGAGCGTCGCGTGCTGGAGTTCGCGCGAGATCTCGAAGCGCCGCTTCTTGCGGATCGGCCGGAGCCGGCCGCCGGTGCGCTTGCGTCGGCTGCGGCCCTGCCAGATGCCCATCGTCGTCCTCGAGGCGGCGTCCGAGCGGGGTACGGTATAAGAGGTTTATCGAGAGACGGCGCTCGCGCGCGCGCGGCCGCGACCGGTTCGCATGCTTAATCTCCGACCCCGGTCCGGGGACCGGGGGGAGCACGACGCGGAGCGAGCGGGTCCTCGGCCTGGACGAGGCCGGCCGCGGCAGCGTGCTCGGCCCGCTGGTCGTCGGCGCGTTCTGCTGCGGCGACGATCGGCTCGACTCGGTCGTCGCGACCGGCGTTCGAGATTCGAAGCTCCTGTCGCCGGCGCGGCGGGAGGAGGTCTACGGCCGCCTCGCCGCGCTGGGCGAGCGGCGATCGATCGCGCTGCCGCCGCGCACGATCGACCGTTACGTGGCGCGCCGCGGGCTCAACCGGCTCGAGCTCGAAGCGTTCGCCGAGCTCGTGCGCGCGATCCGTCCCGACGTCGCGTACGTCGACGCCTGCGATCCCGACGCCGAGCGGTTCGGCCGCCGGCTCTCGGCGCTCGCGGGCGGAATCCGCGTCGTGAGCCGGCACAAGGCGGACCGCGATCTTCCGATCGTCGGTGCGGCGTCGATCGTCGCGAAGGTCCGGAGGGACGCCGCGCTCGACGCCCTCCGCCGGAGCGTGCCCGAGTCCCTCGGCAGCGGCTACCCGTCCGACCCCGCGACGCGCGCGTGCGTCGAGCGGCACGCGCGCGACGGCGGGCCCGTCCCGGTGTGGATGCGCCGGTCGTGGGCCACGGTCCAAAGGGTTAAGCGAGCCCATCCGGCTCGGACCCTGGACGCGGAGCCCGCATGACGATCGAGGAGACGCTCGCCTCGCTGGTCGATCGGTTCAACCGCAAGGCCGACGCGACGCCGGCGATGCGCGAGGAGCTCGCCGGGCTCGAGCGGACGATCCGGATCCGCCTGACCGACGAGCGGTCCTACGCCGTCGACCTGAGGGACGGGCGGCTGTCGAACCTGCGGACCGCGCCGAGCGGGGCCGCGGACGTGACGATCACGACCGACGTCGCGACGTTCCGCGGCCTCGTCAGCAAGGAGATCGGCCCGATGAAGGCCCTCGTGACGCGCAAGCTCGCGATCGACGGCAGCCTCGAGGACAAACTCCTGTTCCGCAAGCTGCTCTGACCGCGCTCCGGGCCGGCGCGGAGCGCCGCCGGGCTCACGGCAGGAAGACGCACGCGGCGACGCAGACGCCGTAGTGGTCCATCGGGATCGAGAGCTCCTCGGTCCGGTACTGGATCCGGCGCAGCTCGACGCCCCGGAAGTGCGCGATCTCCTGCATGCGCCAGCGCAGGAACTCCTTGAGCGACTTCTGGGTCCCGTGGAGGTGCGCCTCGGCGACGTAGCCTCCCTGGCCGTCGGTGCGGAACCCGTAGGCGATCCCGGCGCTGATGACCTCGCCCTCGCCGCCGGTGTACCGCGCGAGCACCGCGTGGGTGATCGCGCCGCGCGCGATCGGGATCCGGTCGACCTGCCGGATGCCGATCGGCAGGACGGACGAGACGCTGACGAGGTTCTGGTCGCCGATCCCGGCCTGGAGGAGCGCGAGGTCGAACGCGTTGAGCTCGCTGGTCTTGTTGATCCCCTTCCCGCTCGTGACGAAGAACCGGGTCGGCACCGGCACGAGGGTCGACGATCCGGGAGCGGTGCGCGCCGGCACGTCGCGCCCGAGGGACTCACGGGCTTAACCTTTGGCGGCGCGCGGGGCTACACCATGATCGCGTGACGGCGTCGCATCGATTCTTCGGTCTCGCCGCGCGCCCGCATGAGCTCGGCGACCAGCGTGTCCGTCAGCCGGAGGCTCGCCGACTCGAAGAGCGTGCCGAGCGGGGCGATCCGGCCGTGGTCCTCGTCCGCCGGGAAGTCGAGGGTCAGGAGCGCGGTCGCGATGTGGGCGAGCTTCGACGACGCGCGGGCGGTGAAGACGATCAGCTCCGCGCCCTCGCGCCGGACGATGTTCGCGGTCTGGATCGAGGACGAGCTCTCCCCGCGGCCGGAGAGGATGAAGACCGCGTCCCCGCGCCGCACGATCGGCGTGACGCTCTCCCCGATCACGTACGCCGTGAGGCCGAGCTGGACGAGCCGCATCGCGAACGCCCGTCCGATGATCCCGCTGCGGCCGGCGCCGTAGACGAACGTCGCGGGCGCGCGCGCGAGGATCCCCACGGCGGTCGCGACCGCCGCCGGGTCGAGGCGGTCGAGCGCCTCGGTCACGCGATCGGCGAGGTAGTGCTGCGCCCGGCGGAAGGTCACGCCGCTATCGGTGGGCGCCGCCATGCCGGTGGACCTCCTTCGCCCGGGGGACGGGGCGCCGTGCGGGGTGGGCGGGCGTTCCGTGGGCCGGCTTTGCCGCGGGGCGGGCGGGCGGCCGCCGGGCCTCGGGAGGACGGGCCCGTTCGGGCAGCGGCGCCGGCCTCTTCGCCGCCTTCGGAGGCGGCGGGGCGTGGAGCTTCGCCCAGCGCCGGGTGAGCGCGCGCTCGTAGAGGAGCTTCATGTACATCGCGTCGTGCTCGAGGAGCGGAGAGCTCGAGATCACGGTCACGTCGTAGTCCCGCTCCGCGAGCAGCTCGGCGAGCGGGTCGAAGCGTACCAGGCCCCGCTTGATCGGCGTCAGCCGGAACTCCCCCGAGCCGTAGAACTCGACGCCCGAGAAGTTGAGGTAGAGCGGCCCGTCGGTCGCGGCGACGAACTGTCGCAGGATCGGCTCGAGCTGCTCCGGCTCCTCGAACGAGCGGCGCTCGCGCGCTGCGAGGTGCGGGAGGTTCAGCACCGGGACCGTGCCCTTGACCCGGTGGACGAGGTCGAGCACCTCGTCGCGCGAGCCGAAGACGTCGGGGTGCCCGCTCGGCTCGATCCCGAGCCGCACGGTCCCGCGCGAGAACTGCTTCAGCCAGTTCGCGAGGTCGGTCACGATCTCGGTCAGTGCTTGGATCGAGTCGGCGCGCTCGCCGCCGCCGTAGAACCCGAGGTGGGTCACCGCGAGCCGGGCGCCGAGGCCCTGGGCGAGGACGCCGGCCCACTGGATCTGGCGCGTCGACTGCTCGCGCGCGTCGCTCGAACCGAAGAAGTCGACGTAGTACGGCGCGTGGAGCGTGAGGTCGGTGTCGAGCGCGCGGGCGAGCGCCTTCGTCTGCTGGAGGTCGGGGTAGTCCTTCGCGAGGCTCCAGGTGAGCGCGGTCACCGAGTCGCGCTTCTTGATCGGCGACGTGAGCGAGGCGAGGGTCGGCACGCCGCCCTGGTGGTCCGCGGGTCCGGCGTTCATCACGAGCTGGAGCGGCAGCTCGCGCGGGAGCTTGCCGACCTCCTCGTCGAGCGCGAGGCGCGTCAGCGGATTGACCTTGATGAACTGGACTTCCATCGCGGTGAGCCCGAGGTGGTGGACGTCGGCGATGCCGTCGCGCAGCGTCCGCCCTTTGCAGGAGAGAGGGATCCCCGCGGGTCCGAACCGGATCACGAGTAACCAGACCTCAAAAATGGCGGACCTGAGGGAGGAATTGAAACTATATATCGCGTCCCGGCCGCACGCCCCCCCGCGCTCCGGTCGGCGGGTCGACCCCGACCGGGGGACGGAAGCCGAGCGCGACGATGTATAACTCCGACGAGGGCTCCCGAGACGCCGGAGGCTTCGTCCGCCGGACCTCTTCGAACCACGGGTGCAGCTCGCGCTCGAGGTCGGCGACCATGTCGCCGTCGAACACCTTCGCGACGAACGACCCGCGCGGGGCGAGCACCCGCTGCGCGAGCCGGAACCCCTCGCGCACGAGCGCGACGCTGCGGGCGTGGTCGGTCGAGTACGCCCCGCTGATCCGTGGGGACATGTCGGACACGACCACGTCGAAGCGGTCGCGGCCGAGCCGGTCCGGGAGCCCGGGGTCGCCCACGCGGCCGTGAACGACCTCGACGCCCTCGATCGGCTCGATCGCGCGGGGGTCGATCGCGACCACGTGGCCCGCGGGCCCGACCCGGTCCCGGGCGATCAGCGACCATCCCCCGGGCGCGGCCCCGAGGTCGAGCACCCGGGCGCCCCGCCGCAGCACCCGGAACCGCTCGTCCACGTAGGCGAGCTTGAACGCGGCGCGCGAGCGCAGCCCCTCCCGCTGGGCGGCGCGGTAGTACGGGTCGCGCCGGCGCTCGCTCACGAACCGTCGCGGCATGCGGCGCGCCGACGCGGCGCCCGTACATGACGGGACCGCCGCCGCGGGACCCGGGCGGATGGGGCCGTCCGAATTTGAATCGGAGTCTCTTGCACCCCAAGCAAGAAGGATGGTCCAAGCTACCCCACGGCCCCACGCCGCGCGGTGGCGCGCCGACCGGGGCCGGTTAGATAATGGTTTCCCGGTGCGGGGTCCTCGAGGTCAGTGCAGCACGTAGTGCCAGTAGAGCCACGCGCCGATCCCGAACGCCGCGATGATCACGACGCTGGCGACCGTCACCCAGAAGAACGTCCAGAGCTCGGCCCGTCCCTCCGCCGCCGTTCCTTCGGGGCCGGGCACCGAGCCGCCGGGGGTCGGCGTGTACGGCGACCGGTACGCCTCGTCCGCCGCGTCCACGTCGCGCTCCGACCGGGCGAGGGGGACCGCGATTCTTAACGGCTCGGTTCGTGCGGACCTACGCGGCGAACCACGGCAGCCGGGCGGCGGGGCCGGTCGGCTTCAGCACGAGGAGGTGCAGGTTCGCCCCTGGCTCGCCCGGCGCGTAGGAGTCGCGCTGGGCGAGCTGGTAGAGGAGGAACAGCGCGTCCTCGTCCGAGCGCACGCCGAGCGAGCGCGCGACGTCGATCCCGAACCGCTGCTTCAGGAGGGTGAGCATCTCCTCGAAGTCGATCTGGCCGGATTCCTCCGCGCTCTGCGCGCGGCGGAAGAGGCCGACCACGACCCCGGTCGCGACCCGGAGCACCTCCCGCGGCTCGACGACCCGCAAATGGAAGTGCGGCGGGGCGGCTTCGGGCCGCTCCCCCGACGGAACGACCAGCACCGCGACCTCGTTCTCGATCGCCGATCCTGCGGTGCGGGACAGGCGGGCCCACGTCTCCTCCGCGGCCCGGTCGTTCGCGACGACGAAGATCGCCCGATGCGGTGCGGCGGAGACGTTCCCGACGCCCGCGACCCACCGGTCCACGCCGTCCTCGACGGTCCCCGACGGGGCGCCGTAGACGAACACGGGGAACGTCCGGCGGGGCACCCCGGCCTCCTGGACCCAGAAGGACGGATCGCCCGCGCGCTCCCGGCGAGCGGGCGGCACGCGGGCAAAGCCCAGCTTCTTGAGGACGGTCTCGGCGGTGCGCAGCCGGTCGGCACCTCCGACCCGGTCGGAGTCTGGCATCGGTCCTAAGAGAACGGCCGCCCGAGATAAGCTCGACGTGCGAGCGGCGTCGGGGTAATCACACCCCGGCCGGGAAACCGAGCCGGAGCAGGGGAGCGTTCGCGACGATCGCGACCACGACCGCGAGGAGGTACGGGCCCGAGTAGATGAACCCGCGACGGGCGATCGGGCGCGTGACCTCCCGCCAGAGCGGGAGCGTCAGCACGACGAACAGCCCCCCGAGCGCGACCAGGACGACGAAGACCGGCCAGGTCAGCGCCCCGGTGAGGCCGATCAGCACGGCCGCCGGCACGAGCAGCACCGCCGAGACGACCACCATGCGTCCCGAGAACGCGACGTCGTCCATCCGCGGCAGCATCGGCAGTCCGGCCCGCGCGTAGTCGTCCTTCAGGAGGAGCGCGAGGCTCCAGAAGTGCGGCGGGGTCCAGAGGAAGACGAGGATCGCGAACGCGATCACGCCCGGAGTGAACGTCCCGACCGCGGCCGCGCTGCCGGCGAGCGCCGGGGCGCTCCCCGCGAACCCCCCGATCACGACGTTCCAGCTCGAGCGACGCTTGAGCCAGGCCGTGTAGACGACGACGTAGAACAGGCCCCCGAGGAAGATCGAGAACCCGGTGAGCGGGTTCAGCCGCCAGCTCGCGACGCCGATCCCCGCGGCGAGGAACGCGAGCCCGAGGCCGGCGACGATCCCGCTCGGCGCGATCCGCTCGGCCGGGAGCGGACGGCGGCGGGTGCGCTGCATCCGGGAGTCGAGGTCGCGGTCGAGGTAGTGGTTCAGCATCGCCGCGCCCGCCGAAGCGGCGGCCCCGCAGAGGAGCAGCGTCCCGAGCCGGACCGGGTCGATCGCCCCCGGGGACGCGAGCAGGAAGCCCCCGAGGGCGACCGTGCAGATCAGTGCTGTGATCCCCGGCTTCGAGAGCGCGACGTAGTCGCGGGCGCTCGCGCGGCGCGCGGGCTCGGAGGGCGCGGGATCGGACGAGGCGGCCATCGAGATGCTCCGCCGAGCGGGGGGCCGGCGCTCAGCCTTGCCCGGACGCGGCCCCCGTGACCGGTCGCTCGGCCGACCCGGCGGGGGCCGGGGCCGGCGAACG
>JASHQY010000020.1 GCA_030038885.1 Thermoplasmata archaeon | reverse complement strand
ACCGGCCGTCCCGGGCGGATAGAGCTGCGAGTTCGGGTACTGGGGTGGAGGGATCCGCCGCCGCTCGGCCACGGCGACCACCAGGACCGCCGCCAGCACGACCGCCGCGACCAGGCCGAGGAGGAGCACCGGGAGCATCTTCGTGGGGCCCGAGGCCCCCGCGCAGGTCGAGCCGGTCAGCAGGCAGCTCTGGTACTGCTGCGCCTGACCGACGGAGATCGGAACGCCCTGGACCGGCTCCGAACTGACGTCGCTCGCCCCGCTCGCGATCTCGTCGACCCCCGCTCCCCCGGTCGTGAGGGCGGTCACCGACGGGTTCAGGGCGCTCGACGAGTAGAGCCACTCGGAGCCCCCGATGCCGAGGTGCACCGAGTCGTCGGGCCGCACGTAGAGCGAGGTCATCTGCGCGGACGCCCCGCCGGTCTCGTTGGCGGACCAGGCCGCCGCGCTGCTCGCCCCGAACAGGTCGACGTTCGCCGGCAGGAGGATGAACCCCTCGCGCGTGACGAACGGGCCCTGGACGCTGAGCGAGACGTTGAGGTACGGGAGCCCGCCGAAGGTCACCGCGCTGCCCGGGCCGGTCGTGACCGCGCCGGCGACCGACACGTTCCCCGTCCCGGCGACCGAGCCCGAGGCATTGTAGGGCACGTTGATCGTCGCCTTGGGGCCGACGAAGCGGTAGTGGGATTCGATCGCGAACGATCCGGCCGACGAGAAGTTGGCCGAGTCGTTCCACGTCGACGGGGCGGTGAGGGCGCTCGGCAGGAGGCCGAGCGGGGTGGCGAACGAGACGCTCGCGTTCGCGCTGACGTTCACGGTCAACAGCTCGTCCCGGACGAGTCCCTGCGCGCTGTCGAACAGGCTGCCGCGCACGGTCGTGTGGGAGTTGAGGAGCCCGGTCGCGGGGACCGCGGTCCCGCTCTCGAACACGGTCGCGGCGGTCGTGAAGTTGGCCCACGCGTCCACGGATTCCCACGCGTCGTGGACGACCGTCGCCGTCGCCTTCGGGTGCTGGCAGTTCGGCGTGCAGAACTCGACCGAGAGCAGGACGCCCATCGTCTGGTTGGCCGACAGCTCGAAGTCCTGGGCGCTCTGGTTCGTCTGGTTGAGGATCACCGAGTAGCCGTACGTCGCGTTGCCCTGGTAGTCGTAGAGCGGTCCCGAGGGGCCCGAGAACGACACCGACCGGACGCCCCCGTACGCCCAGAGCGTGTAGGCCGCGCCGGGCGTGAGGTCGGGCGACGCGGCGGCCGCCGCCCCCGTCGGGAGCACGGATATCATCAAGAACGCGGACGCCACTGCGCAGATCGCCGTCGACCGGCCCAGCCGAAGCTTCATGGTGTCGAGTCCACCACCTCGTGGTGCGGCCGATTCATGAGGCCCGCAGCTCTTAAACGAGCGTGCGGGGCCGCTCCCGGCGGGTTGGACGGCGTGCTAGGGCGTGACAACTGGGAGGGAGACCCCGAGTGCGGGCGCTGACGGATTCTGAGGCCCGAGTGATCGCGGTGCTCCTGGCCGCCCGGCCCGACCGGGAGCGGGAGCGCCTTCGCCAGGTCAAGATCCCGCGCTCCACGTACCACGCGGTCCGCCGTCGCGCGTACGGCGAGGGTTGGCTGCGCGACCGCTACATTCCCCATCCCGTGCCGCTCGGGCGACCGTTCGTGACGTTCCTCGTCGCGCGGCCCTACGCCGACCGGCTCGAGGAGTTCGCCCGGGGGGTCACGGAGGACGACGGGAACGTCGTGCTGTGGAACGGGGCCCAGCTCGCGGTGGCGGTCTTCTTCCACGCGAAGCCGACCGACGGTCCGCGGGTCTCGGCCCGGATCGACCGCGACCGGTCCGCCGCGCCGCCGCTCGCGATCACGGTGCGCGCCGACGGCCCGACGATCCCGGTCTACTTCGACTTCGAGGGTCTGTGGTGCCATCTCGCAGGCCTCGAGGGGACGCTCGCGTATCCGCACGGCCTGGGCGGCGCCGCGCCGCCCGGGGCGCCGGAGGATTCCGACGACCCCGCGCCGCTCACGCCGAACCAGCAATGGGCGATCGGGGAGCTCCTGCGACGGCCGTTCCTCGCGGCCGAGCAGGGCCGCGGGGGACACCTCGTCGGTCCGTTCGGGTTGCCGTTCTCCCAGCGCCGGGTCATGGCCCGGGGCTGGATCACCCACCGTACCCTCCTCGAGCCCGCACGACTGCCGCCGTACCAGGGCCGGGCCGCGGACCAGGTCGTGCTGGTGTCCGGGGCTCCCAAAACCGGTACGCGGCCCGAGATGCTGTTCTCGACGCTGACCCGGGACTGCCACGTGTATCCGTTCCTCTTCGTGGTCGGGGCGCAGCGGTGGTTGCTCGGGGCCCTCGGCACCGGGGGTCCGCCGGCCTCGACCGACCCGGAGCGCCGGGCCGTGCTGCCGACCCTGCGCGAGTCGCTCGAGGGGATCGAGATCCTCCAGGAGGCCGCCACGGGCTTCACCTCCCCCGTCGACCATCGGTACGAGCGTCTCCTCGCCGCCCGCGGAGCTCCCGCGACGAAGCCCTGATATCTCGGGCCGCGTGGTCGTTCGCGGGGCGCGTAGCTTAGCCCGGATAGAGCACCGGGTTCCTAACCCGGGGGTCGAGGGTTCGAATCCCTCCGCGCCCGCATTCCCGGTTCGCGAACCGGCCCCCGGGTCGCCCAAGGTACCCCCGGACGGACCTCCGGCGGTTGCTCGCGGATCGACCGTGTCCAGAAGTTGGTCGGCCACCCTTTCGTGGGCGCTTGCGTCGTGCGTCCGTAAGGCTCACGCGGGGAAGGGCCCGGAGCCTACGAGGTCCGGGGGCTCAAGTACGACGACCGATGTACCCTTCCTGGGCCCATGGTGCCGGACGTAGCTCGGCCAACTGGTCGTCCGCGTGGAAAGTGGGATTGGCCTCGAAAGCTGCGGGGCTCGAACAGGGATGAGACCGCCCGGGCGACGCGACTCGAAATGGCTTTCTCGGGCGTCGGAGTGCTCTTGCTTCTCCTCAGCGTGGCGACGAACGGGCCGGGATTTGTCCGGAACCTCGGCTTGGCCGGGGTGGTCCTCTTTTCGGGACTCTTCGCGTTCTACGTCATCTGCTACCTCCACGGGCTCGACCCGAACCGCGTGCTGATGAGGCTACCGCAACCCCCCGCAGGATCCCCATAGTCCGCGAGAGCGAGCGGTCCCCCATCCTTCCGTCGGAGCGGCGGGGCCCCGGGAGACGATTCACGGCGCTTCGATCTCGAAGGTGGCGTGCACGATCCCGAAGTCGCACTCCATCCGGGCCCGCAGCTCGCGGACCACGCCCATCGCATCCCGCATCGCCATGTCCTTGACCCCGACGTGGGCGGTGAGGCAGACGAGCGAATCGCAGACCGCCCAGACGTGGAGATCGTGCACCTCCGTCACGCCGGGGACGGCGAGCGTGGTGCGGGTGATCGCGTCGAGGGAGAGGCCCCGGGGGGACTGCTCGGTCAGCACCTCCCAGCCCCCCTGAAGCAGCGACAGGCTTTCGTAGACGAGGACGCCCGCGACGAAGAGCGCCGCCGCGGAATCGACCCACCCGTACCGAGGGTTCCACAGGAGCACGACCCCGGCGACGAGGAGCGCCGCGGTGATCGCGACGTCGCTGCCGAGGTGGACCAGGACGCCTCGCAGGTTCAGGTCGCGGACCCGGCCGGTCGGCCGTCCCAGTACCCGCACGTTGATCAGCCGAAGCACGAGCGTGGGAAGCGCGGCGACCAGGATCCAGACCGGATCCACCGGGCCGGCGAAGGCACCGGATCGCACCAGGTCCTGAACCGACTCGTACCCGAAGACGGCGCCCGTACCCAGGACGAGGATCCCGTTGAGCAGCCCGGCGAAGACTTCCAACCGGTGCCGTCCGAAGGTGAACTGGGGCGTGCGGCCGGACCGCGTACCGGCGAGGGCCGTCCACGAGACGGCGAAGGCCAGGATGTCGGGGACGTTGTGGACGGCGTCGATCGTCAGCGCCAGGCTGTGGGAAAGCAGCGCCCCGAGCGCCTCGATCGCGAGGATGACGATCGAGAGCTCCACGGCCAGCCGGAGCGCGCGCAGGATGCACTGTTCGGCCTCCCCCTCGCCATGGTGCAACTCCGGCATCGCCGCGGCGCTCCCGCGCTAACGCGCGCAGCGGCGGGTGCCGCCGGCACGGCTCGCGGCCCCCCGGCGAACGAATGCACGGAGCCCCGGAACTTCCGCGCGCGGACGCCGTCCAGGCCGCGCCCTCTCGCGAGGGGCCTCCGCACCGGAACCGCGGAGGATCCGATCGTTCCGTTCCGGTGCACCGGATCGCCGTCGGCCGCGTGGCGGGAGCCGTCCGACGGGGGGCGCGACCGGGGTCCCGGATCCGGGCACGGCGTACATCGACTGCGCGTCGGGGGACTTCCGACACGTCCCGCCGGGGGGAGGAGAGAGGGCGTGGAGGATTAAGGCCGGCGTGGCCACGGATCCCGAACGCCGCCGCTCCTCCGCGGGGAGGACGCCCCGCTCGCCCCAGGGAAGGACCGGCCCTCGCACGAACTCGCCCGACCGACCCCGCGGAGGCCCCCGATCACGGCGGCGCGACCTCCGCCGGGGGCGGAGTTCTTCCGAAGCCGACCTGCTCGATGTGCTTCCACCGGTAGATCGCGATC
>JASHQY010000163.1 GCA_030038885.1 Thermoplasmata archaeon | reverse complement strand
GATCCGGCCCACGAGGTCGATCAGGAGGCGCTGGCGCTCGAGCCGGCGCGCGAGCGCGCCCGCGGCGACCCCGTGCGCCGCCCGAAGGGCCGGGCGATCGAGGTGCAGCTGGTGCGAGCGGGTGAACCCGTCCTCCGCCCCGACGAGCGGCAGGCCGAGCGCGGACAGCGCCCCGCCGAGCGCGCGCGCGTCGTCGACGACCGTGCTCGCGTAGTCCCGGCCGCACCGCTCGAGCTCGAGCAGCGTCTGGGCGAGCGCCGCGATCCGGTGCCAGTGCGCGTTGTCGAAGACCCGCCAGACGAGCGCCGGATCGATCTGGCGGAAGAGGTCCTCGCGGTCGGTCGCGAGCAGCCCGCCCTGCGGGCCCGGTAACGACTTGTGCGTGCTGCCGAACAGCACGTCCGCTCCCTCGCGGAGCGGGTCCTGGAACTGGCCGCCCGCGATCAGCCCGAGCACGTGGGAAGCGTCGTAGAGCACGAGCGCGTCGACCGCGTGGGCCGCCGCGGCGATCTCCTTGAGGGGATACGGGAACAGGAAGAAGCTCTGGCCCAGGACGACCGCGTTCGGCCGCTCCTGGGCGATCGTCGCGACCGCGGCGTCGGCGCGGACCCGGTGCCCCGGTCCGTCCGCGGGCAGCGGGCGCACCGTGTAGCCGAGCAGCGCCGGGAGGAACCCGGGAGCGTAGCCGTCGTACCCGCCCTCGCTCGGCGCGATCGCGAGGAGCTTCGACCCCCTCGGGAGGAGCGGGGCGAGCGCGGAGAGCGCGGCGAGGTGGCCGGAGAGCGGGCGGGTCGTCGCGAACCGCGCGCGGAACACCCGGGCGGCGGCGGCGTTCGCGAGCGCTTCGATCCGGTCGGTGTACCGGGTGCCGGTGTAGCTGTTGTCGATCGTCTCCCCGTCGATCTCGGTGGGGAGCGGCAGCGTGTAGCGGCCGGCGAGGTCGCTCGACAGGTAGCGGCGCGCGCGCGGCGACACCGCGTTCTCGCTCGCGAGGAGGTTGAAGACCTCCCGGCCGCGCCAGCGGTCGTGGCCCCGGACGAGCGCCGCGAGCCGGCGCTCCTCCTCAGTCGCGGGCGGGTCCATCGGGCCCCGGCCGGGCGGAGAGGTCGCCCTTCGCGAGCTTGCGGTGCTCCCGGTGCCCGCAGCGGGGGCAGACGAGCTCCTTCGGCCCGGGCGCGAGGAGCGCGTGGCAGACCTGGCAGTGGGCGGAGACGACCCCCAGGTTCGGGGGCGCGGTCGTGAGCTTGATCGAGGGATGCGCCTGGAGGACCCGGGCGAGGATCACGTCCCCGACCGCGAACTCGGTCGACAGCGACTCGGTGTAGCCGTCCTTCGCCTTCGAGATGTGGACGGTCCCCTCCGGCGCGCCGGGCACCGCGCGGCGGCTCGAGGCGGTCGCGAGGACCGTGCAGATCGCCATCGCGGTCTTCAGCTCGTCGACGGTCGCGTACACGAGGTCGCCGTCCGAGATCTCGGGGATCGCGTTGCGGGCGTCGACGTGCACCGTGCGGTCCTGGGCGTCGAGCCGCGGGGTCCCGAGGAGCGACGCGTAGATCCGCCCCCGGTCCTCGTAGGTGCCGCGACCGGGCAGGAACTCTTCGGCGGCGCCGAGGTAGTCACCGGGCAGGACGAGGGCGGGCAGGGTCGGGGTGCTCATGGATGGTGCTCCGTTCGGACGGTCCACAGGTCGACCGCGAGGGGCACCTGCCGCCGGGTGTGGTGCGGAAAGGTCCGCGGCAACACCCAGCCGACCGGTCGCGTCGCGACGACGTGCGCGCCGGCGGCGACCGTTCGTCGCGCTATAAAGGTTCGGGACTCCGCGAGCGCGAACGCGTAGACCGAGCGGCGGGCGAGCCGGAACGCGGTGTCCCAGAACGGCCGGTCCGCGTGCGCCCGCTGGGCGCCGAACGGGGGGTTCATGACGACCGTGTCGGCGGGCCGGTCCCAGCCGGAGGCGTCTCGCGCGACGAACTCGACGCGCGCGGACTGCTCGATCGCCGCCCGGCGCGCGAGCTCGAGGAGCGCCGGGTCGACGTCGACGCCGACCACCGGGGCGGCGCCGAGCCGGGCCGCCCCGATCGCGAGCCGTCCGGTGCCGCACCCCAGGTCGAGGACCGAGCGCCCCTCGAGCGCCCCGTCCGCGAGCGCGGCGAAGAGGAGCTCCGCCGCGGCCTCGGGCGGGGTCACGACCTGCTCGAGGTCCGCCCGAGGGGCGGGCGGGGCGGGGACCCGGGCGAGCCATCGGACGAGCTCCGAGCGCCGCATCGGTCCCGGAAGCGCGGACGGGCCCTTGACCGTGACGACCCGGCCCGCCGGGGCCGGCGAAGCGGGGAGCCGGATTTGAACCGACGAACGCCTTCGCGGCAGGATCTCTTCGCCGGCGGGCCGGCGTTTAAGTCCTGCGCCGTTTCCAAGCTTGGCTATCCCCGCAGCACTAGCGCGCGGTGGGGGCGACCGGCTCGGCTTCCTTCGCGGGGCGTCCGGCCGCCTTCTTGACCGAGACGCGCTTCGGGAAGTACTTCAGCAGAACCACGTCGTTCACCGCAGAGACCCAGCGGTACGGCACGCTGGTCGGGCGCGAGTCCTCGACTAACATCGGGCTCGTCTCGTCCACATACAGGCCGTCGACCTTGGACGAGTCCACGTCCACGATCACGTTGTCGACCTCGCCCAGCAGGCGTCCGTCGGGGGTGTAGATCTGCCGTCCCAGGAGTTCGGTCATCTCGACGAGCATACGGGTTCCCGTACGTCGGCGACCGGGCGGGCCCTTCTTATGCCTTTGGGCGGACCGGCGAGGGCCGGAGGGCCCGCGCGCCGTTTCCCGCCGGCCGGCGGGAAGGTCGCACCCGGAGCGCTGCGCGGCCCTCGACGTCGGGATCGCGGGGCGAGGCCTCCGCCCCCAGCCGCGGTGCGGAGCGCGCGAGGTTGAAGCGGGGCGGGTCTCTCGGGAGAGCGGTGGAGGGCGAGGGGCCGGGTTCCCGGGGCGGATTCGAGACCGCTCGGATGATCGTCGCGCCGCTGCGCGCGGGCGACGCCGCCCGGCTGTTCCCGGTGCTCCGGGACCCGCGGATCTACACGTTCGTCCCGGACGAACCGCCGCGCACCGAGCGGGACCTCGCGGCGCGATTCGCCCGGTACCTTCGGGGCCCGGCGGACGGCGCGGCCGAGCGCTGGCTCAACTGGACGGCGCGGCTCCGATGGGCGGGGGCGTACGTCGGGACGTTCCAGGCGACGGTCCACCGGGGCGAGCGGCGGGCGGCGATCGCCTACCTCCTCGGACCGGAGTTCTGGGGGCAGGGCTACGCGAGCGAAGGGGTCCGCTCGCTGGTCCGCTGGCTCTACGCGAGCGGGGACGTCGACGCGGTGGAGGCGACGATCGATCCCGGGAACGCGCGCTCCCTCCGGCTGGTCCGACGGCTCGGGTTCTCGCTCGTCCGGCCGGCCGACGCGACCGGGACCCGGCGCGGGTCCCCGACCGACGAGCTGCTCTTTCGGCGGCGCCGTCGCGGCCCGCGGCCCGGCGCCCTCCGTTGAGCGTCGGCGCGACCCCGCTCAGGTCGTCTCGTCCGGGGACTCGGGGTCCGGCGCGGACTCCTGGCGCACCTGGTGGCGGTACATCTCGAGGAGCTCCTGGGACGTGGTCGCCTCGGTCGGTCCCTTGTCGTCGCGGAAGCGCCCCGTGAAGCGCGGGAAGCGGAGCGCGAGTCCCGCGCCGGGCCGGATCGCCCCGAGCTCCGCGCGGTGGACCGGGCTCACGGTCAGTTCGGCGCCCCGGACCTCGAGCACGAGCCCCGGCCGCATCCAGCGGTCCGGCACGATCCCGCTCTCGACCTCGGGCGGAGGGGCGTCGGTCTCGTACTTCGCGAGGCGCTTCGGCATCTCGGCGAGCCGGGCGTCGTCGAACCCGCTGCCGACCTTCGAGAACGACTCGAACCGGTCGCGCTTCGGGTTGTAGACCGCGAGCAGGAACGCGCCGTAGCGCCCGGCCCGCCGGCCGCGGCCGTGGAACGCCCCGACCACGACGCCGTCGATCGAGTCCGAGAGCCCGACCGTGTAGTCGCGCTTGTACTTGATCCACCAGTAGCCGCGCGCGCCGGCCCGGTAGGCGCTGCCCTCCCGGACCGACTTCGCCATCACGCCCTCCCCGCCCGCGGCGATCGCCTCGTCGAGGAACGCGGTCGCCTCCTCGACGCTCGAGACGGTCCGCTGCTCGGCGAGCGCGACGTGGTCGTTCGGGGTGAGGAGGGAGCCGAGGAGCGTCCGCCGCTCGGGGAACGGCTCGGAGTACGTCGGGCGGCCGGACGCCATCAGCACGTCGAACAGGAAGAGGCACACCGGGATCTCCGCCCGGACGCGGTCGAGATCGTGCGTGCGGCCGCGGCGCTTCGAGACCAGTTGGAACGGCTGGATCTCGCCGGTGTCGGCGTCGACCGGGACGCACTCCCCCTCGACGATCGCCGGTCGGTGGCGGATCGCGCGCGGCAGGTCGGCGACCAGCTCCGGGAACTGGGCGCTGATCTCCTCGAGCCGGCGGGAGAACAGGCGGACCGTGCCGTCCTTCCCGACGTGCGCCTGGACCCGCAGCCCGTCGTACTTGTACTCGAGCGCGGCGGTGCCGCCCATCCGCTCGAGCACCGCCGCGAGCGTCGGCTCGCGCTCCGCGAGCATCGGGCGGATCGGCCGGCCGACCTCGAGGCCGATCGCGTCGAGGCCGTCGAGCCCGTGCTCGACCAGCGCGCCCGCGACGAGCCCGAGGTCGCTCGAGAGGTTGAACGCCGCCTCGATCCGGGCGCGCGCGGCCTTCGACCCGTCGGCGAACGCCTCGGCGAGCGCGTCGAGGATCGTCATCTCCCGCACGCCGACGCGTAGGGTGCCGAGCACGAACCGGACGAGGAACTTCCCCTCGAGCGGGCTCGCCCGGTCGAGGAGGTCGACCAGCGCGCGGACCTTCTCGTCCTGCGAGCCCTCGCCCTTCGCCCGGGCGATCGTCGTGAGCTCCTCGTAGACCGTCGCGACCGTCAGGGGGTGCGCCGCCTCGGCGCGGGACCTCGCCTCGAGCAGCTCGGCGGTCGTCCCCCCGAGGTCCCCGGACGCCTTCGTCCGGCGGGCGACCTCGCCCTCGTCCGTCCCGGTCGCGGTCGCGACCGCCCGGCGGGCGAGCGAGTCCGCGACCCCGAGCTCGACGCCCTCGTACTCGGGGCGCAGCATGCCCTGCGAGAGGTAGAGCACGCGGGCGAGGTCGGGCGGCCGGATCGGCCGGATCAGCTCGACGAGGATCCGTCGCATCTCGAGGCGCTTCGGGGTCGCCTCGAGCCGCGCGTACGCCTCCGCGAGCTCACGGAACCGCACGCTGCGCCCCCTCCTCGACCGCGGCGCGGAGCCGGCGGAGGTTCTCGCCGACGCTCCCGTGCGCGAAGACCGAGTTCCCGCAGACGAAGAACGTCGCCCCGGCCTCGGCCGCCCGGACCGCCGTCGCCGCGGTGATCCCGCCGTCGATCGAAACGTCCGCGTTCCGGCCGGCGCGGTCGAGGCGCTCGCGCGCGGCGCGGACCTTCGGCAGGACGTCGGGGAGGAACTCCTGGCCGGAGAAGCCGGGGTGCACGCTCATGACGAGCACCTGGTCGAGCGCGTCGAAGACGGGGTCGAGCGCCGCGAGCGGCGTCTCGGGGGAGATCGCGCCCCCGACCGCGCTCCCGAGCGCATGCGCCCGTCGCACGACCTCCGCCGGGTCGGAGTCCGACTCGACGTGGAAGACCAGCGTGTCGCCGCCGGCCCGGTGGAAGGCGTCGAGGTAGCGGAGCGGGTCCGAGATCATGAGGTGGACGTCGAGCGGGAGCCGCGTGCGCGCGCGCACGGCCGCGACGAGCGCCGGACCGAACGAAAGGTTCGGCACGAAGTGCCCGTCCATCACGTCGAGGTGCAGGGCGTCCGCTCCGCCGGCCTCGGCCGCGCGCACCGCGTCGCCGAGCGCGGCGAAGTCGGCGCTGAGGAGCGAGGGCGCGAGACGGAGGCGACGGGTCGGGGACGGCACGCCCGCCTCAACCGGGCCCGGTATTTAGGCCCCGGCCGACCCGCGCTACAGGAACTCCTTCGGGTCCGGCCCCGGCTCCGCGGCGACGACCGTGCCGCCCGCGCGCACCGCCTCGCCCTCGGGGGTCCAGCGGCCGTACTGGGCCGGCCGCGTCCAGCTCGGGCGGAACCGCCCGGGCCGCCGCTCGTCCCCGAGGTCGGGGACGTAGTAGAGGTAGCGGTAGAGGAGGAACTCGGCGTAGAGCGCCGCGAGGCAGCCGACGAGCCCGAACGCGAGGTAGCCCGCGTCGTAGCTGCCGTCCAGGATCCAGACGTCGACCACGAGGAACGCGAGGCCGAGGTACCACTTCGAGCCGGAGTGGAACCACCACGTGCGCCACGGGAGGTCCGGCGCGTCCCGAGCCCGCTGCTTCTCCTCCGCGACGCGATAGACCCGTCCCTCGAACGCCTCGTCCGCTTCCGGGTTCGGGGCGGCCGGAGCTCCGGGGTCGGTGCCTCCGAACCCCGCGAGCGACATCGATCCTCGCCGCCGCTACGACGCCGTCGCCGGGATCGTCGGGGCGCCGAGCGGGGTCGGCACCGGGGGCGCGGGCTCCTCGGCGGCCGCGCTCGGCATCGCCTGGGGGTACAGATGGCACGCGACGAAGTGGTCGGGCCGCACCTCGAGCAGCGGCGGATCGACCTTCGAGCAGATCGGCATCACCGCCGGGCAGCGCGTGTGGAAGTGGCACCCCGGCGGCGGAGCGGCCGGGCTCGGGACGTCGCCCTTCAGGACGATCCGCTCCCGCTTGAGCGCCGGGTCCGGGATCGGGATCGCCGAGAGGAGCGCCTGGGTGTACGGATGCATCGGGCGGGAGAACAGCGCCTCGGTCGGCGCGCGCTCGACGACCCGGCCCAGGTACATCACGACGACCCGCTGGCTGATCGCGCGCACGACCGACAGGTGGTGCGAGATGAACAGGTACGAGAGGTTCTGCTCGACCTGGAGCTGGCGCAGGATGTTCAGGATCTGCGCCTGGACCGACACGTCGAGCGCGCTCGTCGGCTCGTCCAGCACGATGAAGTCGGGACGCAGCGCGAGCGCCCGCGCGATCCCGATCCGCTGGCGCTGACCGCCGGAGAACTCGTGCGGGAACCGCCACTCGTGCTCCGGGTTGAGCCCGACCTGGCGCAGGAGGTCGGCCGCCCGGCGGTAGCGCTCCGCCCGGGTCCCGGCGTGGTGGATCGCGAGCGGCTCGGACACGATGTCGCGGACGAGCATCCGCGGGCTCAGCGAGCTGAACGGGTCCTGGAAGACGATCTGCAGCTTGCCGCGCAGTTCGTGCATCTCGCGCCGGGACTTCCGGTAGAGCGAGTACTGGTCGGCGAGCACGTTCAGCTCGGCGAGCGCCTCCTTCGCCCGGGGCGAGAGCGCGCGTCGGCCGTCGTCGATCTGGTTCGCGTACGGCCGCAGCGTGCCGTAGAGCCGGTCGATGTGCTCGAGCGCCTCGTCGGGCGGCCGGTAGAACGTGTGCCCCCCGGTCGGAGAGATCAGCCGGAGCAGGAGGCGGCCGACCGTCGTCTTCCCGCAGCCCGATTCGCCGACCAGCCCCACCGTCTCGCCCTGGTGGACGTCGAAACTGACGCCGTCGACGGCGCGCACGGCGCCGATCTGCGTCGAGAGGAGTCCTCCCTTGATCGGGAAGTGCTTTCGGAGGTTCCGAACCGCAAGCACCGTGGAGGCCGTGCCGGATCCCATTGGAACGGATTCCCCCGTCGGCTACTCGGGCGCGACCGGCCCCGTGTATAAATAACACGCGACGGTGTGCTCGGGTCCCTCCACCGTGGTCGGGGGGCGCTCCCCTTTGCAGATGGGCATCGCGTGGGGGCAGCGCGGGTGGAAGCGGCATCCGGAGGGCGGCGTGATCAGGTTCGGCACCGAGCCCGGGATCGACTGCAGCTCCTTGTCCGGCTGGTCGAACCGGGGGATCGACGCGAGGAGCCCCTGGGAGTACGGGTGCAGCGGGTTGCGGAAGACGTCCTGGACTCGGCCCTGCTCGACGATCTGGCCCGCGTACATCACGCAGACCCGGTCGGCGACCTCCGCGATCACCGCGAGATCGTGGGTGATCAACAGGACCGACGTGCCGACCCGGTGCTTCAGGTCCCGCATCAGCTCGAGGATCTGCGCCTGGATCGTGACGTCGAGCGCGGTCGTCGGCTCGTCCGCGATCAGGACGTCCGGCTCGGAGGAGAGCGCCATCGCGATCATCACGCGCTGGAGCATCCCGCCCGAGAGCTCGTGCGGGTAGCCCCGCGCGACCTGGGCCGGGTTCGCGATCGACACGCCCTCGAGCAGGCGGACCGTCCGCCAGAAGGTCTCGGTGTTGATCGGGTGCTGGATCCGGGAGCGGATCCCCCACAGGGCGTAGTAGAAGTGCCGGTACCGCTCGAAGAGGATCTTCCGCTGGATCCGGCGGCGGTCGGCGTTGCGGAGGCTGCCCGAGCGCATCTCCTCGATGTAGACGTCCGCGAGCCGGTTCCGGAGCTCGAGGAGGCGCCGCCGATGCGCGAGGTAGCGCCGCTGGCCCCCGCCGAGGCGGAGCCGGTGCAGGGCCCGCACGAGCCGGGGCCGCAGGTCGTCCGCCCCCGGCGCGGCCGCCCGGGCCGTGTGGTAGGCCTCCGTGCCGAAGCTCTGCGACCCGGTGGCCTCGCCCAACCGGCGCGCCGCGGCGATCAGCTCCTCCCGCTGGCGCCGGGCGGTCGCGGCGACGACGTCGTCGATCGCCGCGCCGACCGCGGGGCCGTCCGGTGTCGCGGCGAGCATCTCGTCGATGATCTGGCTGCCGCGGTGCAGGAGCAGGACCTCGCTCAGCTGGTTCGAGATCGAGAACACCGGGTTCATCGCCTGGGTCGGCTCCTGGAAGATCATCGCGATCCGGCGGCCGCGGATCGCGGTCATCCGGTTGTCGGCCTGCTTGATGCGGCGGTAGTAGTGCCGCACCTTCACGCGCGGCGTGTTCGGCTTCGTGAGGTACTTCGCCTCGGTCGAGAGGCGCCAGAGGAGGTCCGCCCCGTCGAACAGGATCTTGCCGCTCATGATACGGCCCGGCGGGTCGGCGATCAGCCGCGTGACCGAGAACGCCGTGACGCTCTTGCCGCACCCGGTCTCGCCGACGAGCCCGGTCGTCTCGCCCCGGCGGATCTGGAACGTCACCCCGTCGAGGGCCTTCACGACCCCGTCGTACGTGTAGAAGTACGTCCGCAGGTCCTTGATCGAGAGGATCACCTCGTCCTCGGCGCCCCCGGCCGCCTCGGGCGGCGGGGTCGACTCGGGCAGCGGCGCGACGTCCGCGACCGACGGGGCCCCGAGGGGCGTCAGGCTACCGGAGGCCATGGGTCGAACGGCCTACCTCCGAAGCCGCGGATCGAGCGCGTCGCGCAGCCCGTCCGAGAGGAAGTTCACGCTGATCGCGTAGAGAAAGAGCGCGAGGCCGGGGAAGAGGATCTGCCACCACGGGATGATGCACGCGCCGACCTGGCACGTCGCGAGGAACCCCTGCAGGTTGACGACCGACAGCGCCGTGATCGATCCCCACTCGGGGAAGTACGGGGACGGGAAGAGCTTGAAGCCGAGGTAGACCAGCACGCCGAGCAGCAGCGGGACCGTCCCGACGTCGAGGGACATCTGGATGAACACGGGGTAGATGCTGTTCGGGACGATGTGACGCAGGATGATGCGACTCCTGCCCGCGCCGCTCGCCTGGGCGGCCTCGACGTACTTCTGCTCCCGCACGACGAGCACCTGGCCCCGCACGACCCGCGCGTAGAACGGCCACCAGATGACGATGAACCCGATGATCAGCACGAGCATGATGCTCGAATCGGTCGACAGCCCGGCGATCGACGGATGCACCGTGTCCATCACCGAGACGAAGATGATCACGAACAGGATCTGCGGGATCGAGAGGAAGATGTCCACGAGGCGCATGATCGTCTCGTCGATCGCGCCGCCCATGAACCCGGAGACCGCGCCGACCAGCAGGCCGACGAGCGCGCCCACGCCGACGACGGAGACCGAGATGATCAGCGACCAATCGGAGCCGCGTAACAGCCCCTCGTAGGTGCTGAAGAAGTACTGCTCGTCCGGGTTCAGCGTAAGGCCTCCCAGGGGCAGGGGTCCGGCCGAGAGCGGGTGGCTGGACCAGGTCGGAGCCACGTCCGACGGGTTCCCGGCCGGGGTCTGGTAGCAGTTGGGCCCGGGCGGAGAAGAGCCCGCAGGGTACGTGCAGACGATGGCGTATCCGGGCGGGCACGTGTTCCCTTCCCCGGTCTGCTGGTTCGTGCCGCAGTACTCCGTCATCGCGTCCCAGCTGATCGGGGTCGTGGTCGCGTAGATCGCGGCCGCGACGATCGCGATGATGATCCCGAGGCCGATCAGGGCGAGCGTGTTGCCGCGCAGGAAGAACCACGTGCGCTTCCACTGGGCGATGCGGGGGTTCGGGCGTCGGCCGGCCTTTTCGGTCACCGGCACGGAGACGGTCCCGCTGCTCATCCGCTCACCCCAGCCGGACCCGCGGGTCCAGGTACGCGTAGAGGATGTCGACGATGATGTTCGCGATCACGATGATGAACGTGAACAGCAACGTCGTGCCGAAGATCAGGCCGAAGTCGACCGATCCCGGGGACGGCTGGATCGAGTACGCCAGGATCAGCCCGATCCCGTTCAGGTGGAACACGTACTCGATGACCGGGAAGCCCCCGATGAAGAAGGCGAACGTCAGGCCGAGGACCGTGATCGTGACGTTGAGGGAGTTCCGGCCCGCGTGCCGGGTCACGACGGTCTTCGACGGGATGCCCTCCGCCCGCGCGGTCCGGACGAAGTCGAGGTTCATGACCTCGAGCATGCTGTTGCGCACGAACCGCAGGAGGACCGCGATCGATCCGAAGGCGATCGCGAGCGCCGGAAGGGCCATGCGGATCAGGGTGTCGAGGGAGAGCCACGGCTGGCCGTGGATCAGCGCGTCGATCGTGGGGAAGCCGGTCGGCGCGGTGTGCACGCCGGCCGCGATCCAGGACGGTAAGACCCCGGTGGTGCCGAAGCATTGGGGCGACGGCCACGACCCGAAGAACTCGGTGAACGTGATCTCGCCGGAGGGGCACCACGGCGAGTAGGTGAAGTAGGGGTGGGCCGACGCGGATCCTATGAGGATCACGAAACCCATCAGGAGGAACGAGGCGAGCAGGAACGACGGCATCGCGAATCCCGAGAACGATAACACCCGCGCGGCCTGGTCGACCGGGCGGTTCCGGTTGACCGCCGACAGGTTGCCGAGCGGGATCGAGATGAGCAGGATGATGACCAGCGAGAGGGCGGCGAGCTCCAGCGTGTACGGAAGGTACCACGCGAGCACGGTCGTCACCGGGAGCCCCTTCAGGTCGGGGTAGGTTTCCGAGACGGTGCTGTGGTTGTTGACCGTGCCCCATTGGAACGTCAAACTGTTGTAGATGTAGACGCCCCACTGGACGGGCAACGGCTGGTTAAGACCTAACTTCGCCAGCGCGGTCTTCAGGAAGAGGTTCGGACACGTCTTGGTGTTCGGTGCGGGAGGGCACGTTCCCTGCCCGGGCTGCAGGACGGGGTTGTAGATCCACGGATCGTGAGGGCTCGGCTGACCGAAGTGCGCGATGAGCTGCTGGTCCACCGGCAGCGCGCTCACGAGCGCGAAGGTGATCGTCATCACCCCCACGATGACCGGGACGATCAGGATCGATCTGCGGATGACGAACACCCACATCCGCATGGGAGCCTGCTACGACGTGACATTCCGCCGATACTTAAACACGGGAGGCTGGCCGGAGCGCGAATCGTCCCCTCTCGCGCCCCGGAGCGCCCTCGCGGCTATCGCCTCGTCCGACGCGCACGGCTTGGGCGGACGAAGTGACTGGCCGGACCACCCCGGTTCGAGGAAGCGCCGGCCTCCTCGCGCCCGGGGTCGGGCTCAGCGCGCCGAGAGGCGGCGCGTCGTGGAACGTCACGTTAGCGGCCTCTCCCGCTGCGCTCGATGCGCGCAATCCGAGACCGCGCTCGTCGTAAATGTAAGCTATATATCCAGCATCAAGCTGGGGACCCCACGGAGTCTTCGGACTCTCGCAAAGGGGTTTCGAGAGAATGAAAGGCAATGGCATCGGCCGGTACTTGGCGATCGTGGCGATCTTGGTGATCGTGCTGTTCGGGCTCAGCGTGCTCGCGCCGCTGGGGAACGCGCCCCTCGCCAACGTTTCCGGGACGAGTACCGCTCCCACGGCGGCCTCGGCGTCCACCACCGGCGCAAGTTCTGCGGCGTCCACACCGGCGAGCACGGCGACAACGACCACCTCCTCGACCCCGGCCGCAGGCTCGGGTCCTCATCCTGGAACTCTTGAAATTTACGAAGTCGCCCCCGGTGGCGCGCCCACGGTGGACCCCGCCGTCGCGTACTACACGGTGGACGACGAGCCGATCAGCAACGTCTACGAGACGTTGATCTCCTTCAACGGGACCGACACGGGTCCCACGCCCGACAACTGGGTCCCCGAGATCGCGACCTGCGTCCCGGGTTCGCCCCAGTGCTCGGCGCAGACCGGCCAGAGCCTGGTCTTCGACAACGCGACGACCCACCAGCCCCAGTACTACACCTTCGAGATCTCCGCCGGGGCGAAGTTCTACGACCCGGCGACCGGCGTGAGCTGGAACGTCTATCCGTCGGACGTCCTGTTCTCGTTCGTCCGGACGCTGATGTTCGCGAACCTGCCGGCGGTCGGATACAACAACGGCTGGATCCAGGCCCAGTACCTGCTTCCCGCCGGGAACCCGAACTGGGACTCGGCCTACCACTACCCGTACAACAACACGCCGGCGCCGGTCCTGAGCTCGATCCTCATTAACGACTCCGCCTACTGCCCGGCCAGCAGCCTTCCTGCGAACGGCTGCGTGACGTTCAACGTCGGCGCGTCGGGCGAAGCCTGGCCGTACTTCCTCGAGATGGTCTCGGACCCGCTCGGCGGCAGCATCACTCCCTGCGGAACCTTCACCTACCTCGGCGCGGGCGTCCCCGGCTTCTACGGGACCACCGCGGCGAACGGCGATGGACCCTGCCTGCTCCCCGGGAACGCGACCAGCTCCACGTCGGCAGCGTTCCACAACTACCTCACGACCGTGTCGCCGACGATCTGGGACTCGATCCAGGAGCTCGAGCTGACGGCGCCGCCGTCCCCGCAGCCCGCGGTCCAGTACACGATGGTCGGCTCGGGACCGTACTACGCGGTCACGGTCAGTGCCTCCGGAGGGCCGGGCGGAAGCGGCGGGTACACGCTGAAGGCGGACCCCACGTACACGGCCCCGGAAGGTTGCGCGGGTGAGCCGAACTGCCTGCCGGAAGCCGGCACCTACATCCCGAACGTCGTGGTCTACTGGGACAACGACGACACGCTCGGTCTGCAGGAAGCTATCGCCGGCCAAGCGGACGGGTTCGGCTACGACCAGAGCCACACCTCGACCGTGCTGGACCTGGTCCACAGCGGGACGTACGGCCTCATGCAGAACGTCCAGACCGGGAACAACTGGAACATGATGTTCGAGTTGACCTTCAACACGACCAACGCGAACGCGGTCGATCCCGGCGCGACGAACGTGCCGGGGGACTTCTTCGCGAACAGCGGCCTGCGCCAGTTCTTCGTCCAGGCGTACCCGTACACCGCGATCAACAACACGATCCTCCACGTGGACGGCGTGGCGTACGCGGAGAACTACGGTGGAGCGATCCCGCCCGCCCAGTCGACCTACTACCCCACGAACATCTCCTGGCCGGGCTGCAACGGACCTGCGAACAACCCCTGTTCGAGCTACATCCCCAACCCGAGCACGAACCCGGCGGTGCCGTACGGCGCCGCATCGTGGTGGCAGAACCTGACCACGTCGTCGAGCACCTACTATGACCCCGAACTGACGGCGTGCACGCCGTCCTCGCCCTGCACGTTCTTCATCCAGGGCTGGATCGGGAGCCCGTCGCTGGACTCGATGATGCAGGCCTGGATCAGCTCGGTGAAGTCGCTGACCGGCGGGGCGATCGTCCCGACGTACTACGACATCAACGGCGCTGAGCTGTACGCTCAGGTCGGCCTCGGGAACGGGAACGGCAGCCTCCCGGTCTACAACTGGGGCTGGGTGCCCGACTACGCGGACCCGACGGACTACATGGTGCCGTTCTGGCTCCCTAACGGGACGTTCTCGTACGCGCAGGGGCTCTACTCGACGTTCGCCGAGCCGCAGTACAACCAGGGCAGCCTCGCCCTCTGCGGCAGCGGAGCCTACGACGACGCGAGCTCCTGGTCGAGCCTCGTCCACTGGGCGAACCAGCCAGCGATCCCGAGCCAGTGCCAGGGCATTGCCTACCAGACCCTGGTGGAGTGGAATGCGATCGCAGCGCACAACACGACACCCGCGGACCGGGTCCTCCAGTACAACCTGATCGAACACATCGGGAACCTGCTCGGGTTCGAGGTCTACGCGTACACGAACGTGGCCGCGTTCACCTACGGGACGTGGCTCTCCCCGACGGGGATCAACGTCAACCCGTCGGTGGGAGGCGGTGAGGTCCAGACCTGGTACACGTGGGCGTACGCGACCAACGTCTTCAACGTGAGCTTCAGCGAGAGCACGTTGCCCGCGGGTCAGACGTTCTCCGTCACGCTCTCGGGAAAGACGCTGAGCGACACGACCGTCGCCGGGACCAACTACCTCAACTTCAGCGGCCTCGCGAACGGATCGTACCCGTGGACGGTCGCCTTCGTCTCCGGCTACGGTGCGACGCCCTCGAACGGGACGGCGGCCGTGAGCGGCGCGAACCTCACGGAGTCGATCTCGTTCGCGGCGTTCACCCTGCCGGTCGCGGCGGTGAGTTTCACGGAAGGTGGACTCGTGTCGAACACCACATGGACGGTCGTGATCCAGACCGTCGGCGCTCTCACGAGTTCGCAGCCGGTGATCTCGTTCGATCTGCCGGCCGGTACCTGGGACTACGCTCCGAGCGTGGTCATCGGTTACACGAACACCGGGCCGGGCTCGATCCTCACGGACGGTGTGACCACCGCGAACGTGGACGTGACGTACACCGGAGTGATCCTGACGACGTACGCGATCACGTTCGCCTCCACCGGCCTGCCGGTGAGCGACACGTGGTCGGTCGATCTGGCGGGATTCACCCTGACGTCCACCTCGGCGAACATCACGTTCTACGAGGAGAACGGGACGTTCGCCTTCACGCTGGCCGTCCCGTCCGGGCTGACGCCCCCCGCGAGCGGAGGCCAGGTGGCCGTGGTCGGTGCGAACGTGGTCGTATCGGTGCCCCTCTCGGCCCCGGGCACCTACTGGAGCCTGAGCTTCGCGGAGACCGGACTGCCCGCGGGCAGCCTGTGGAACATCACCGTGAACGGCTGGGGCCTCGGAAGCACGACGACCTCGCTGGCCTTCGAGATGCCGAACGGCACGTACAACTGGACGGTCTCGACGATCGGCGGGTGGATCGCGACGGTGCTCTCGGGCAGCGCGGTGATCAACGGCACGCCGACGGCGGTGCACCTCACGTTCGTGCCCTACACCTACGAGGTCACCTTCTTCGAAGGTGGACTGGCCCTGGGCTCCTCGTGGGGCGTGACGGTGAACGGCACGACGTACACGTCGTCGATCTACTACCTGATCGTCGACCTGCCGAACGGCACCTGGTCGTACACGGTTCCGCCGGTCACGGGCTACCTCGCGACCCCCTCGTCGGGGGACGTGAACGTCACGGCGGCTCCGCAGCAGGCGGTCATCATCTTCGGCCCCATCCCGGCGACCTTCTCGGTGACGTTCACGGAGACGGGTCTGCCCTCGGGCGCGACCTGGACGGTGTACCTCGGGAGCCAGAAGCAGTCGAGCGTGGCGTCGACGATCACCTTCACGGGGGTGACCAACGGAACGTGGACCTACGCAGTCCTCGCGCCGAGCGGTCAGACGGCGACCCCCAGTGGCGGACAGATCACGGTGAACGGCGGGAACGTGAGCCAGGCGATCGGGTTCGCGGCGACTGCGACCTCGGTCACCCCGTCGTCGAACTACCTCTCGACGCTCGCGTACGCGCTGATCGCGCTGTTCGTGATCCTGTTCGTGATCTTCCTGGTGCTCGCGCTGTACTGGCACGGCCGCAAGCCCCCCGCGGCGGCGCCACCGCAGTCCTGGGAAGGAACGTCGCAGACCACGACGACGACCCCACCTAGCACGGAGTCGAACGAAGGCTCGACCCCGCCGTCGAGCTGAGTCGGGCCGAGCGGACTCAGGCGAACCCCTTCCTCCCACCCTTTTTCAAGCGGAATGCGAAGACCCATTCCGTGGCCGGCCGGGCGATCGAACGCCTGGGACCACGGGAACCTACAGAAGGGGGAGCTGCCCGGTCACAGCGTCCAATTCGACGGCCGGAGCTGGCCCCAGCCCGAGGCAGGTGCGGGTGCCCGGAGCGACCTCGGTCAGTCCGGCGTCCTCGACCCAGACGGTGGGGATCCTCCGCCCACGCGCGAGGCGCTCAAGGCCCTCGAGATCAGTGAGCGTGGGAACGACCAAGGCGATCTTCTTCTGACCCTGCCGGGTCCACGCTCCGAAGCCGACCGGGTCACGGTGCTCGGCTGCGAGCGAGAGCATCACGGCGGCATGCGCCACCTGGACCGCGGACTTTCCCGCGGTCAGACGAAGCTCCCCGCGGAGGACGAGGACCATCTTGAGCTCCGTTGGGTCGGCCGGTCTACGTGGCATACTCCTCCTCCCGCTGCCGCTGGAGCTCGGTGCGTTGCGTCTCGAGACGGGCGAGCGCGGCGCGCAGGCGCTCCCCCTCGGCGGGGTCGCTCCCCCGGACCCGCAGTTCGTGGGCGAGCCGGCGCTCCTCGCGGCCGATGCGATCGAGTTCCCGCGTCACCTCCCCGGCGCCGGAATCGCCGGGTGCATCGGGCCGAGCCCGCGCGGGTGGCGGCTCGTGCCGATAGGCTCCCCGGAGCCCTCCGGCGACGAACGCGATCGCGGCGATCCCCGCCAGCACGGCCTCGAGGACCGGGTCGGTCCAGTACGCCTGGAAGCCCCCCGGGGAGGCCGCCAGCAGGGCATACCCCGCGAGCACGGTGAGGGTCACGCTCAGCACGAAGGCGAGGGTGACGGTTTCGAGGAAGCGGAGGATCGCGTCCGGGCCGCGCAGCCGCCATTCGGGGAACGTGGCCTTCGTGAGCGCGTAGCCCGGGAGGAAGAAGACCAAGAGGAACCCCGCGACGAGCTCGGGCGGTCCCGCCAGCGCCATCGAGCGACCCGCTCCTCACTCGGGCGACGGGGTTTCGCCGGCCGCGAACTGCTTCTCGAGCTGCCGACGCAGCCGCCGGTTGGACGCGAGCCCGTGCGCTGCCTTGCGGGTCGTCTCGTAGTGCTTGAGCAGCGCGCGGACCTCCTGGGTCCGCTGTCCGCTGCCCCGGGCGATGCGGTGGATGCGGTCCGCCTTGATCACCGCGGGGTCGTCGAGCTCTTGCGGGGTCATCGAGTCGAGGATCGCGCGGAACCGCTGGAGGCGGATCTGGGTCGCGTCGAGCTGCTTCTCGTCGATCTTCGCCGCGCCGAGGCCCGGGACCATCGACATCAACTTCGAGAACGGGCCCATCTGGCCGAGCGACGCGAGCTGGGTGCGCATGTCGCGGAGGGAGAACCGCCCCCCCATGAGGTTCTTCGCGGCCTTCTCGGCGGCTTCCTTGTCCGTGAGCTCCTCGAACCGCTCGAGCAGGGTCTGGATGTCGCCCATCCCGAGCAGGCGGGAGACGAACCGGGTGGGGTCGAACCGCTCGAGCTCGTCCAGGTGCTCGCCGGTGCCGATGAACAGGATCGGCGCGCCGCTGACGGCGACCGCCGAGAGGGCTCCCCCGCCCTTCGCCGAGCCGTCGAGCTTCGTGAGGATGACCCCGGTGAGTCCGACCGCCTGGTGGAACGCCTCCGCACTGCGACCGGCGCTCTGGCCCATCGCGGCGTCCAGCACGAGGATCGTCTCGTCGGGCGCGAACGTCGCGCGGACCCGCTTCAGTTCGGCGATCAGCTCCGCGTCGATCCCGCTGCGCCCGGCGGTGTCGACCACGATCGCGAGGTGCGGCGGAAAGGCGGCCAGCGCCTCGCGCACGACCACCTCGGCGCGGCGCTCCGCGCGGTTCGCGTAGAACTCCGCGCCGACCTTCTTCGCGAGCTGCTCCAACTGATCGATCGCCGCCGGCCGGTGGACGTCGGCCGCGACGAGCCCCACCCGCACTCCCCGCTTCTGGAAGTACCGGGCGAGCTTGCCCGCGGTCGTCGTCTTTCCCTGGCCGAACAGTCCCGCGAGGAGGATCCGCTTCGGCTTGAGCTCGAACGGCCGCTCCTTGCCGAGGATCCCGCGGATCTCCTCGTAGATGATCCGGATGAGGAAGTCCCGAAGGCTCGCTCCCGCCGGAGGCTTCTCCTCGGTCGCGCGGCGTCGGACCCGCTGGGTGAGGTCGAGGGCCAGCTGGACGTTGACGTCGGCCTGGAGCAGCGCGCGCTGGATGTCGCGGACGACCTCGGCGAGCAGCGCCGCGTCGACCGTCGAGCCCCGGGCGATCTTCTGGAGGACTCCCCGGAGCGACTTTCCCAGCGAATCCAGCACCATCGCCCCACCCCCCGTCGGGTCTAGGGAAGGACCCGGGCGCCCCCTTTAACCTTGGTTCTGGGGGTCCCCCTTTGCATCGGGGACTGCGGGCCGCCCGGTCGCCCGCAGCGAAGACTCAATACCGCCGCGCGGGCTTTCTCTCCCCGGATCATGTCGCCGGAGGTTGCCGCCCCACCGAAGGTCCCTCCGAAGCTCAATCCGGTGCGGGTCCCGATCGTCGAAGAGCCGCTCCCCGAACGGACCGGCGATTTCCGCGAGGTACTGCACGCCTACTCGAAGGAGGACGCCGTCCTCGAGGCGAAGCGGTGCATCCAGTGCCGTCGGCCCTGGTGCGTCGAGGCGTGCCCGATCTCCCAGGACGCCCGCGAGTACATCCGACTGATCGCCGTCGAGGACTTCGACGGGGCCGCGAAGGTGACGCTCCGCGAGGACCCGCTCTCCACTTGCCTCTGCAAGGTCTGCTACCACTACTGCGAGGACGCGTGTGTCGTCAAGAAGAAGGGCGTCCCGATCGCGATCCGGCACCT
>JASHQY010000162.1 GCA_030038885.1 Thermoplasmata archaeon | reverse complement strand
GATAGGCGAGGCGTTGAGAATCGCGCGCACTCCCACTCGGCTACTCGGACAGGAGGGAGATCGAGCGGCTCTTGAGCACCTTCGTGAAGTCCTGTACAGTCATCCCCGCAACTCTCGCGCCACCTTCGAGTCCGACCTTACGCCTCTGGACGAGCCTGATCGCAAGGTCGGCCCTTCGGGGAATTAGCGCCTCGAGTTCGCGAGACTCGCTCGCGGTCTCGGGGTAACGGAAATAGATGAAAGCAAGCAACTCGTCCTTGCTCAAATCATTGAGCAAGGTTTTGACCCGAGAAGCTAGGTCCAGGAACTTCGGATCCATTATCGACGGTATGACTGAGTAGACGCCCTTTCCATCCAAGGAAAGCATCAGCCCCCCCGGCCCTTCCTCTACGAGGCCGATACTTTCCAACTGGCTCAGATCCCAGTCGACCGACTCGCTGAGTGGGCCCATAAGCGCTGGATCGTAACTGAGGTGGGCCTTGAGCTCGGGGAGCGACTTCCACAGAAGAAACATCTCCTTCTGGAGCCACAGTTTCCCTCTCACCGGGTCGAAATCGTTGACCCCGACGAGGGATACCTGGAGCCGTTGGGCTGAGCTCAGCTTCTGAGCTATCTGCTCGGAGCCGGGGTCTTTCGCATGCATCAGAGTCCTCTTCCCGAGTATGGTAGTCTTGACCCTTTGTCTTTGCTAATGAACCCAAACCGGAGGTCGCGGAACGGGTACCCACATTCCCGGCTAGTGGAGCGGCTACCGACGAACGTCGGGATTCGTAGCTCGTAGCCAGATCGGGACCTTCGAGGCGTGCCGTCGGTTCTTCCTGACGGTGTCCCGGAACCGTTTCCCTCGTTCCCGTCGTTCCTCGTTTCGATACGCCACTGCCGCGTCGAGAGCGTCCCCGACCTCCGCCACGGTCGTGAACTCGGTACCGGGCAGCGCCAGCTCCTCGATCCCCTTCGCGTGGGTCTCCACCGGGTTCATCCAGCTCGCGTGGGTCGCCGTCGGCACCAGGATCACCTCGTGCTCCCTCGCCCACTGCCGCACCGCCGCCGTCCAGTGCGTGCTCAGCCCGTCCTGGATGAGATACACCGGCTCGTCGGCGGGATACTTCGCCCGCTCCTCCTTCAGGAACTCGAGCCAGTTCACCGAGTGCTTCGTCCGATACACCGCC
This sequence comes from Thermoplasmata archaeon, assembly GCA_030038885.1. GTDB lineage: Archaea > Thermoplasmatota > Thermoplasmata > Lutacidiplasmatales > UBA184 > Lutacidiplasma. The sequence goes on along the minus strand of JASHQY010000162.1, from coordinate 3,410 downwards.
CCCGACAACTGCTGGTGGTAGACGTTCAGCATCAGGAAGTAGTAGGTCGTCCCCAGCCCCTTGTGGTACTCGGCCGGGATCCGCCCGGGCCGCCTCCGCGGGAACCACCCGGAGCCTCCCTGCGGGATCAGTTGGATGGGCCCGATCTCATCGCCGCTCAGCACGACCGGCGGGTTGTGGGGCTGTCGGGTGAGCTTCTCGATGTACTGCTTCTTGACCTCGCGCTCGGGGTCCGGGCTCTTCTTCCACGTCCGCAGGGACTGGTGACTGATGTCCGCCTCCAAGAGAATCACCCGAAGCCACTCCTCGCTGATCGAAGGTACGATCCCGCGCTGGATCGCCTCCCGACGTAGGCGGGAGAGGGACCACTGGGTGAACGGGAGCCCGAGGTCCTTCGGTCGACTGGTGCCGAGAGCGACCAGCGACTCCCGCTGTTCCTCCGAGAACTTGGCCTTCGGACCGGGCCCCCAGTGGGGCTTGAGCATCGAGAAGCCATGGAGGTTGAACTGGTGGATCAGGTGACGAACGTAGTCCTCGCTCATCAGGGCGATGACGCCGATCTTCGGCGGCGTGAACCCCTGGGCGGAGGCGAGGATGACCTGGGCGCGTTTCACCTCGACCGGCTCGCGCCCGTGGCGCACGATCCGTCGGAGTCGGTTGCCTTCGTCGTCGGTGATGGGTCGGACCCGGACCACCATGCCCTGGGCATGGTGGATCTCCGGAAAGTACTATCGGTCCTCAAGCCCGAACAACCCCGCCGGCCGCTCCACTAGACGACGGCCCGGCCCCCGGGCGCGCCCCCCGGGGCCCGGAGAGCTTTTTACGGGGTTCCGGGTTCAACGGCCGTCGTGCAGCAGTACCCGGTGCGACCGAGCCATCGGCGGAACCTGGACCTCGAACCGCTCGCGGCGATCGCCCGCGCGCACTTCGAGCACGTCGCGGCCGACGACGCCGCGGTCACGGCCCGGTGGGGCGCGATCGAGCGGCTCGTCGCGCGGCCCGAGGGCCGCACGCTCGCGGTCGACCTCGCGATGAACCCCAAGGTGCCGGAGGCGGTCGCCGCGGAGACGATCGCGCGGTACAACCGGTTCCTCGAGGACGCGACCGGCTACGGGGCCAAGGAGCGCGCCCGCCGCCTCCGCAAGTCCGCGACGGCCGCCCCCGGGGCCTGACGCATGGCGGCCGGTGGCCCCGGGCCCCTTCCGTCGTCCGGGGGGCCGAGCGAGCTCGACCGATTGCGCTCGCTCGTGAGCCGGTACTTCCCGGTCTACGAGACCCGGGTGGGACCCCAGTCGGTCCTCCTCGCGGTCCACACGGACCCGGCGACGCTCGAACGCCAGTTCGACGGCCTGCGACGGGAGCTCTGGCCGCTGGCGTACGTGCCGCTCCTCCGCCGCCAGTCGGGCGAGGAGTTCATCGAGGTCGTCCACCGGCCGTCGACGGGCCCCGCGCGGATCTGGGTCAACCTCCTCCTGCTCGCGGGGACGATCGGGACGACGACGTTCGCGGGGTCGCTGATCTACCTCACGTACGTCGGGGGCGCGTCGCTCGGCTGGTCCGACCTCGGGTGGGGGGCGCTGACGTTCGGGCTCCCGGTGATGACGATCCTCGCGCTCCACGAGTCGGCGCACTACGTGGTCGCCCGGCACCACCATGTCGAGGCGTCGCTGCCGTACTTCATCCCGATCCCGCCGCCGTTCCTCTTCGGCACGTTCGGCGCGTTCATCAGCATCCGTGAGCCGTTCCCGGACAAGAAGGCGCTGTTCGACATCGGCGCGGCGGGCCCGCTCGCCGGCTTCGCGGCGTCGATCCCGATCGCGCTCGCCGGGATGTACGTGAGCCTGCACGCGCCGGTCCTCCCGCTCACGTACTGCGGCCCGACGATCCTCGGGGTCAGCTACGGGAACCTATTGGTCGGGACCCCCGCGTTCTGGTACGCGCTCTCGCTGTTCTTCCCCCCGTCGCTCGTGAGCCTCTCGCCGCTCGCGCTCGCCGGATGGGTCGGGATCCTCGTGACCGCGATCAACCTATTGCCCGCGGGCCAGCTCGACGGGGGGCACGTCTTCCGCGCGCTCTTCGGCGACCGCTCGCGCTACCTGAGCTACGCGGTCGTGATCGTGCTGCTCGGGATCGGGCTCTACTTCTACTACGGGTGGATCATCTTCGCGATCCTCGTCCTGTTCCTCGGCGCGCGCCACCCGCCGCCGCTCAACGACCAGAGCCCGCTCGACGCGAAGCGCTACGTCGTCGGCGCGTTCGTCGCCGGCGTGCTGCTGACCGGGTTCGTGCTCACGCCGCTCGCGTCGCCGCCCGGCGACCTCGCGGTCTCGAACGCGAACAGCGAGGTCCTCGCGCCGCCGCCCGGCGCGGCGATCGCCGCGAACCTGTCGCTCTCGCTCGCGAACCTCGACCCCGTCGCGCACGGGTTCGTGTTCGAGATGTCGGTCGCGAGCGCGACGGTCGAGCGCGGCAACTTATCGGAGAACCTCACCGGCGCCGCGCTCGCGAACTGGAGCGCGAACTCGACGTGGACGTTCTACCGGCCCGGCGGCGGGACGATCGTCGAGACCGGACCCGAGTTCGTCCTCCCGAGCGCCGACTACGTGACGCTCAACGCGACCGGCCGGGCGAGCTCGAGCGCGACGATCGCGTTCACGTTCTCGAACACCGGCGCCGCGACCCGCACGGTCATCGACTGGCAGACGACCGAGGTCTGCGCGCCGTCGACCGGTGGCACCGCGAGCCAGCAGTTCACGACGACCTGGCCGTGAGCCCCTCCCGCGCGTACGCGCGGAACTCGCGGGTCAGGCTCCGGTGGACCCGCACCGGGACGGCGACGACCTCCCGCCACCCGGGTCCGAGCGGCGCGACGGGACCCGCGACGACGACGACCACCCGTCCGCCGGGGCGCACGCGCGCGGCCCAGCGCGGCAGCACGCGCGCGAGGACCTCCGCGCTCCCCTCGCCGCCGGTGCTCGACGCGCGGCCGTAGGGAGGATCGGTCAGCACCGCGTCGAACGGCTCCGCCGCGTTCGCGAACTCGCTGGTTCCCGCATCGCCGACGACGAGCTCCTCGGCCCCGACCCCGAGGTGCGCGAGGTTGCGCAGGGTTCCGCGGACCATGTCCGGGTCGCGATCGATCCCGTAGAGCCGCGCGCCGAGGAGCCCCGCCTCGGCGAGGAGCGCCCCGGTCCCGACGAACGGGTCGACGACGCGGTCGCCGGGCCGCAGGCGGGCGAGGTTGGCCGCCGCGCGCGCGAGGCGGGGCGGGAGGCTCACCGGCCGCTGGAACGGGAGAGTCGGCATCCGCCGCGCGGACACGGCCTGCCGGTCGACCGCGGCGATCTCCTCGAGCAGCACGTCCCCGCCGCCCGCGTTCCCCGCGAGCCAGAACCGGCGCTCCGGGCGGT
>JASHQY010000161.1 GCA_030038885.1 Thermoplasmata archaeon | reverse complement strand
TGCCGAGCCTCGGGGTCGCGCGGAGCCACTGGCCCGTGGTCGCGTGGATCCGGCTCACGCTCCCGCCGATCCCCCCGCCGGTGATGCTGACCACCGGGCCTCCTCCGCCCCCGGACCCGCCGCTCGAGATCCTGACCCCGAACCCGATCACGACCGATCCCCGCAAGCGGGTCTACGCCTACGAGGAGGACCACGGCGAGTGGGCGGTCCGCCTCGTCTGGGACTCGGACGACCCCGAGGTCCTCGAGGCGGAGTGCCGGGCGCCGTACTACGACCGGCGGCTGCCGGCGGGCGACGTGCCGAAGTTCTGGGCCGCGGTGAAGGCGCTGATCGCCCCGATCGGGCCGCTCCCGGTGGAGTCCGCCGACCCGCGACCGTAGCCGTCGGGCGCGCACCCTAAGTGGGTCCGGTCGGTCCCGCGAGCCCGTGCTGCGGGCGACGTTCCTCCACCTCGCCGGCATCGGTCCCGCGACCGAGGCCTCCCTCTGGCGCGCCGGGGTCCGCGACTGGAGCGAGCTCGCGCGGCGCCCCGAGGTGCTCGGGCTCCGCGGTCCCGCGGCGGAGCGCCTGGTACGCGAGCTCGCGGCGAGCGAGCGCGCTCTCGCGGACGGGGACGTCGCGTGGTTCGGCCGCCGCCTTCCCGATCGCGAGCACTGGCGCGTCCACTCGTCGTTCCGCGAGCGCACCGGGTTCCTCGACATCGAGACGACCGGCCTCTCGCCGTACGCGGGGATCGTGACGGTCGTCACGGTGCACGGCGGCGGCGCGACCCGCACGTTCGTCGCGGGCGACAACCTCGAGGAGCTGCCGGCGTACCTCGGGCGGTTCCCGATCCTCGTGACGTTCAACGGGAGCCGGTTCGACGTGCCGTTCCTCGCCGCGTGCTTCCCGCAGCTCGCCCCGCCGCCGGTCCACGTCGACCTTCGGTTCCTCTTGTACCGGCTCGGGCAGGCGGGCGGCCTCAAGCGGATCGAGCAGCGCCTCGGGATCGGGGACCGCACGGGCGTCGAGGGCGTCAGCGGGCTCGACGCGGTGCGCCTGTGGCAGGAGTACCGCCGCGGGAGCGCACCGGCGCTCGAGCGGCTCGTGCGCTACAACCGCGCCGACACCGTGAACCTGGAGCCGCTCCTGGACCTCGCCGAGACCGAGCTCGTCCGCCGCCTCCTCCCTCCCGGGGACGGCGGTCCGGGAGGGCCCGCCGGTGGTCCCCGCCCGGAGCCGGTGGGAGGGTGAGCCCGATGCCCGCGGGCACGCCCGAGGTGGCGGTCGTCGTCGGGGCGTTCCGCCGCCGGAACTACCTCGAGGACGCGGTGGGGTCGGTCCTCGCGCAGACCCTGTCGCGCGACCGCTTCGAGGTCGTCGTGCTCAAGGACTTCGCCGATCCCGAGATCGACCGGTGGCTCGCGGACCGGCGGGTCCCGGCGATCCTCGATGGGGAGCCGCGGATCGGCCGCTGGCTCCTGCGCGCGATCCGGGCCACTCGGGCCCCGTTCGTCGCGTTCCTCGACGACGACGACGCGTTCGAGCCCGAGCGGCTCGCGCGGGTGGTCGAGGTCATCCGAACCCACCCGGGGCTCGGGTTCTACCGGAACCGCGTGCGCGTGATCGCGGCGGATGGGCAGCCGGTCGATCCCGTCCGCTGGCGCTCGATCGAGCGGGACGCGGCGCTCGATGGGACCGGGCCGGTCTGGGTCCCACCCGATGGCAAGGCGGACCTCGCGCGGCTCGTCCTTCGGACGGTCATCGCGTCGTTCAACTCGAGCACGGTCGTCGTGCGGCGGGAGCTCTTCGACGGCGCGCTCGGGGAGGCGTTCGCCGCGAGCCAACTTCCCGACCTCGCGCTCCTCGTCGCCGCGGCGGCGTCGCCGTACGGCCTCTACCTCGACGACCGGCGGCTCACGAGGTTCCGCCACCACGAGGAGAACGCGACCCACGCGGTCGAGTGGCTGCACCACGCGGCCGAGGCGCACGCGGACCTCGGGGAGGTCGCCGCGCGCTTCGGCCGGGACGACTTCGCGCGCGTGCTGCGCGCGGCGTCGGTGCACTACGACCGGGTCTACCGATCGTCGACGATCGTCGCGGCCGTCCGCGCGGCGCAGCCCCGGGACCGGGTCGCCGCACTCGGGATCGACTACGCCCGGTTCCTCGCCGACCATCCGGCCGAGCGGGGAGTCCGCCCCGATGCGTGGGGCGCCGAAGCGTACGCGCTCCTCTACCTCGTCTCCCCGGGCTTCGCCCGGCGGCTCGCCCTGGCCCGCCAGCGGCCGCGGTGGAGTTAGTTGGCCGGCACGGGGGCCCGCACTTCGGTCTCATGCCCGTGGTTCAGCAAGGGTCTGCGTAAGCAACTTCAGCAGCGACGGACCTGTCGGTACTGTGCGCGACACCATCGCGAGGGCGTCACGTGGTCGTAACCGTTGGGTTCTGTTCGGCGTGAGCGCTTCGATTCAGGCCGTGGTTCTCTTGGCACCGCCGGTCCTCGGCGCTTGGGGTGTGGTGTACCACAAAGCCTGTAATCAGGGTCCAACCGTGTCTCGGTCGCTCCTGCTCACCCCGGTAGCGTTGCTGGATTCTCCGTATAACGGGACAGCGCAAGCCATAGCTGTCCGGCTCGATTCCGCGACGCATCTGCCCGAGCTAGGGTTGGGGGGAGCGCTCAACGCGTCGGTCGGCTCGGCGATCGGACTCTTCTCCCTGAACTACTGGTCGATCCTCCGTTGGGTGGCGACTTGGCAACTTAGTCCTGGAGCATCGGCACCGTGCGACGCGGCCGAAGGCGCGCTCATGAGCCCGGAGCCCCAGCCCTTTCCGCAGGGTTCGTTCCTGCAGCAACAGACGCTTCTCGCACCGCGGAGTCCCGCCTCCGTCGGAATCCCTGAATCGGTACGAATGGATGGGTACAGCTCCCCTAGCTTCTACGCAGACGTTCCGGGCGGGACCCTATCCGGTCAAGGCACCTGTTACGGCCCCGGTGTAAGTCTGGAATTCGCAGTGGGCACGATTCAGCTCTTTGTGCCATCGTTCCCTGAAGGAGGGATGCCTCTTCCTGCCGAAGTGAGCGTGGCCATCTCCTACTCCTACTTTCTTCCTCCGCACGGAACCTGGGTCTACGGGCCTTCGCTCAGCGCGGGCCTTGCGTTCGGCTACGAGGCTTGCCCGTGACCGACGAGCATTATCCGACGGCAACGGGGCTCTACCCACTTCGTCGGCTCGGAGAAATCGACACCAAGCTGGAGCGGCGAGGCGTCCGCGAGAGCTCTCGGTACGTGTGGGAGCGAGGTCGGGCGACCGTGATGTTTGCCGAGGTGGGGGGATACGGGGGGTGCGTGCCCGCCACCTCGAACGGGGCGGAGCGGATCCACGCCTTCGAGCGGCCGGTAGACGTTCGATGATGCGTCGTTGGAGCGTGATCGCCGTCGTCATCGTAGTCATCGTCGCCGCGAGCTCGGCCGGCGTGCTCCTGCTCAGATCGGGGGGAGCGGAGGGCGGTCGCCCGATCGCCGACGGCCCCACGCTCTACGAAGCGCTCGCCGAGGCGAACTCCTCGGTCAGCGCCGTGTCGGGAGGCCCGTGGACGCTCTTCGAAGCGTTGGGGGTCGCTAGCCCGGTGCCCACGTACCCTAGCTCGTGGGGCTGGGGACCGTACGACCATGTGCTCGCGAGCTGTCAATCGGCGTTCAACGGTCTGACGATCTGGAACGGGACGATCCCGTTGTTCGATGGCTCGTTTGATTCGGGCACGGCCCCGTTCTGGGAGTTTTTCTTCTTTTCGAACGCGAGTCAGCAGATCACCACTGTGACCAACGTCCTTGGAACTCCCCACGCTTACCCTCCGATCCTGATGAGCAGCCCGTGCGCAGTGGCCAGCATGCTCGGGTACGAGCCTTGGAGGAGCGCGTGGGCTTTCGACCGGGGGCCCTTCCCTGGAGACAGTCCAGCCCTGGCGAGTGGAGCCTGGAGTGCCGTCGCCGAGAAGTACGTGGCTTGGGTGGGGTCGGACCTTACCGAGATGTACCTCTTCGGCGATCTTCAGGTCGGGTCCGGCCAGCCGATTGGAAATCAAATCACGTTCTTCCAGTGCGGAACGCCGGGAGCGGGCGGGGTGACGAGAGGGCTGGACGTGTTCGCCGGCACGGTCGGCTCGCCCCAAGGCGCCGAATGGGCCAACTATACGATCGGCTGCACCCCGACGACGAACGACTTCACTGCAATCCCGCTCACCTTGGTCTTCGGCAACACGACGCTCGAAGGTGGCACCGACTCGACCATCCTTGCCCAGGAGTTCCAGATCCGGTTGGCGGGTGCTCCGCCGTACTCGGGGCCGGGCTACAACAGTCGGGGCTTGACGACTTGGATGGTCGGCTTGAACCTCGAGAATTCGAGCGGGGCCGCTCTTCCCCTCGGGGCTTCGGGTTGTGCGGGTTGGGTCTCCTCGATCCGTCAGTGCGTTGGCGATGCGGACGCGTGGTACGCGGTGCTCCTGTCCCCGGACGGAAGCTGGGAGGGGTCCTACGGAAGCAACGTGACGGGTCCCGGTTGGACCTGGCCGGTCCTGCCGATCGCGAACAACGAGACCCTGGCGATCCTCCTACCTGCGTCGTGGAGTACGTCCGGCTACTCGCTCGAGCTCTCGTCCACGACCGACCTGGTTCCGATGAGCGGCTCAGTCCAGCTCTCGTAACGCGAGCTTCGGAGTCCGTTCGCAGCCGAGAGCCGGTCGTACTGGGAGCAGAAGCCACCGGCGAGGCCGGTAGGCCCAGCTGACTTCTCCGCTGGCAGTTCGCCGGCGACCCTCCTCTGCGTAGGTGACTCGGGACGTCTTCGTGAGAGCGGAGGCCAAACGTCTCGCCGAAGGCCCCGTACGCCTCGGGTGCCGGGTTTCCCGCTCTTGGACGGCGCCGCGGAAGTAGATCTCAGTTCTGCCGTGCGCTGTCTCTAACCCGCACGCGAGGCGTCGGCCCAGGAGGTTGAGACAACGTCGCCCGGACCAGCGGCGGGGGCGGAATCCAGGACCCCGCCGGGGGCCGCGCCGCGCGCACCCGCGCCGCCGCGATTCGGCAGTACTCCTCCGAAGAGTCGACGTGCAGGTAGTTCCGGCCCAGTCGGCGGGCGACCGCCGCGACCGTGCCGGTGCCCCCGAACATGTCGAGCACGACGTTCCTCCGGTAGCTGTAGAACTTCACGAGCCGCTCGATGAGCTCCTCCGGGAACGGGGCCGGGTGGCCCTGGCGCACGCGCTCCGGGGGGATCTTCCAGAACCCGTCGGAGAACCTCTCGAACTCGCGCGCCGAGATGTCGATCGCGTCGCGGTCGCCGGGCAGGTTCCACTGCCCCTTCGAGAACACGAGGACGTACTCCCACGACGGCACGATGTGCGGGTTCGAGGGGCTGCGCCAGGACCCCCAGGCGGTCCGGCGGCCCATCGTCTGCTTGTACCAGATGATCTCGGTCCGCATGATGTAGCCGAGGTCCCGCAGGTCCCGGGAGAGGTCGTGATGGATCGGGCGGAAGTTCTTGATCGACGTCGGGGCGACGTTCAGTACGAACCGGCCGCCGGGGACCAGCACCCGGAGGAGCGCGCGCCAGACCTCACGGAGCCACCGAAGGTACTCCTCCGGAGCACGGTCGTCCGCATAGCCGCGGTACGGGATCTTGAGGTTGTACGGCGGCGAGGTGATCGCGAGGTGGACGCTCTCCGGCGGGAGCCGCTCGATCTCCTCGAGCGCGTCGCCGCACACGATCCGATCGGCCCAGGCGGCGACGCCGGTCCGGGGACCCGCGTCGCGCATCGGACCGAGAGCGGGCGCCGGGAGATGAGGCTTGGCGGTGGTCCGCGATGGGTTCGCCCGCGGGCCGGGCCGCAGGGTGGCGCGGAAGCACCAACCGTATAATCTCCCCCGATTCGACCGTGCCGATTCGCATGGCGGTCCGCGTCGTGGTGCCGAAGGAGGTCGCGCCCGGTGAGACCCGGGTCGCGCTCGTCCCCGAGGTCGTCCAGCGCCTGACCAAGGCGGGGGCGGCGGTCGAGGTCGAAGCTGGGGCCGGCGCCGCGGCGCGCTACCCCGACGCGGCGTACGCGACCGCCGGCGCGCAGATCGCGACCGACCGCGCGGCGCTGTTCGGGGGCGCGCAGATCGTCCTCAAGATCCAGCCGCCGACGCTCGAGGAGGTCCGCGCGATGCGGCCCGGAACGATCGTCATCGCGCTGATGAACGCGAGCCGGAACCTGGACCGGGTCGCCGCGATGCGGGACGCGAAGCTGACCGCGTTCGCGCTCGAGCTCGTGCCCCGGATCTCACGGGCCCAGAGCATGGACGTCCTGAGCTCGCAGGCCACGGTCGCGGGCTACCGCGCCGCGCTCGCCGGAGCTGAGCTCTGCCCGAAGTTCCTTCCGATGCTCACGACGGCCGCGGGGACGATTCGGCCGGCGAAGGTCCTGATCCTCGGCGCCGGGGTCGCGGGGCTCATGGCGATCGCGACCTCGAAGCGGCTCGGGGCGCTCGTCGAGGCGTACGACGTCCGGCGAGCGGCGGGCGAACAGGTCCGCAGCCTCGGGGCGAAGTTCCTCGAGCTGCAGATCAATGCGGAGGGCTCCGGAGGCTACGCGCGCGAGCTCACCGACGCGGAGAAGCGGGCCGAGCAGGAGATGCTCGCGAAGGCGATCGCGGACGCGGACGTCGTGATCACGACCGCGAACATCCCGGGCCGGCGCGCCCCCCTGCTCGTGCGCAAGGAGATGATCGCCCAGATGCGCCCGGGGGCCGTGGTCGTCGACCTCGCCGCGGAGACCGGTGGCAACTGCGAGCTGACGAGGCCCGGCGAGACCGTCGACGTGGGCGGCGTGCGGATCGTCGGCCCGCTGAACCTGCCCGGCGAGATCCCGTTCCACGCGAGCCTGATGTACGCGAAGAACCTCGAATCGTTCCTCTCGCTGCTGGTCGATAGGTCCGGCGGGCTCGTCCCCTCGTACTCGGACGAGATCCTCGCGGCGAGCCTCTTGACGCTCGACGGGACCGTGCGGCACGCGCCGACCGCGACCCTGCTCTCGGGGACGAAGTAGATGGCCGCCGACCTCTGGACCGCGCTGTTCATCGCGATCCTCGCCGCGTTCACCGGCTACGAGGTCATCGGCCGCGTGCCGGTGCTCCTCCACACGCCGCTGATGAGCGGCTCGAACTTCATCCACGGGATCGTGCTCGTCGGCGCGATCGTCGCGCTCGGGATCGCGACGACCCCGCTCGAGCAGGCGATCGGGCTCGTCGCGGTGATCATGGGCGCGATGAACGTCACCGGCGGCTACGCGGTGACCGTGCGGATCCTCGCGATGTTCGACCGCACGAAGCACAAGGGAGGCGCCCCGTGACCGCAGGGATCGGGACCGTCATCGACGCGGTCTACGTCGTCGCGATCCTCGTGTTCATCCTCGGCCTCAAGGCGATGAGCTCGCCCGAGACCGCACGGCGCGGGATCGTCTACGCCGGCGCGGCGATGCTCGCCGCGGTCGTCGTGACGTTCTTCAGCCCGGGCCTCTCGAACTTCCTCCTGATCGCGATCGGCGTGTTCGTCGGCGGCGGGATCGGCTGGTACTGGGCGCGGGTCGTCCGGATGACCGCGATGCCCCAGATGGTCGCGATCTTCAACGGGATGGGCGGCGGCGCCGCGGCGGCGATCGCTGCGGTCGTGCTCCTCTCGCCGGCCTCGAACGCGGCGGACGCCGGCCTGAGCGTCGCGGGCGCGATCATCGGGTCGACGTCGATCGCGGGCAGCATCATCGCGTTCCTGAAGCTCCAGGGGTGGCTCCCGGGGAAGCCGATCGTCCTGCCGGCCCGCCAGGGGATCAACCTCGCGGTCCTCGTGATCGGGGTCGGGTTCGGCGTCTACTCGGTCCTGCGCGGCGACCTGGCGTTCCTCCTGCCGTTCTTCGTCCTCCTGCTCCTCTACGGGATCCTATTGACGCTCCCGATCGGGGGCGCGGACATGCCGGTGATCATCAGCCTGTTCAACGCCCTCACGGGGATCGCGGTCGCGCTCGACGGGTTCGCGCTCGTCAACGGACCGCTCGGGGACGCGGGCTACGCGATGGTGATCGCGGGCGTGCTGGTCGGGGCCGCGGGATCGCTCCTCACGGTCCTCATGGCGCGGGCGATGAACCGGTCGATCGGGAACGTGGTCTTCGGGGCGTTCGGGGCGACCGAGGAGACCGGCGTCGAGCTCCACGGGTCGCTGAAGCCGATCGAGGTCGCGGACGCCGCGGTGATGATGGAGTACGCGAACCAGGTCCTGATCGCGCCCGGCTACGGGATGGCGGTCGCCCAGGCCCAGCAGCGCGTCAAGGAGCTCACGGATGTCCTCACGGCGAAGGGGGTGGCCGTGAAGTTCGCGATCCACCCGGTCGCGGGCCGGATGCCGGGCCACATGAACGTCCTGCTCGCCGAGGCCGGGATCGACTACGACCGGCTGCTCGACCGCGACGAGGCGAACCCCGAGTTCGCCCACACCGACGTCGTGCTCGTGATCGGCGCGAACGACGTCGTGAACCCGGCGGCCCGCCGGGTGGGGAGTCCGCTCCAGGGGATGCCGATCCTCGACGTCGACCAGGCGAAGAACGTGATCGTCATCAAGCGCGGGCAGGGCAAGGGGTTCGCCGGCATCGAGAACGACCTCTTCTACAAGGACAACTGCCGGATGCTCTACGGCGACGCCCAGCAGGTCGTCGGGAAGCTCGTCCAGGCGCTCAAGCACTCGTAGGCCGGCGCGCGACCCCAGGCGCCCGGGCCGCGGACGGCGGATGGGGGGCGCGTCCGCGCCGGGTCCGGTCGACCCGAACGGGTCCGCCCGAGGCGATGGGCGCGGCCAGATTCGAACTGGCGACCTTCACCGTGTCAGGGTGACGTCATAACCACTAGACTACGCGCCCGTGCGGGCGGCCACCGACGCCCCGCTCTTATCCCTGTCGGCGCGGCCGCGCGGCGGGTCCGTCGTACGCGTGGGTCCTCCAGGGATTTCCGAGGGTCCGCCGCGCGCGGGGCCGCGCGACCCGCGCCAGCGCCCGGAGGCCCGGTCACCCGTAGCCGCCGGGGAACTGGTTCGGGTCCGGGTGGTCGTTCCAGTTGAAGTAGCCCATCGACTGCCGCTGGGCCTCGGTCGTTTCCTGGCGGAGCCCGCCCTGGAGCGAGCCGTAGGCGTCCTTGATCTGCTCCTCGATCGAGCGGGCGCGCCCGAGCGCCTCGCGCACGTGGCTCGCCTCGAGGAACGTGCTGCCCGCGACCGCCGCGAGGTCGCCCGCGGTGCGGATGAGGCCGCCGAGCTCGCGCAGGCGCAGGGTGAGCGCCCCCCGGCGGCCGTCGAGGATCTCGGCGCGGCGGCGCGCCTCCTTGATCAGCTCGAGGACCGCGTCCCGCGTCGCGGGGCGGATCCGGCCGTCGGCCGCGATCTCCTGGGCGCAGAACTGGGCGAGCCGCAGGCGGTTCCCGTCGGAGTCCGGCATCGTCGTCTCGAGCAGGACCTCGTAGCCGCCGCCCGCGATCCGCGAGCGCAGGGGGGCGAGGATGTGGTGGAGGTCCTGGATGTTCGCCGCCGCGACGAGGATGAAGTCGCACGGGACGCTGTCGACCCGGACCGACGCGCCGCCGGACTGCGGGTTGCGGCCGGTGATCGGGAACCGCTTCTCCTGCATCGCGGTGAGGATGTGCCGCTGCAGGAACCCGAGGTGCGGCAGCTCGTCGAGAAACAGCACCCCGTCGTGCGCCTCGTGGATCGCGCCCGCCAGCACGCGCTCGTAGGGCAGGGAGCCGAGCTGCGGGTGCCCGCCGTACGGGTCGTGGCGCACGTCCCCGAGGAGCTCGGTCTCGCTCGCGCCGGTCGCCATCACGAAGGTGTTCCGGTCGAGCTTCACCAACACCTTGCGGGGACTCTCGTGCTGGAGGGTCCGTCGCCGCTCGAGCGCCCGCTGGTCGAGGACCTTGATGTGGTCGCCCGCGCGCTCGTACGCGACGACCTCCTCGACGCCGTTCCGCAGGCGGGTCGTGCGGACGGACTCCTGCGGGTTGCCGCCGGGGGAGGCGGTGAGCTCGAGGATCCCGCCGACCAGGTCCCGGAACGGATTGCCGGTCCCGGCGGCGCCGGGGAGGAGCTGCTTGACGTTCCCACAGCTCGGGCAGAACCGTTCGTTCGGGAGGGAGTAGAAGCTGCACCGGGGGCACCGGTATCCGAGGTGCTCTGCGACCGAGACCGGAGCCTCGGTCGGCACGATCAGCTCCCCCTCGACGGACCGGGCGGCCTCGCGCTCCCGGTAGACCTCCTCGCGGGTGACGACCTCGATGCTCGGCCGCTCGGGGTTCTCCGGGTTGTGCACGACGCGCAGCTCCGTGCGGGGACG
>JASHQY010000160.1 GCA_030038885.1 Thermoplasmata archaeon | reverse complement strand
GGCGAGCGGGTCCGGGTTGCGGTTCGGCCCTTCCGGATTCACGTAGATGAGGCCCATCTGCGTCGCGGCGAGCGGGTTCTCGAGCTTCCGGTCCCCGGTGTACCGCTGGTCGCCGAGCCAGGTGCCTTCCTTGCCCCAGTAGACCGATTCGTCTGGCTCCCAGACGTCCGGTCGTCCGCCGCCGAAGCCGAACGTCTTGAACCCCATCGACTCGAGCGCGACGTTGCCGGCGAGGATGATCAGGTCGGCCCAGGAGATCCGGCGGCCGTACTTCTGCTTGACCGGCCAGAGGAGCCGACGCGACTTGTCGAGGACCACATTGTCGGGCCAGGAGTTGAGCGGCGCGAAGCGCTGCTGGCCGGCGCCGGCGCCCCCGCGGCCGTCGCCGATCCGGTAGGTGCCGGCCGAGTGCCACGCCATGCGGATGAACAGCCCGCCGTACTGGCCGAAGTCCGCCGGCCACCAGTCCTGGCTGTCCGTCAGGACCGCGCGGAGGTCCTTCTTCAGCGCCGGGAAGTCGATCTTCGCGAACTCCTCGGCGTAGTTGAATCCCGCCCCCATCGGATTCGAGAGGGACGAGTTCTGACGGAGGATCCGGAGGTTCAGCTGGGTCGGCCACCAATCGGTGTTCGACCGCATTCCGAGGTTCGTCGACCCGTGCACGACCGGGCACTTCGCCGCGCTCTCATCACTCTCTGCGCTCATGGGCTCCTCCCGTCTCCGGGGGGTCTTCCCTTGCAATCTCAAAGGGTTTCTGGGGGCACCCCCCGTTTCCCGTACGGGGGGCGTTTGCCGCGGAGACCGAGGGACCCGCTGGAGAACTTCGAGGGACCGGGCTCGCCCCCGCTCGGGAGCGCCGTCGCGTCGCGGCGACCGCGGGGCTCCCGTGCCCGGTGAGGACCCGAGCTCGATCGGGCGCATGCCGGTGGGGCTCGGGGCCGCCCCCGGTCCGGAAGGACCGCGGGCGAGCGGTCGAGCCAGTCCGCCGGTCGCCGCGAGATCTCGAGCCCGGGATGCCGCGCACCGACCGGGTCCCGGAGATCTCCGGCATCGGGGATCGCTCCGGCGGCCTGCACGCCAACGCCCGTCGTCCGGCCGTCGAGGATGCGTTCTACGGCCTCGACCGCGCTGGGCGGGGTCGCCCGTGGATGTCGTGTCGGCGGGCCATCGCCCGCCGACGCCGACCCCGCGGGGCCACCTCAGATCCGGCCCCGTCGGGGTTCCCCGCCGGCGTTCCGGGCCCGTCCGCGCGCCCGCGGTTTCGCGGCCAGGGCCAACCGCCCGGGCCGGATCCAGCTCGCGGTCGGGATCGAGACGAGCGAGGGCCGCGTCGGGACGAGGCGGGCGCGGAACGCGGGGGCGTCCAGCACCCAGGTGTGGTACTCGCCGTGCTCCCCGGCGGGATCGGCCCCACGACGTCGCGCCTCGCGCTCGAGGGAGCGCACCGCCGCGCGGTCGAGGTGGCGTCCGACCCACGTCCGGGGAAGCCGGGTCGTGTCCACGTACGAGATCACCGCGTCGACGCCGAGCTCGGCGAGCCGCGCGAGGATCCGGTGGCGCGAACGATGCCAGAGCGGTTGGAGGACCTCGAGCCCCATCGGCTCGGCGATCGAGCGGACCCAGTTTCTTCGGGGGCCGATCTCGGCGATGTCGCCCGTGACGATCGTTCGGACCCCGGCGCGCTGGAGGCCGCGGAACGCCCGCTGGTAGGCCTCCCGGTACGGCGGTCGCAGGCGCAGGATCCGGTGGGGGATCTGCAGGGCCTCCGCCTGGAGGCGCATCACGCGCATCGGATGGGCGCGAAATGTCCCGCGCACCGGCGCGAACGTGACGAGCGCCCCGATCGACCGCCCCCGGGCCCGGATCTCGTGAAGGGCGAGCGCGGAATCCTTGCCGCCCGTCCACAGCACGACCGCGTCTCCCCCAGGACGGGACCCGGACCGCGGAGGGAGGCGCCCGGACCGTGTCCCGCGCGCGACCCCGATCGGAGCGTCCGCCCGGTCTCCGAGGCGCGATCGCAGGCGCGCGTGGGAAAGGGTTTCATCCGAAGCGCGCTGCGAGGCCCCCATGGATCTCCAGTTTCCCGGACCCGAGAACCCGTCGCCTCCCTACGGACGGAACGCGCACCCGTACTTCCTCTACGAGATGATCCGCTCCCAGCCCGCGGCGATCCGAGCGACCCTCCGCGCGTCGACGCACGTCGCCGAAGGCATCCCCGCACCCCCGGACCGGAAGACGGTCCTGTTCGTCGGCATGGGCACCTCGTTCCACGCCGCGCTCGCGTCCGCCCACGCGGCCGAGCACGGACCGCCGCTCGCATGGTATCCGAGGGCGGTCGACTCGTTCGATCTCCTCCTCGAGCCCGACCTCCTCCCGCGGGCGGGCGCCGCGGTCGTCTTTTCGTCCTCGGGGGAGACGGCGCTGACGATCGAGGCCCAGCGGGCGCTGCGGTCGGCCGGCGTCCCCCAGGTCCTGGTCTCGGGCACCCGGACGAGCCGCTCGGCCGAGCTCGCCGACCACCTCCTCCTCACCCAGCTCGCGGACGAACGGGCCTGGGTCCACACGGTGAGCTACACGACCGCGATCGCGGCCACGCTGACCCTTCTCGGGCGATGGGCCGGGGATCGGACGGACCGCGGGGACGAGGTGGGGCCGGCGGTCGACGCGGTCGTTCGCCGGGAGGCGGAATGGAAGGACCGGGCCGAAGCGCTTCGGGACCGGGGAAAGATCCTGATCCTCGGATCCGGGCCGGCGCGCGCGACCGCCCGGGAGGCGGCGCTGAAGCTCCGGGAAGGGGCGCACCGGTTCGTCACGGTCACCGGAGTCGAGGAGTTTCTGCACGGCGTCCTCCCCTGCGTGGACGGTTCGACCGCGGTGTTGGCCGTCACTACGTCCGCGATCGATCGGCAACGGGCCGCGACCGCGCTCGCCGCCGCGTCGCGCGCCGGAGCGACGACCCTCCTCCTCGGCCGGGGACCCGCCGGCGCGGGGGGTGCCGAGGCCGAGCTGCCGTCGGTCCCGGCCGCGTTCACTCCGCTGACGGACATCGTGCCGTTCCAGTTCCTGACCTACTGGCTTGCCGTGGGGGAGGGCCGGAACCCGGACGTGATGGGGTTCGACGACCCGCGGATCTTCGCCGCCCGGCAGATGTACGGGATCTGAACGGGGGCACCGGAGGCGTGGGCCTTCCAAGGCCGGACCCCGTCCCCGCCCGGACTCGGCGCGCGACGCGCGGGGGCGGACACCGGTCGGCGGGCGGACCGGCGCGGTGCGCGCGCGCCCCGACGCGGAGCCTAGCCCGGGGGAGCGGTCCGCCGCGGCGCGGGGTTCCCCCGGGGGAAGGCGGAGTTGTCGGAACCGCTCGCGGGCGGGAGGAACGCCGCCTCGCGGAGCAGCCCCACGGCGGCCTCCCCCCGGGGGGTCAGGCGGTAGAGCTCCCCGTCGTGCTGCAGGAGCCCGGCCTCGGTGAGCTTGCGCAGGTGGAACGACATCTTCGGCGAGTCGTCGAGCCCCGCCGCGCGCATCGCGTCGCTGAACGCGGCCGCGCCCTCGGCCAGCCGTTGGAGCACCTGCCGGCGGATCGGGTTCGCGAGCGCTTCGAGGGTCGCGTGGGTCTCGTCGGGCGCGACCGACCCTGCGAGCGCGGTCGCGACCGCCGCGGGGACCCGCCGGGGGTTGAACGCGACGCGCAGCGGGCCGTGGCCCGCGAGCGCGGCGCGCAGGCGGCCGAGGAGGGCGACCACGTCCTCGAGGCGGTGGGCCGCGACAAGCCGCTCGGTCCCCGAGATCACGACCGCGCCGTTGGGGTGCTCCTCGAGGAAGGCCGCGCACCGATCGGTGATGCCCACGAGGTCCTCGGGCGCGAGCCGAACGGGGTGGAGGTGCGGCGCCGCGGGCGGGACGGGGTCCGCGAGCAGCAGGACCTCGTGCTGCCCGCCGGCCGCGAGGCTGCGCGCCTCCGAGATCGGGTCCCGCAGCGACCCCGGGGGCGCCTCGAACTCCCGCTCCTGGTCGGCGAGCCGCAGGGTCTCCCGGATCTGGTCGATACGGAACGGCTTCCGCACGTAGTCGAACGCGCCGCCCTTCATCGCCTCGAGCGCGGTCTCGATCGTCGCGAACCCCGTGATCATCACGACCAGCGTGCGGGGCCATCGGGAGCGGACCTCGCGGAGGAGCTCCATCCCGCTCGTCCGCGGCATCTTGAGGTCGGTCAGGACCACGTCGAACTCCGCGGCGCCGAGCTGCTCGAGCGCCTTCGCGACCGAGCCCTCGGCGGTGACCGAGTGGCCGTCGTCCCGGAGGAGCTCGCTCAGCTCCTCGCGGAACACCCTGTCGTCGTCGACGACCAAGAGGCGCACGGCCCGTCAGCGGAGCCGGGGAGTTAGGCCTTTCTCTCTCGGCCCGGCACGGCGGCGTCCGCGCGCCGCGCCGCCGGGGAAAGGGTTGGACGGGACCGCCCCGGCGGGCTCACGGCGGCGCGGCGAGGTGCGCCCAGGCCGTGTCGAACCCGTAGAACAGCGCCGCGATCCCGGCGAGCACGACTAGGAGGAGGAACCCGCCGAGGAAGACGGTCCACATCCGCGGGAACCGGGGCGTCGGGTCGCTGGGCAGCGGGCTCGTCGCCGGCACGGCCGGGCCGACCACGAACCAGTCGAGGTACAGCGTCACGGGGTAGCTCGCGATCGCGACCGCGCCGAACCCGAGGAAGAGCAGGAGCGTCTCGAGCGGGTCGAGCGTCAGCGAGAGGAGGTACGCGCGGCCTCCGTAGTACATGATCCCCGCGCCCGCGACGACCCCGACCATCCCGACGAAGTGCGTGGGCCGGTGGAACGTGATCGCGAGCGCGAACGAGACCAGGAGGATCGCGAGCAGCACCAGCGAGTCGAAGAACAATAGGTCGTACGCCGCGAGGACGTTCGTTCCGTCGGCCGTCACGCTGAGCGGCCAGGTGAACTCTCCCCAGAGCGCGATGAGCCCCAGGAGCGCGCCGAGGCACCCCATCAGGAGGGCGCCCTCGCGCAGGTGCGAGATCGCCCGGTCGCGGTCCTTGCGGCGCATCTCGAGCCAGACCATGAATCCCGTGTAGAACACCACGCACGCGACCAGGATCAGGAGATCGAGGACGAGCGTGAGGTCGTCGGTGAACGTCATGGGCGTCGGCCTCCCGTCGGCGCTCGGTCGGGGCGTGGGCGGCCGGTCTCGGCGCGTCGGTTCCGGTGGGTCGTGGGGGTCCGCATGGTCTTCCCTCGACCCGCCGACGGGGCTGGGGCATTTTCTTCCGTTCGTGGAGTGCGGTTGACGACCGCGCGCTAGGACGCGACCGGGGGCGCGCCGCGCGCCTCCGGGGGGCGGAGCGGCAGCGTGACCCGGAACCCGGCCCCCGCGCCGGGGACGTTCCGCACGGTGATCGTCCCGTGGTGCGACTGGACGATCCCGTGGCAGATCGCGAGCCCGAGTCCGGTCCCCTGCCCCTCGGGCTTCGTCGTGAAGAACGGCTCGAAGATCCTCGGGAGGAGCTCGATCGGGATGCCGGGGCCGCTGTCGACGACCTCGATCTCGGCCGCGTCGCCCCGCCGCCGCACCGCGATCCGGATCGACCCGACGCCCTGCATCGCGTCGTAGGCGTTGTTCAGCAGGTTCGTCACGACCTGGGTGAGCGCGCCCCGCTCCCCGAGCACCTCCACCGGCTCCGGAGGGTACTCCTCCTCGAGCAGCACGTCGGCCGACTGCTTGCCGCGCAGGAACTCCACGGCCCCGCGGACGACCGCGGTGAGGTCGAGCCGGACCGGGTGCGACTCCTCGCGTCGGGCGAAGTCGAGCAGGCCCCGGACGATCCGCGCCGCCGCCTCGATCTGCTCGGTCATCGTGTCGAGGCGCGCGAGGGTCGCGGGGTCGCGGGAGCGGCGGCGGAGGCTCTCCGTCACGAGCTGGAGGTTCGCGAGCGGCGTGTTGATCTCGTGCGCGACCCCGGCCGCGAGCTGCCCGATCGACGCGAGCTTGTCCGCGTGCGCTGCCCGCCGCTCCCAGCTGCGCTGCTCCGAGAGGTCGACCGCGACCCCGAGGTAGTGCGTGATCGCGCCCCGCTCGTTCCGGATCGCCGTGATCGTCAGGAGGACCGGCCGCTCCCGACCGGCCCGGTCGCGGTTGAGGAGCTCGCCCGACCAGTAGCCCCGCTCCGGATCGAGCAGTCCCTGCCACATCGCCTCGTACACGGCCGGCGGGGTCACCCGGCTGCGCACGAGGCTCGGCTTCCGCCCGACGCACTCGGCGCGCGAGTAGCCGTAGATGCGCTCGTAGGCCGGATTCACGTCGACCATGATCCCCCGGGCGTCCGTGAGCTGCATCGCGTTGGTCGACGAGCGGAACGCCTGCTGGAACACGGTCGACCGCTCGTGCGCGGTCCAGCCCTCGGTGACGTCCCGGATCACGAGGAGCGCCCGTCGCGGTCCCCCGGGGACCTCCGGCAGCGGCCGGATGTCGACGTCGAGGTAGACGCCCGGCGGCCCCCCGCGGTAGCGCGCGCGCACGGCCGGGAACGTGGACGGCGCGCCCCCCGCGAGGGCGGCGTCCACGGCCGCCCGGATCGCCGGCGACCAGGTGCCGTCCGTTTCGGGGATGTCGTGGAAGTCCGATCCGAGGAGGTCCGGCGTCCGGCCCGTCGTCGCGAAGTACGCCGGGTTCGCCCAGGAGATCGTGCCGGGCGCGGTGATCAGGGCGATCGCCATCGGCGCGCACTCGAGCGCGCGCACGGCGAGCTCGGGGTCCAGCGATTTCGGCGTCACGGGGCTGCCCGCCGAGCGGCCGGCGGGTAATGTCGGCTTCGGCGGCCCGGCGACGCTGGGTCAACTCGAACTGACGGGCGGGCTATTTCCTGAACGCCCGCTGGTCCCGGCGTGGCGCCGCGGTCCGTGGTGGTCGTCGGGGAGACGCCGAGCCTGGGTCGGTCGATCGGCGACCTCCTCCTTTCCGAGGGGATCCCGTGCCGGATGGTGGCCGACCTCGGACCCGGGGAGCTCGGCTCGTGGCTGCCGGGAGAGGAGCCCGTGGTCCTCGTCGCGTGCAACGAGGCGTACTGCCGCACGGCCCGCCGCTGGACCCGGGGAGAGCTCCCGGGCGCGCGGATCGTCGTGGTCGGTGCCCGGGACCCCGGACTCGCGGGAGCGAGCGGCGTCCGGGTCGTGCCGCTCCCGCTCGAGCGGGAGCGGCTCGTCGCGCTGGTCCGGGACCTGGTCGCGTAGGCCCGCGGACGCTCGGGGGGCCCCACCGACCGGGTCCGGGCGGGTCGGGGCGGCGGGGCCGTGGGTCCTACCCGGCCGGCACGGCGGTCGGCCCGATCGCTTCGATCCGCGTCGGGTCCGGATCCGGTCTCGCCCCGACGGCCTCACCGATGTCGAGGTCGATCCGGAGCGTCGGGCCCTCGCGGACGCTCCGCGACGGGAATCCCGAGTGCCGGAAGACGTCGCACATCGCGCCGTTCTCCGCCATCACGATCGCCGAGAACCACCGGATGCCCACCGACCGGGCGCGCCGAGCGAGGTCGTACAGGAGGAGGGTGCCCGCGGTCCGGCCCTGGAATTCGTCGGCGACCAGGAATGCGACCTCAGCGCGGCGCGGCTCCCGCGCGTAGCGGACGTACTCGGCGGTCCCCACGACGCGCGGGACTTCTTCGAGGGTCTCCATCAGCAGCGAGAGGCGCTCCTCGGGCCTCCCGTCGCCGAGGATCTCCCGAATCACGGCCTCCGCCCGCATCGGCGCGGAGTACCGGAGCTCGATCGAGTCGAGCGAGAGTCGCTGGGTGAAGGCCGCCACCTCGGCCCGGTCCTCCCGGCGAACGGGGTGGACGATCACCGGGGTCCCGTCGGCCAGCGCGAGGAAGCTGTCGTCCCGCGCGGTCGGGGGCTCGTCCGTCCGGAGGTCGGTCGTCATGGTCGCCGATCGAGCGACGGTCCTTCTCCCCCTTGAAGCGCAGGTCAACGCCGGTTGACCCCCGTCGGGCCCGCGGCGCGCGCCCTCCGCGGGCCCCGGCGGGGGCGCGCTAGAACCGGATCAGGGGCTTGATGATCCCGCCCTCTTTGCGGTCCATCATCCGGAACGCGGCCTCGATCTGGTCGAACGAGAGCCGGTGCGTCGTCATCGGGGTCGGGTCCACGCGGCCCCGCGCCAGGAAGCCGAGGAGGCGGACCATGCGTTCCCGACCGCCGGGGCACAGGCCGGTCCGGATCGTCTTGTCGTTCATGCCCACGCCCCAGTCCAGCCGCGGGATCCGGACGAACTCCCCGTCCCCGTGGTACCCGACGTTCGAGATCGTTCCCCCGGGCCGGGTCGCGCGCACGCAGTTCATGAACGTCTCCTCCGCGCCGAGCGCCTCGATCGCCGAATCGACACCGGTGCCCCCGGTGGCGTCGAGCAGCGCGCGGACCGGGTCCGTCCGGGAGAAGTCGACGATCTCGTCGGCCCCGTACCGTCGGGCGAGCGCCTGGCGCGCCGGCACGCTCTCGACCGCGAAGATCCGACCGGCCCCGAGGAGCTGGGCCCCCTGGACCGCCATCAGGCCGACCGGTCCGGCCCCGAAGACCGCGACGCTGCCGCCGAGCGGGATCGCGGCGTGCTCGGCGCCCATGAACCCCGTCGACATCATGTCGCAGGCGTAGACCGCCTTCTCGTCGGGGACCGAGTCCGGGATCGGCGCGAGGTTCGCGGTCGCCTGGTTCACGTGGAAGTACTCGGCGAGGGTGCCGTCCTTGATGTTCGCGAACTTCCATCCCCCCAGCGCCTGGGTGCACTGCGACGTGAACCCGCGCTGGCAGTTCTCGCACACGTAGCACGGCGTGATCGCGTTGACCGCGACCCGCTGCCCTTCGCGGAACCCCTCCACGGCCGAGCCGAGGCGATCGATCACCCCGACCGACTCGTGCCCCAGCGTGAGGCCGTGGCGATCCCCGATCGCGCCGCGCACCGTGTGGGAGTCCGACGTGCAGATCAGCGCCGCCGTGGTCCTCACGATCGCGTCGTTCGGTCCCGGCGTGGGCACCGGCTTTTCCTGGACCGAGACCTTCCCGATCCCTTCCATCACAAAGGCTCGCATGGCGTTCCCCTCGGGCTCGGGGAGCGCCCACGACGATATCAACGCGGAGTCAACCGGGATTGACGGCGCCGGCGGAGGATCCGCCGCGCGGCCCGCCCGGGCGAGGATCGGGCCGAGCGGTCGGAGCTCGACCGGACGCGCGTGCCCGCCCGACCGTCGAGCGCCCGCGCGAGCGAGGCGAGATCGGTGATGACGGCTTCGTCGCCCCCGCGCGCGACGAAGTCGAGCACCGCCTCGACCTTCGGTCCCATGCTGCCGGCGCCGAACTCGCCGGCTCGGAGGTAGCGCCGGAGTTCGGCCGCGGGGACGTCCCGCAGCCACCGTCGGTCGGAGCGGTCGAACCCCACGGCCGCGCCGGGCACGTCGGTCACGATCACGAGCAGCGCGCACCCGAGCGCCCGCGCGACGAGCGCGGCCGCCCGATCCTTGTCGATCACGGCGTCGACGCCCTGCCAGCTCCCGTCCTTTCGGCGCACCACCGGCACGCCGCCACCGCCGGTCACGACGAACACGCACGCGCGTCCCAGGCCGAGGTCGAGCGCGGCGCGGACGGCCGGCGCCTCGAGCCACCGGCGGGGCCGGGGGGACGGCACGAGGCGTCGCCAGCCGCCGCGCGCCCGATCCTCCCGCAGGATCCAGCCGCGGGTCGCGCGCCGGCGGCGCGCCTCCGCCGCGCGGTAGAACCGGCCGACCGGCTTGCTCGGGGCCCGGAACGCGGGATCCCGGGGGTCGACCTCGGTCCGGCAGACCAGCGGGACCACGGTCCGCGGGACCCGGACGCGGGCGAGGGCCGCCGAGAGCTCCTGGGCGACCAGGAAGCCGATCTCGCCCTCGGACTCGGCGTCCGCGACGAACATCGGGAGCGCCGGCACCTCCGCCGCGGCGATCTCCGCTTCGCGCACGAGGTTGCCGACCTGCGGGCCGTTGCCGTGCGTGACGACGAGCTCGTGCCCCTGGGCGACGATCCGCGCGAGACCGCGGGCCGTCCGGCGCATCCGACGGACGGCCTCGGGCCACGTGCCCGCGGCGCGGGCCGGCTGGATCGCGTTCCCGCCGAGCGCGACGAGGACGCGCGTCACCGGGGCCCCGCCGCGGTCATGGCGCCGTGCGTCGCACGACGCAGGTCATGCAGTGCGCCCCGCCGTAGCCGCCGGTGATCTGCGCGAGGTCGAGCGGGATCACGTCGATCCCGTGGTCGCGGACGGACGCGGTGTGGGGAAAGAACCCGGGGCCGCCCCGCAGCTCGGCGCGTTCCTTGCGCGCGAGCCGGTAGAGCGCGCCGTACCGGGCGGGGTTCCGGCGCGCGGCGACCGCGAGGCCGGCGAGCACGCGGTCCACCTCCGACTCGACCTCGACCGCGAGGAGGCGCCGGTCGCGCAGGCAGAGGAAGTTCGACGCGTAGCTCATCTGCTCGAGCGAGGAGATCGGCAGGACCTCGATCTTCCTCCCCGCCAGGTACTCGCGCAGGGAGACCGACTTCGGCGCCCGCCGCATGCGGCCGTCGGCGCCCCGGCGGTAGACCTCGGTCCGCGCCCGGTCGAGCAGCGGCGCGCAGCCGAGCGCGAGCCCTTCGCCGGGGACGTTGAGGTACGTGTCGAGGTGCATGTCGATCATCGGGTCCGGGTCGTTGCCCGGGATCGCCGGATGGCTCGGCTGGTGGACGACCGCGACCTCGTCGACCCCGAGAGGGCTCGCGAGCAGCTGGCGGACGCCGCTCGCGTTGGTCCGGTCCCCGGTGCCGAGCAGCGCGGCGTCGCCCATCGGGAGGAAGTCCCCGCCCTCGAAGGTCCCCGGCGCGCGCACCTCGGCGACGAACGGGGCGCCCCACGCGCGCAGGAGCGCGCCGGTGAGCCCGGGCTCGTGGCGGCGCTGCGGCTTCGACATCCGCCCGAGCACGTAGCCGTTCGCCGACAGCGCCTGCTGGTCGCGCATGAAGTACAGGTTCGCGAGCGGCGTGTCGAGCTCGACGGTCGGCAGGATCACGCGGACCCCCGGACGCCGCGAGAGCCGGACCGACGGCCGGAGCAACAGGATGTTGAAGAGGGTCTCCCCGTCGAACTTGTCCAGGTTTCGGCGCAGCGCCGCCCGGGACGCCTCGACCATCGGCCGCGGGCCGGAGTAACGGACGAGGCGCGGGATCGCGTGCCGTACCCGCTCGATCATCTCGGGCTGCCGGGCGCCGAGTTCGATCGCGAGGTGGATGAGGCGGCGGACCCGGACCCCGGCCTGCACGAGGGCGTGCTCGAGCTCCTCGTGCTCGTGGATCGCCTCGTCGCTCCGGAACCCCCGCTCGTAGAGGAACGAGTACGGCTCGAGGAGCCCGAAGAACATCTCGACGCCGGGCCGGTGGACCAGCACCTCCTCGAGCGGATCCCACTCGGCCCGGGCGCGGAACGGTCCCGCGCTCCCGGCCCCGTCGTCGGGGGCGACCGGCGCTCGGCCGGACGGCTCGGAGAGCGGCGACGGGGACCGGGAGGCCCGTGCGGCGGCCATCGACCGATCCCTCCTCACGCCGACTCGCGCGGCGCCGGCTCG